>JAAYEK010000129.1 GCA_012728785.1 Bacillota bacterium | reverse complement strand
AGTTGAAGAGCGCGCAAATCATTCCCAAAATAGATTATATTGATAGTTATTATCATAAAAACTATCAAAAAGAGACTAAAGCCGAGAAAGATGTGACCGAAAATATTGGTTTGGACCACATTGCGGTAGTGGTATCGGAGATTACCCCAACACGAAAGTACCCAGTAAAAGAAAGCTCGGAGAAAGTAAAGAATAATTGGAATATCCTAATGGATAATCTGAATTCCTTAAAACACTCGTCATATTTGCTTCCTTTAACCAGTTATACCGGACAAAAGCTTCTCGAATTGCCGGTATCTGAAATAACACCTGCTTCTGGAGAAGTTAACAAAAAACAGAAATTACCTGTAATGGAAGTAGCCATCCGAAAGGAATTCGATGATGTTAGAAATAGCCTTGAGACTATGATCAGACAAGTATGGCGGGATGTTATAGGCATATTGGAGATAGGTATCTATGATAACTTTTACGATCTGGGCGGTGATTCGTTAAAAGCAATTCAGGTTATCGCTAAAATGAAGGATTATGGGCTAACTCTTGAGGATATGGTTCAATACCCAACCATCGCCGAATTGGCGGAAATCGCTTCAAAGCGCCATTCTTATATCGAACCGGAGAAATTGCCGCCCCATCTTGAAAAGAATCTGGAAATTGACTACTTTTTTCTGAAAAACGGCAGTATTGACCCGATAGCCAAAAATATGGATTGTAGTACGATGATGTTTTATTATAACATGAAACGCTATATTCCGGATTATGCCGACTATTTACTTGTCTTTTTTAACGATATATCATTTAAGTTAACTATTAGTCCCGAGGGAGTATTATATAACATTGATGTAAACAATTTCCCCGACATTACTGATTTATACCAGGCTAATATTGTGAAAGGAGAAGGATATGAAGCCATTGGCGCCATTGAAGAATTGCTGGATCAAGGGAAATTACCTATCATTAAAACATACACCAAAAAACTCCCTTTTCATAAGAATTTTATTAATTTTAATTTTGAAGTTACCGATACACCTGAAGATTTAGCAAAAGATGTACATACTTTTGTGGCGGTGGCCTATGACCCGGAAATGCTTTATTATGTTGAAATGCCATACGTTCTGAACAGCAATTTCATCTCTTACGCCAAAAATAAATCAGTGGGAGTAATCAAAAAAGATGATCTGAAACATGCCTTTAATGTTGAAATATATTATGCGACTATTGATATTAATACCGAAAAACTTAACCATCAGATTGATCTCGGCGATAAGATTGAGTTAATGGTTAATAATAGTTTGAAGCCCGTTCAATACGAGGAAGATTATCAAGTCTATTCCAGCATCGAGGCGTTGGATGCGCTGATGGCGATTTGTCGGAAAGAAACCATGTACTTAAATGAAGAAAACCCTTGCTATAATGGTTATACTATGAAAAGACTTTTGGATTGGAAATTATGGGATATTATTTCACGCAGAATGCAGTTAAAAGAGATATTGTTAAATATTCAAAATAAATATCCCAATATATCAAAATGCGGAATAATACCGGCTATCGATAATGCAATTAAAGCATGGCGCGATTTATTAGGAGTTATATATGAAATATTCGAGCAAAAACAATTCTTATTTGGGATAATTTTTCTTCCTTATCTAGATACCATAAAAGAAGCCGAGGAGATTTTGGTAGAAAAAATTGAATTCTATCTAGAAATTTAAAAATAATGTATTGAAACCGTCCAATTTAAGGAGAATAAAACTAATGAAAAATATTGATCTTCAACAACTTATTAATGAAATTAGCGATAACAATATTACCGAAATTGAAACTAGTGAAACACATGATATCGCTATCATCGGGATTACGGTCAAACTTCCCTATGCCGAAGATCTTAATCAATTTTGGGAGAACTTAAAAACCGGCAAGGATTGCATTACTGAATTGCCTACGGATAGAAAATCCGAGGCGGACAAATATTTAAACCATATTCTGAAAAAGGTCTCCGCAATCAAATATAAAAAGGGCTCCTACATAGATGGAATTGACGAATTTGACTACGGGTACTTTAATATATCACCCCGGGAAGCAAGTTTAATGGACCCTAACCAACGAATGTTTTTAGAGATCGCACTAAGCGCGGTGGAAGACGCCGGATATGGAGGGGAAAAACTTAAAGGCAGCAAAACCGGAGTCTATT
>JAAYEK010000128.1 GCA_012728785.1 Bacillota bacterium | reverse complement strand
CTGCGTCCATAATCAAAGCCCCTAAACCGCCAAGGCGTTGGACCTCTTCATAAACAACCAGCTTCCGCTTTCCTATTTGTCTTAAAATATTAATATCCAGAGGTTTAAGATAACGAGCGTTGATCAGCCCAAAATTTCTGGAACCGATCGCGTCCTGAAAAGCAGAAACCGCTGGTCCATAACAGATAAAATTAATATCGGCTAAGGGACGGATTATTTCCCAAGTTCCGAAAGGCACTGAACTTGCTACCTCAAGAACTGAAATATCGGCACGCGGATAACGAATAACAAAGGGCCCTTGATGTTGGTAGAGGGCATAATGCAATAGAGCAGCCGCCTCATTCAAATCCTTAGGCATGGTGATTACTATATTCGGCAGGTGCGATAAAAACGCCAAATCGAAAGTTCCCTGATGGGTTGAGCCGTCAGGTCCAACAATTCCGGCCCGATCGACTAAGAAAATAACATGAGCATTAGTGCGGGTAATATCATGGTTGATCTCATCATAGGCACGCTGGAGAAAAGTCGAATAGATCGAAACTACTGGGATCTTTCCTGTCAGTGCCAGAGCGCTTGCCATAACTATACAATGTTCTTCCGCGATACCAACATCAATGATTTGGTCAGGAAGTTCTTTTTGAAAATTGCTGAGACCACTTCCGTGGATCATCGCCGGTGAAAGGACAATGATATCGCTATTCTTTTTAGCTTCCGTAAGCAATAAATCACCAATACCCTTGCTCCAAGAAATTTGCCCTTCAGGTGTTTCTGTTAGCGGCTTTCCGGTTGCGATATCAAAAGCTGCCGTTCCATGCCAGGCACCCAGATCATCCGCTTCCGCAAACTCATAGCCCTTACCCTTAGTGGTCTTAACATGAATGATAATCGACTGTTCGGAATTCTTTGCGTAGGTAAAATATTTAATCAAGGTCTTGATATCATGGCCATCAATCGGCCCGAAAAAGCGAAAGCCCATAGAAGCAAGCATATTACCTCCGTGTAGATAGGAACTGATTGCCCGCTTAAAATTTCTCAAGAATTTTGGTGTGAGTTTTCTTAAAAATTGATAGGGTTTACGAATCCGGACACGGTCTAAAATATTCGATAGGAAACCAACGTTCCGGGAAATCGACATATTATTATCATTTAAAATTATTATTGCTTTTTGATTCTTTTTATCCCCAAGATAATTCAAAGCGGAAAAAGCAAGTCCATTTTGAATCGAACCATCCCCGATCAGGACCACAACATTACCGATATCAGTTCCTGTCGCCTTGGCTTCAAGAAAACCAGCAGCGGCAGAAATGGAAGTTGAGGAATGCCCTGCTTCCCAGACATCGTAGATGCTTTCCTTGTATTTTAGGAAGCCGGAAAGACCGTTCTTTTTTCTCAAAGTCGTAAAATCCTTGGCCCTACCGGTAAGGATTTTGTGTGTATAACCTTGGTGCCCGACATCAAAGATAATCTTATCATTCTTTTGATTAAAGACATAATGGAGGGCTATTGTGGTTTCGACCATCCCCAAATTTGAGGAGAAATGTCCTCCGGTCTTGCTGACATTTTCTATTAAAAAGGTCCTGATTTCCCCGGCCAGTTCGGTAAGCTCCGCATAGGAGAGATTTTGAAGAAAGTCCGGGTTCTCGATTTCATTGATTTTCATCCTAAAATCCTCTGTATTAATTTATACATTTCTTTTCTTCCGAGCATGTTTTGTACAATCATTAAAGCCATCTCACGATACTCAGCTAAAACCGCTCGGGAATTTTCGCTTCCGTAAACAAGAGGATGGGTAATCTTATCCGGTTCGGTCAGATAATCATCCAGATCGTCTTTTATTTGAAAAGCATGACCAAAATAAAAACTCAAATTATCCAATTCCGCTAAATTCGTAAGTCCAGCGATGATTCCACCGCTCAGTAAAGTTAAACGAAATAAATCTTGAGTTTTATGAAGATGAATAGCTTCAATCGTCTTTGGGTCGCCCGCTAAATCTAAGACCTGCCCTAAAACCATACCCGATGAACCAATGCATTCGGAAACGATGCGGATGAGTTCGACTTGTTTGAAAGTCTCAACCGGAGTTTTTAAGAAATATCTAAAGGCATCGGAAAGTAAAGCATCACCGGTAAGAATGGCTAAAGCCTCGTTATATTTTTTATGGAGGGAAGGTTTTCCGCGTCGAAAATCATCGTTATCCATAGCTGGCAAATCATCGTGGATCAGTGAATAAGTATGAATCATCTCAATGGCCAGTGCCGGATAAAGTCCTTTGCTTGGTTCCTCACCAAGATCAGAAAGCAAGGTAAAAAGCAATAATGGGCGCAGGCGTTTTCCTCCCGGTAGAAGACTATAGCCGATTGTCTCCTTCAGCTTTAGATTTTGTATCCCATCCAAATATTCTTCAATGGCTTTGTTTAATAAATCAG
>JAAYEK010000127.1 GCA_012728785.1 Bacillota bacterium | reverse complement strand
TGCCGACGACCGCATAAGGGAAATCATTATCAGTATGATCATCAATAATAACCCGATTAACCGTCGCATCCAGCCATCGAATATACTCATTCAAAACCCTTTTCAGCTCTTCGGTTTCTTTGGAAAGTTCCCGGAAAAAAAGATCGATAATTTCGTCAATCCCCTCTTCAAGCTCGACCAAATTAGCAAGTAACGAATTAAAAGCATCTTGGGTTAAATTTATCGGTTGGTTCATTGGAATCTCCTTTCCTATAGCTTTTTGAAGTCTCAAATCGGAAAACCATTTAATGTAAATTAGTCGTTGATAAAATACAAGGACATATAGTCCGCCGACTAATGCCCTCTCCAATAGCTGCTAATAATGTTTAATAAATTATTGTTAAAATAAAGTCAAGGACATTTCGATAACACGAAATATCCTTCTTGGTAATATTTTATCATACTTTACATTGGTTGTAAATAGTGGAACCATGTCCCTTTTAATTCAAATTGATAAACTTAATGGATTTGGTTCAATTTAATGTATCCGGCAATAATACTAATCACCTTCCAGCCTTTAATGCCAGGGCAAAATCCTTTGGCAAACCTGAAGATTCTATGGCCTGAGCCATTCGCTCCACATCATAGTTAACCCGGATAACCTCAGTTTCTAAAGAACTCTCCGTTAACTTAATCAAAGTATAAGCGGCCCTAACATCTCCGTCTTTAGAAATTCCGACACTACCGGCATTAATCAAACACTTTCCATCCATAACTCTGGTAAATGGCAAATGGGTATGGCCGCAGATAATAATATCCACCCGTTCTTCATCGAAAATTCGCAACACCGACTCTTCAGGCCGGTCCGCATAGAGATATTCGTTGATCAAACGAGGGCTGCCATGGATAATTAATATTTTTTTTCCGCAAGCGGTGAATTGAATTCTCTCTAACAAACTCCGTAAGAAAGCCCGATTTTCGAAGTTAACCTTTTTTTTAGTCCATTCTAAAGAAATTTGGCCCAATTCTTTCATTTGAGAGCTGGTGTAGGCACAACCACAGTCGTCTTTGTTAAACCCAACTCCTTCATCATAATTTCCCATTATTGTCGGGATTCGATTTTTTCGGATCAAATCGATTACTTCATTGGGATAAGCTCCATACCCTACCAAATCTCCACCGCAGAAAACCAAGTCGGCATTACGGGAGTCAATATCTTTTATAACTGCCTCTAAAGCGAGGGCATTACCGTGAATATCTGAGAAAACTGCAATCTTCATCCCAATTTACCTCCTCAATCATCGACTCAGGCTTCTGTTAAATAAATTCCACCATAGGCTTATTTATCCTTTGGAATTAAATGTTAAACCCATTATCCAAAATTCAGCAAACTAAAACCCTGTAGTTGATGATAAACCACAGGGTTTTTCAGAAAAATGGTCTGACTTAATTATCGAAACAGCCATCTTTTTTCTCTTTACAGCGGGGGTACCTTCTATATGGACCGGAACTGGTTTTACATTTTTCACCGGCCTTTTCAAGTTTACTACGCTGTTCGGCAGTGAGCGTATTTTCAACCTTTTCACGCATTCCCCGGGCTTTATTAATGATTTGAACTCTAAGTCCGCTTACTTCTTTTTCTTTAGTCTCAATCTTACTTTGATCCAAGATTTTTGCCGCCCAGAGGTGGCGGAGTTCAAGCTGTTTTCTCTGCATCTCAAAACGTAATGGTTGGGTCTCCTTCTGAAAATCTTGTCTAATTCTTAATATTTTCAGTTCCTGTTCGGGGGTTAAATTAAGTCTCCGACAAATTTTAGGTAACCCTGCTTCGCAAAACCCGTTGACTTGCCCACCGCCCATAGCAAAAGTCGTTAATGAAATCGAACCTACCAATACTGCAACTACTAAAGTAGCTAATAATTTTTTTTTCATTCAAATTCTCCCTTCATCTTGTTTATTATTTATGAGTATTATCAAGATAGATCAATTTTGCCAAACACCTCCTCTCTTTTATCTAACTTTACACCCAGTATTTGAATCCATCATGAAAAAGGTATGGAGATTTTATGAAGTTTTTAACTTGGCTCAAAAAAAGGATCTACTCCGAATGTACCGAATTAAATCCAATGATATTATTGGAGTATAAGCTTTACGGAGTATCTAAAAGGTGATCTAATGGCAAAAATTTTAGTAATTGAAGACGAACTAAAGATCCTCCAGATCATTGAGGCCTACCTTAAAAAAGAAGGCTTTCATGTTTATACTGCCATTGATGGTCGTCAAGGCCTCGACCTGGCCAAAAATCTGAACCCGGATTTAATCATTCTCGACCTTATGCTTCCAGGACTCTCCGGTGAACAACTGCTAACGGAAGTACGCCAAATATCCGATGTTTCAGTCATAATATTGTCTGCTAAAACCTCCGAAGATGAGCGTATTTTTGGCCTAAATATCGGGGCCGACGATTATCTCTCCAAGCCCTTTAGCCCCCGGGAATTAGTGGCCAGGGTCCAGGCTCAATTACGCAGGCGCAATGTTTCGCCAATTAATGCTACTACAGCTATTTTAACTTACTCATTTAATCAAGGAACACTCCTAATTGACCCGAACAAATACGAAGTATACCGGAATCAAAAACAGATTTACCTAACACCGACTGAATTTAAAATATTACTACTTTTATCCCAATCGTCGGGACAGGTTTTTAGTAGAGGGCAATTACTGGAAAGAATCCAAGGTAACAGCTTCGAAGGTTATGAACGGACTATTGACAGCCATATCAAAAATTTACGCCAAAAAATCGAGGACAATACCGAAAGACCCCAATACATCCTTACCGTCTTCGGAGTGGGCTATAAATTTGGGGGTACTAGGGATTGAAATCTCCAATTCTTAACAAACTTACCCTGTTAATATTAATGGTTTCATTGGGAAGTATTTTGACCTCCGGTTTTATTATCAATATCTCCCTCAATTATCAATTTCAGAATTATTTAAACCGAGCCGAGGAAGTACGCCAACGGCAAATTGTTAACAACCTAGTTGATATTTACCGCGAATATGGAGATTGGTCTGCTATCCCCCGTACTATTAATATTGGTAGAGGGGCCTTTATGGGTAACCTGCGCTATGTTACCGATCCTCTAGGAAAAATCGTTATCATTACCCGTTCCGGTCGCAACCATCGAAATGAACAACCTCTTCAGTCTCGTCCAATCTATCATAATGGGATTATCATTGGGACCGCCCATTTCGGCCGAAACATCCTCCAAAACATTTTAACAACCCAAGATGAGATGTTCCGGGCGACGATTAATCGTTCCATTGTCTTAACAATTTTATTAACCGGAATAATCTCATTTCTGGTGGCGGTACTCTTTGCCCGGAAGTTTACCGCCCCAATTATGGAAATGAGCCAAATAGCTAAAGCTATGACTTCAGGTGATTTGGAATCCAGAATCCGTACCCTTCCCCGGGATGAACTTGGGGAATTAGGCATAAGCCTCAATCAATTAGCGGAACGCCTTTCAATTTTGGAGAAACTCCGTAAAAAAATGACGGCGGATGTAGCCCATGACCTTCGCACTCCTTTGGCTACCATCCGTAGCCATCTGGAAGGTATGATCGACCGGATCATTCCTTCCACTAAGGAAAATCTTGAATCTTTACTGGAAGAAGCCAACCGGCTTACCTCTTTAATTAATGGCCTTCAAGATATTGTCCTCTCCGATAAGGCGATTTATAATTTTCAAATGGAACCCTTAGAGCTTTCTCCGTTTCTTGAAGAAACCATCCAAAGGCTGAAACCGTTATTTAAAACAAAAAACCTGGTCCTCCAATATTCCGGTATCCAGCCGTGCACTATCCTTACTGACCGTGAGGCTTTAGCGAAGATTTTGGACAACCTATTATCTAACGCCCTAAAATATACACCTTCAGGGAAAACTGTCCAAGTCACCTTGGTTTACTGTGAAAACAACGTATCGATTCAAATTTCCGACCAAGGTGAAGGGATCTCCGACACTGATCTGCCTTATATTTTTGAACGTTTTTACCGGACCGACCGTTCCCGTAACCGGAAAAGCGGTGGTTTTGGTCTCGGGCTGACCATCGCCAAGGAACTCACCGCAGCTTTGGGAGGGACCATTTCCGTCGCAAGTAAATTAGGTGAAGGAAGTACCTTTACTATAAAATTGCCTGTTTCCTTCGACTAATTTTGCGTTTTACAACATTGAGCATTTAATTCCCACAAAGGACACAAAGACAGAGAGAATTATTATAAATTTTCTCACCTGTGTTATAATCAGATATCTCAGTTTTCAAGGAGGTTTTATTGTGGATTCCAAATTAACTATGGCAGGCGACGTAATCGTCGATTGGATTATTAGCTCCGGCAGCTGCAATGTTTACCCCGGAGGGGTCGGTAATGTGGTAAGGGGTCTAAGCCAGCTGGGTCATAAAATTGAACTTACTACCATTTATAATCCAATGCTCTACCCTTTGGATCATGTTTTTCAGCTAAAAAATTCCCTTCAAGATTTTTCCTACCGGAATGTAAACGTTCGTAACTATGACCTCGGTATTTTTCAAAGGTTTCGAGAGGGTATCAAATCCCGGATCTTCTCGGGAGAGTTTGATGCTGTAGTTTTGCATGAAGAAACCTGTATTCGTAGTTTTAAAGCAATTTATGCCGATGTCCGGGATGCCACCTCAACGGGAAACTGCCAGATTTTACGAATGAGTTCCTCCGACCCCTGGGATATAATTATGAACCGAATCGGACATGAAATAGCAATCGTTACTTATAGCGACCAAGTCCGAGTCTTTAATAATGAGAACCAAGAGCAATATCAGGTTAAATTCCCGTTAGCCGATGCCAAAGACACCGTAGGGGCCGGCGATACCTTTAGCGTCTGGTTGATCGACAGTTTTCTAAAAACCGGAGCTGTTAACCGAGAAACTATTATGGATGCGATTAAAGGAGCCCAGGAAAAGGTCGGAAAAATCGGGGTCTTTGTCTGAAAAATGGGCGTCAACATGAATCCGGAGCGGATTAATTGCTTTCAATGTAATCATTTCTATATAACTTGGGACAAAAACTTCCCTCACGGTTGCAGAGTTTTTGGCTTTAAAACCAGACAACTGCCATCGGTGTCTGTAAAACAAGCAAGCGGCGCTGACTGCGCCGCTTTCCAACCCAAACCATCCATTTCCAAGTCTGAATAATTATAAGCGCTAATTAACTGCGCGAATCATAGCCACCTCGTCGCAGTTGGGAAACTTGGGACAATTGATACAATCTTTCCAGACTTTTTGAGGCATTTTTTCTTTAACGATTTCTTCAAAACCGCATTTTTTAAAGAACTCCACCTGATAGGTGAGGGCGAATATCTGGGGAATTCCCAGTTCTTTAGCCTCATTAGTTAATTCTTTGATCAATTCTTTCCCGATTCCTTTACCATGGAATTCGGGTTTAATAGCTAGAGCGCGTACTTCCGCCAGATCCTCCCAAATAATATGAAGCGCTCCACCTCCGATAAATTTACCGTCATTTTCAATAATAGTAAATTCACGTAACGATTCATAAAGAACGCTCCGGGACCGAGGCAGCATTAAACCTTGTTCGGCCAGTTCATTAATGAGCTTGTGTAAAGCTTCAACATCCGGCATTTTAGCTTTGCGAAAGGATATCATTTACATTTTCCCGCTTTCTTTGTGTATATTTATACACTATTTCTACAAGTATATTACTTGTCCTGCTAAAACCTTTAAAAATCCCTTGCCTTAAATTAATAATCCTCAATCGACGCATCGCAAATTTCCACCGGATAATTATCTTCAATTAAATTCATAATCTTTTGTTGAATGGAATCCAAGTACAATTTATCTTTTGCCGTTTATCTTTACGCGATAAAGCCCCTGGAATAAACAGCGTTAAACTAATGACCCGTATCCTCATACCAATATTTTAGCTTAACCGATAGGTGAAAGTCAAAGATCGAGACAACAGTCAAAAGTCCAAAGTCAAAAAATAAAAGACAAAAAAAGCCCTACTCTCTGTTGGACTTTTGACTTTTAGAAATAAAAAATGGTGCCACGAGCCGGAATCGAACCAGCGACACGAGGATTTTCAGTCCTCTGCTCTACCAACTGAGCTATCGTGGCAATTATTAGGCATGAGACAAAAGACAAGAGTATGCTTGATAATGATTGGCGGAGCCGATGGGACTCGAACCCACGGTCTCCAGCGTGACAGGCTGGCATGTTAACCGACTACACCACGGCTCCGTTTTTAATACCAAGAAACAATATGGTCATTGTACATTATAAATTGTACATTGCCCTCACTATTGGTGGTCGCGACTGGGCTCGAACCAGTGACCTCTGCGATGTGAACGCAGCGCTCTAACCAACTGGGCTACGCGACCAGTAACGCCTTAAAATTATAACACTAAAGAAGGAAAGAAGTCAAGAGATTGACTGATTGTTTTCTTGCCCTAGCCATCAATTTTAAATTCATCGATCAAATCCTTCAGATTTCCCGAAACTGAGCTCAAAGACTGGCTTGATGATGAAATTGATACTACCATCCCGGCATTTTCTTGGGTGACTTGGTTTAATTGCTCTACTGAAGCTTCAATCTGTTGGATAGCGTCGGCTTCTTCCTGAAGCGCACCGGTCATATCCAAAATTTCTGCCGCTGTTTTTTGGGTGTTAGCTAATATTCTTTCTAAAATCAGAGCCGAATTGCAGACCATGTCATTACCGTGGTCAATCAAAACTTTGCTTTCCTTGATTAAATCCCCGATCTCCTTAGCCGAAGTTGCCGACCGGTTAGCTAAATTTCTAATCTCCGTTGCGACTACGGCAAAGCCCCGTCCGTTTTCTCCTGAGCGGGCTGCCTCCACCGAAGCATTTAGGGCCAACAAATTAGTCTGAGATGCAATCTGATTGACTAATTTGGTAATCTCCCCGATCTTCTTCCCACTTTCCAAAATCCGCTCCATAGCTTTTTTGGATTCGTTAATCGAAGTTTCTCCGTCTTTTACAATGTTAAGAGACTCTTGAGACAAAGCGCTGATTTTCTGGGAATTAACGACCATTAATTGGATAGAAGTATTAATCTCCTCAATAGTGCTGGCGATCTCTTCCAAAGTGGATGCCTGTTCTTGAGTGCGTTGGGAGAGATCTTGGTTACCAGTGGCGATCTGTTTGGAATCTTGGCTCAGAACAACGGCAGCTTCGCGGATTCTCCTGATAAGATTTGAAAGACTTTCATCCATTTTGGCCAGTTCCAAAGTAATTGACCCGATTTCGTCATTACCTTCCACCTTAAGCTCGCCGGTAAAATCCCCTAGAGCCATCTTTCTGATCATTTCGACCAGCTTTTTAATGGGGCGGGTTATTGTTCGAGAAAACGAGACAGCGAGGATTAAGGTTAACAATGACCCAAACACTCCAAATACAAGTAATTGAGTAGTAACCGCTTCATATTCAATGTCCGCTGCTGTCTTTTCAGTTTTAGCTTCCATTTCTCCGGTACCGGTTAGATTTTGAAACTGATTACGCACCGTTTTGTCGATATTAGTGATTTTGGTAATAAAGAGGTTGAACCCATCCTCTTTTTTATCCTTCTTAACCATTTCCGTTATTTCTTCGGCTGTCCGGTGATATTTCTCCAGTGATTCTTGAAGAGCGATAAAAATTTCGCGATTGGGTGATTTCTTGGTTATCAATTCATAGACGATCAGCTGTTCTTTCAGCCCTGTTTCATAACCTTCCAATCTCATTCGAACATTCTCATCGGCACTGAGGATGTAATAGAGCAGATCCTTTTGATGTCTTAAATAATAAGTCTCAATCTCGCCCTGATGAATCAATCCCAATAAACATTGCGAATAAACCTTGTCAACCTTTTTCCTGATATCACCGGCAGTGACGTAACCTTTCCATCCGATCACGGTCGTGACTACCATCATTAACAGAGTCAACACTAGAAGTTTAGGAAAGGTCCTCATTTTCCGGAGCAATTTCATAGCTACATCTCCCTTATTATATTAGACGATTCAAAATGTTTTCGATTTATGAGAAATTCATGAATAGTCAAAATGAACCCAGATTAATCATTTGAAATAAAAAATCAAAGTAATTGGGAACGCGAATAAGAAGCAGCTAATGAAATAATCGGTGAAAATGTTGATAATCTTTAACTAAAATGCAGGTGGTGATGTTTCCTAAATAATTGCATTTTTCTTAAAATAACACTATAATTGTTTTTGGAGATATGTTCCAATAACTTTAAGGAGGGTACTGAATGAGTGGCGTTTTAATACTGTTAGTTTCTCTAGTCTTATTGATTGGCGCTTATGTTTTATATGGCGGATGGTTGGCTAAGAAATGGGGTATCGATCCTCATAAAAAGACTCCTGCCCACGAACTCCAAGACGGCTTGGATTATGTTCCCGCTGCTAAACAGGTTGTATTTGGTCACCAATTCGCCTCCATTGCCGGAGCCGGTCCTATCAACGGTCCAATTATCGCCGCTATGTTTGGCTGGGTTCCCGTCTTGTTATGGGTTTTAATCGGCGGTATCTTCTTCGGGGCCGTCCAGGATTTTGCGTCCATGTATGCTTCAGTCAAGAATAAGGGCCGCTCCATTGGCTATTTGATTGAATTATATATCGGAAAAACCGGTAAACGCCTTTTCCTACTGTTTGTATGGCTTTTCTCAATTTTGGTAGTCGCTGCCTTCGCTGATATTGTCGCTGGCACCTTCAACGGATTTAATGCCGACGGTTCTCAAAATATCGCCAACGGTTCCACCGCCACCACTTCGATATTATTTATTATCGCTGCTGTGACCATTGGCATGTTTATGTATCATTTTAAACCGAAATCCTTGGTCAATAATACAGTCAGCCTGACGTTGCTAATTATCACCATTGTTTTAGGTCTGTCTTTTCCAGTCTTTTTTGCCAAGTCTTTCTGGCTTTATTTCGTTTTTGTTTATATTTATATCGCCTCAGTCGTTCCGGTATGGGCGTTGCTCCAGCCTAGGGACTACTTAAACTCCTTTTTATTAGTGGCGATGATGATCGGGGCTGTAGTTGGAATCTTTATAGCCCGTCCCAGTATGAATTTGCCGGCATTTACCGGTTTTACCGTCAACGGGTTGCCGATGTTCCCGTTTCTCTTTGTTACCATTGCTTGCGGCGCAGTTTCCGGTTTTCACAGCCTGGTATCCTCCGGGACCTCCTCTAAGCAGATAAGTAATGAAAAAGATATACTACCCGTATCCTTCGGCGCTATGTTGCTCGAGTCCCTCCTGGCTGTCATCTCCTTAATCGCCGTTGGTGCTCTTGCGATGAATGGCGCGCTACCTCAAGGTACTCCTCCGGCAATCTTTGCGGCGGCAATTTCCGGTTTCCTAAAAACTTTAGGTATACCTGAGCTTACGGCTTATACCATCATCACTTTAGCGGTTTCAGCTTTCGCTCTGACCTCTTTAGACTCTGTAGCCCGAGTTGGCCGCTTGGCATTCCAAGAGTTATTCACGGACTCGGAGACCGATGTGAACAAAATGGGACCGTTCTTAAAAGTATTAACCAATAAGCATTTCGCTACTATGGCGACTTTATTCGTGGCCTACTTACTCTCAACCGGTGGTTACTTAAAAATTTGGCCCCTTTTTGGCTCCGCCAACCAGCTGCTCTCCGCCTTAGCTCTGTGCGCTTTGGCGGTATTCCTGAAAAAGACCAATCGTCAATGCGTAACTTTATGGGCCCCGATGTTGATCATGTTAGCGATTACCTTTACCGCTCTGGGCCAGACCATCGTCAAAATTTTCATGAAGTTATTGGTGACCCATGATTTTATCCCGCTCAGTGACGGTTTGCAATTGGTATTTGCCGTTTTATTAGTAGGTTTAGGCTGCATGGTTGCAATCTCCTGTATCAATAAACTCTTTGGTAAAGAGAAGAGCCCTTCCAATCAAGCTCTTGAAGCTTAATAAGATTAATTTGAAGAATTTCAAAGAAAAGTACCAAAGGGAGGACATTTCAGGAATGTCCTCCCTTTGATCTCTATGGAAAGTTAATTCTTCTTTATAATTTGCAGACAATTTTGACAGACTTGTTTGTTTTTGATGTTTATTAGATCTTCAACATTTCCGCAAAAGCCGCAACCTCCGTGACTGGGATTGTATCGTTTTAGAATTATCTTATTCTCATCAACATAAAATGCCAACGCATCACCTTTTTCGATATTTAATAAGCGGCGAGTAAATGCAGGAATAACCAGATAGCCTTCCCGACTAATTATTCTTACTTCTTTAGTCCAATTCAACATAACGTTCTCCTTTTCCGATCTGATTCTATTTTCCATTTAGTTGGGTTTAGGGTAAAATTGTTTGATATTACATTTAACTTATTTTTATGTAAAAAGTTCCCTTGGATAAAGCAAAATGAGGTAAGAAAAAGCAGAAGGCGCATATTGTAGGTTTTACAAGCGCGAAATAAAACCTCCCCTTCATTTTTATACTGCTGGGGAGGTTCTTATTCAAAAAACTAAAAAAACAAATAAAACCTGCCGGTAGCAAGGATGTTATCGACAGGTTTATTGGATAATTTATTAGTATCATGAAGCTTAATACCTAATCTTACATGGAGGTAAATAAGGTGGTAGTCCCAAGGGGATTCGAACCCCTGTCACCGCCGTGAAAGGGCGGTGTCCTAGGCCTCTAGACGATGGGACCAAATTATATATTATTTAAAATGGTGGGCCATCGGCGACTCGAACGCCGGACACCCTGATTAAAAGTCAGGTGCTCTACCGCCTGAGCTAATGGCCCGTTTAAAACGTCACTAAAATATAATACAATATTTCTTCCCCGATGTCAACCCTTTTTGATTATATCCTTTTTTATCCTTTTATCAGTATAATCTAAGATTACCAGATATCATTGACCAAAACCGTTTCATCCCTGCGCCAACCTACTGAAACCATGCTGACTGGCGCTCCGGCCAATTCTGAAATTCTCTGCAAATAATTCCTGGCCGGAAACTCTTTCAATATTGAATTTCGATACCGATAACCGGTACAAAGCTTCACTGTATCCATTCCATCCAAAACATCCAACTTCATCACCACTAAGGAGTTTACACCATTGATCCTTACCGAATACTCGGCTATTACCCCGTCAAACCAGCCGCAACGCCTCGGCCGTCCAGTAGTGGCGCCGTATTCCCGTCCCCGACCATCTCGTAATAACGAGACCAAATCTTCTGATAGTTCGGTGGGAAATGGTCCTTCACCAACTCTGGTTGAATACGCTTTGAGGGGACCTTTTTCCCATCTTGCAGCGCTCGATTGACTAAGACTGAAGTATCGGTTACAAATTTTCTTAGTTGCTCACCATAGGATGAATATTCCTGATAGATAGCCTCAAAGCTAACCCCCTGGTCATGGTAGACCTCTTCTAAGGTTTTATTTTTAACCCTGACTATCTCAGCTAATTTATCTCTAAAAAAGTCCCGGTCCAAAAGGTCCACCACTCGAAAGGAACGGAATAATTATTATGGGTGCTCTTCTTGGTTGCGGAATTGAGTTTGATAGAGTTTTGCATAAAGGCCATTTTTAGCCAACAGCTCCTGATGGTTTCCAATCTCAACAATTCGTCCTTGATTCATGACCACAATCCGATCCGCCCTTAAAATGGTAGACAGCCGGTGAGCGATTACAAAAGAGGTCCTTTGTTTCATCAACCTTTCCAAGGCCTCCTGGATCAAAACCTCCGATTCGGTATCTAGGGCCGAAGTAGCTTCATCCAGGATTAAAATACGGGGATCCCGTAAAATCGCCCTGGCAATGGCGATCCGCTGACGTTGTCCTCCTGAGAGAGTGGCCCCTCGCGATCCCACTCTGGTTTGATAACCTTCCGGGGTCTTCATGATAAAACTATCAGCATTGGCTGCCTTCGCAGCTGCCACAATCTCTTCCATTGACGCATCGATTTTACCATAAGCTATATTCTCAGCGATGGTGCCCCTAAACAAAATTGTTTCCTGAGGAACAATCCCCATCTGTTTACGAAACAAGCTCAATTTTAAACTACGTAAGTTATGGTCATCGATTTTAATCGATCCGGAGATCGGATCGTAAAACCTGGCAATCAAATTGATCATGGTAGTCTTCCCGGCGCCGCTCGGCCCCACAAAAGCCACCAATTCTCCGGGATCGACTTTTAGGTTAACGTCTTTTAAGACCAACTCATTAGAGTTATATCCGAAAGAAACCTGTTCGAATTCTACCTTTCCTTGAATATCGGTTAACTCTAGTGGATTTTCGGCTTCAGGGACTTCGGATCGCTCTTCGAGAAGCTCAAAAACCCGGTCAGCAGCGGCTAATGCTTTTGGAACGTGTCCGAAAATCGAACCCACCTTCCGGACAGGGTCAGCGATTGAACTCATCAAAAAGCTGAAAGTAAAAAACTCACCGGGACTCAGGTTTTGGTTAAGGACCAAATACCCTCCATAAGCTACAAAGATTGCGATCGCTATTGAAGCTGTAAAGTTAATTAAGGGATGGAAAACTTGTCCCATTCTCAAACCACGTAAAGCTTTGGAATAATTCTGACGGGTCTCTCGTTGAAAACGCTTAATCTCGTGCTCTTCCATTCCAAAAGCTTTTACCACCTTGATTCCGGATAGAGTTTCCTCTAAAACACCGGTAATACTAGCGGTGCTATTCATGATCTCCTTATTAACCAAACGTAGTCTCTTGCTTAAATAACTAATTGGCCAAGCCATTAATGGAAAGACCAAAAAGAACAACAGTGTTAGCTGCCAATTTAAAATAATACCCCAAGTTAGCCCAATAATTATTATGATCGGTTCTAGCATAATATCTTGAATTCCCGAAGTGAAGAGGTAATTGATAGAATCAATATCACTTAAAATCCGCGAAATTAGTTGGCCGGTTTGACCGGTGGTGTTTTTTTCGAAATAGCTCAGGGAAAGACTTTGGAGGTTTTGATAAATGTCGTTCCGAAGCCGCATAATAATTTTCTGCCCGGTCGAACCTAACAGAAAATTTTGACCAAACCTAAAGATCCCCGTTAAAAAGAATACTACAATCAAGACCAGAGGAATAATATAGACCGTATAAGTTCCGGTAAATAATAACAATTGATAGGGAGTCTCTTTTTCTTCGGGGGCTGAAACGAATACCTCCAGTTCGCCAAATTGCGGCCGGAGTTTCCCCTGGAGCACACTGGCGAATTCCAAAAGGTCCCTGTTAAATCCTTGCGGCGTATTTCCCTCTACAATCGCCACGTTCTGTTTAATCCTGATTTCCTTTACCTTGAACCCCATCCGCTCAAGCTCAGCGTTGATTTCCGACTCCGCCGACGGACCCCAGGCTTTTTCATTAGTCAGATTAAGAGTTACCCCTTTTGCAGTCTGCCCATCCCAGGTAATACTGATCGGAAGTCCTTTGGTCCTATAAAAGATGGCATCGGTCAATCTTCCCATTAACCAAGCGTTAGAAAGATTCAAAACCGCCAGCAATAACGAAACCAGAAAAACAACTAGAAACCGGTTTTTATAAGGATAAACATACTCAAATATTCTTTTCACCGGATCCTCCAAATAAATATTTGATTTTTAACTTCAAAGATCTATTGTAACATAACCATTTTTTCTTGTTAACCTTATTTTAGTATCTTCCATAAGTTTCAACTTTTAAATCTTCCGGTTCAAATCCGCCATTTCCAACGCAGTCAATGCCGCATCCCAACCTTTATTCCCGCTCTTAGTTCCGGCCCGTTCAATAGCTTGTTCAATATTGTCAGTGGTAATCACCCCAAACACTACCGGAACTCCGGTATCAAGCCCTACCGCCGCCACTCCCTTGGAAACCTCGGCGGCCACATAGTCGAAATGTGGTGTCGAGCCCCGAATTACCGCCCCCAAACAAATTACCCCGTTATATGCTCCTGATTGGGCTATCTTTTTGGCCACCAAGGGGATTTCAAAGGCTCCCGGCGCCCAAACCACGGTAATATCTTCATCCGCCACTCCATGGCGCTTTAAGGCGTCTTCAGCCCCATCCAGTAGATGTCCGGTGATAAAATGATTAAACCGGCTGATGATCACGGCAAATTTTAGGCCTGCTCCGTTTAAATGTCCTTCGATTACTTTCATTATCCTTCCTCCTCCAGTAAATGTCCCATTTTCTTTTGTTTCGTTTCCAAGTAAAATTGATTGTCCGGCCGGGATTTAATCTGAATCGGAACCCGTTCGGTAATCTCTAAACCATGACCATCCAAGCCAACTAACTTCCGGGGGTTATTGGTTAAAAGCCTAATCCTGGTCAAACCCAAATCTCGCAAGATTTGAACCCCAATCCCGTAGTCCCGTAAGTCAGGGGCGAAACCCAATTGTACATTAGCCTCAACCGTATCCAAACCATGATCTTGCAATTGATAGGCCTTCATTTTATTTAATAAACCGATACCCCGGCCTTCTTGGCGTAAATAGAGGATCACGCCGACGCCTTCGGCAGCAATCATCTCCATCGATTTTTCAAGCTGTTCGCCGCAGTCGCATCGATATGAGCCTAACGCGTCCCCGGTCAGGCATTCCGAATGAACCCTTACCAAAGGGGCCTTTTCTTTAGCTTTTTCAGGTTCGCCCAAAACAAGGGCTATGTGTTCCTGGTTATAATAAACGGTAGAATAGGCAAAAAGTTTAAAGATACCGTATTTATTAGGCATAATTGTTTCAGCTTCCCGTTTAACCAGCTTCTCCTGACTACTACGGTAAGAAATTAAATCAGCGACACTGATCATTTTCAAATCGTGCTCAGCCCCAAAAGCCTCCAAATCGGGACGACGGGCCATGGTGCCATCTTCATTCATAATCTCACAAATTAAGCCCGCCGAAACTAATCCGGCCAATCGAGCCAAATCGGTTGCAGCCTCCGTATGGCCTGCCCTAACTAAAGTCCCTCCGTCTTTGGCTATTAACGGAAAGATATGCCCCGGCCTTAAAAAATCATCCGCTTTAGAGTCGGGATCGGCTAAAGCTTTGATGGTAATAGCTCTTTCCAAAGCGGAAATGCCGGTGGTAACGCTTTTATGATCCACCGATACGGTAAAAGCCGTTCTCATATATTCGGTATTATTACTGACCATCAACGGCAGTTCCAATTTCTCCGCCCCATCCCGGGTTAAGGCTACACATAATAATCCCCGAGCGTGTTTTACGATAAAGTTAACTGCTTCCGGAGTCGCTTTTTCAGCAGCCATAATTAGATCGCCTTCGTTTTCCCGTCCTTCATCATCGACTACAATGACCATCTTCCCAGCGCGAATATCTTCAATCGCTTCCCTAATTGTGTTCATCAATTACCTCTCCTAATAAAAATAATAGGCCTATTTAATTGTTTAACCGCAAATAGACGCGAATTAACGCTAATAAATCTTTTGGATTAAGTCTATTTATAACCATGCTTTTCTAAAAATTCTTCGCTAATTCCTCCGGATGAGTTGTCAACTAACCTCAACAACTGCCTAGCCATCATATCCACTTCGATATTGACAAAAGCGCCGGTTTTTAAAAACTGAAGATTGGTCTCCTTGACCGTGTGGGGAATTAAAGAAACCATTATTATTTCGCCATTAACTCCCTGCACGGTAAGGCTGGTACCGTTAACCGCGACTGAACCTTTATGGGCGATATATTTCCTTAACTCCGCTGGTATCGAAATATCAAAGATAACCGCATTGGCTTGTTGCCTGATATTTTTCACCCGGCCAACCCCGTCTACATGACCGCTAACCATATGCCCGCCGAATCTATCTCCGGCAGCCAGTGCCGGTTCTAAGTTGACCATATCCCCGGGTCTTAACCCCGACAAATTAGTGGCTTTCCAAGTCTCCGGCATTACATCAGCGGAGAACCAATTGTCTCCAAACTTCGCAGCCGTAAGGCAAACTCCATTAACGGCAATACTATCGCCAATGGCAATTTCTTTAGCGAGTATGGTTTCAATTCTTAAAATAGCGCTGGTTCCGGAATTTCTATGTTCCAGGACCTTGCCGATATCCCTAATTAAACCGGTAAACAACTTTTTGGTTCCTCCTTGTAAGCGTGGACTAAAAGATCCGGTCCTAATTTTTTAACGGATTTAACGGTCAAATGTTCCGCTTTGTTTAGGAAACTAACCCCATTACCTCCCAATACTCCGGGAGACATCTTACCGCCGATGAAAAACGGCCCATAAAATAAATAATATTCATTAACTAATCCCATTTCCCAAAATGAAGTAAATACCGAGCTGCCCCCTTCAACCAGCACCGACTGGACTCCCAGCCCGCCTAAAGAGGCTAATGCTTGGTTAAGATTTATCTTAGCGCCGCCCTTTTGGCGAATAATTCGCGCTCCCAAATCCCTTAATTCTCGCTCTTTAGCTTCCGGCGCTTGAGATCCGCAAAATATAATCAGGTTTTCCGGAGATTCATTGAGCAACCGGTGTCCGGAGGTTATTTTCAGAGTGCTGTCCAGTACCACTTTTAGCGGTTGCCTGGTAATCGGTTTGGCCACCCTGTTAGTGAGTTGCGGATCATCGGCCAGCAAGGTTCCGCTGCCTACTAAAACCGCATTCATTTCGGCTCGAAGCCGGTGAACCAACTTCCTTGACCTTTCGCCGGTGATCCATTGTGATTCCCCGCTAGCGGTAGCTATTTTACCATCCAGGCTCATGGCGGCTTTCATGACCACCCAGGGCCGTCCGGTCAGACAGAAGTGAAGGAACTTCCGGTTTAGTTCCAAAGCTTCTTCCCTGCCCAAACCGGCTTGGGTATTAATACCCGCCCTTCGTAGGTGTTCGGCCCCTCCACCGGCCACCGGGTTGGGATCGGAGATCGCGTACTTGACCTCCCCAATCCCAGCCTGGATCAGCGCCTCGCTGCAAGGCGGAGTCTTACCATAATGATTGCACGGTTCAAGGGTGACATACATGATGGCTCCCCTAGGATCGGTCCGGCAAGCCTTTAAAGCCTCGATCTCAGCGTGAGGAAGTCCCGGCCCATGATGCCAACCTTCGCCGATTATCCGGCCATTTTTAACGATCACCGCTCCCACCATGGGATTGGGACAAACCCGGCAACTGCCCTTTTTACTCAATTCTAAAGCACGCCTCATAAAGAATAAATCTTGGTCCAATTTCCGTTATCCCTTCCCCAACAACCGTCGTTTTTTATTGTCTGTCCCAATCATCAACTGGGTTTTGTCCACTTTGCAACAAAAAATAAAAGAGCCGTGAAAACGGCCCTTCAGGACTATACCGAATACAGAAAACATCCTTCTTCCATCCAGACTTTACTGTCGGCTTTGGAATTTCACCAAAATCTGCCGTATTATACGGCTCGCGGGCTATACCGCCGGTTCGGAATCACACCGAGTCCTGAAGGCCTTTACTCTAATTTATTATATTCTAACTCAACTTAAAATATAAGGCAATATCATAAAGTTAAATCGAGTTAAATATTACTGTTAATTTTTTCTTATATTTATGTCGATATAATACTTGTACCTTTTAAAAACAAGGAGGGATCTTACTTGAAAAAAATTCTAATCTTCTTTTTATCCATTTTTATAATGTGCTTAGCCGCTACCCCTTTGAGGGCAGCAGAAAACAGCCTAACAGTTAACCCCATTTCCCTCATTTTGGGTGCTCCAAATCTTGATTATGAACGTTCATTAAATGATCACTTTTCGGTTAATATTTCCGGAAATAAATATTCTCTGGAAAGCTCTGACTTCGAACTTAAAGGTTCACTTTATAGTATCGGCGGTAAATATTATTTTTCCGAAACTCAACGTGGTTCTTACTTCGGTATGAATTACAACAAGTTAAATATTGAATGTGAAGGCAGCGATGACGATAACTTTTTCGCAGATCTTTTCGAAGAACTTCTCGACTATGGTAAAGCCGATGGAATTAGCTTAGCATTCGGCTACCGGAAGATTACCGATTCCGGTTTTACTTTTGATGTTGGGGGCTCAATGAATTACTACAACCCAAAAGAAGGGGATAGTGTAAAATTTCCAATGATCTGGTTTGCCCTTGGCTACGGATGGTAGTCCAAACCAAATTAACTCAAGCAAAAGCCTTTCCCAAATTTCCGGAAAGGCTTTATAATATTTATCTATCTTTGAGAGGATTTTTTTGAAAAAGGTAAGAATAATTATTAATCAAGGACTTATTTATTTAATAGCCTATTCATCGACTCTATTATTGCTTTGGCTGTTAGTAATTGGTTTACGCGGATGACTGGAAAGAGTTAATGACATTCCAATCTATCTGGTAAGATTTAAAGGAGGAACGCTCTTGAACCAAAAAGTCGCCGTGCTCGGCCTGGGAATTGAAAACCTGGCCCTCGTCAAATATTTGACATCCCGAGGCGCTGATGTTACCGTCTGCGATAATCGTAATGAAACAGCCTTAGGCCAACGTTTTGAATTGTTGAAAAAGTTGGGGGTATCATTCCGCCTAGGCCCGGATTATCTTAAAAACCTAGCTGATTTTGATCTGCTATATCGTTCTCCGGGACTGCCCCTATTTCAAGAGGAACTAATGGAAGCCTTAGCGCAAGGAGTTATCATCACCAGCGCTATGCGCCTCTTCATCCAACTTTGCCCTTGTCCGATCATCGGAGTAACCGGGACTAAAGGCAAAGGGACTACTTCTACGTTGATATACAAGATATTGAAGCTCAGTCAAGCAAAAAAGGGGCAGCAAGCTTTTCTAGGCGGCAATATCGGAATTGCCCCCTTTGAATTCATCGAAGACCTTAACCCAGAGGATCGGGTAGTTTTGGAACTCTCCAGCTTTCAACTGGAAGATTTCGACCGGAGTGTTCCTATTGCGGTTATTACCAATATTACCGAAGATCATCTCGCCCCAGCCGACCCCTTAAATCCCAATTATCATAAATCGCGGTCCGAATATATCCGTGCCAAGACCAATCTTTTTCGTTATCAAAACCCGGATGATCTAACCATACTCAATAGTGACGATCCATCCAGCCGGGAGTTGATTTCTCAGGCAACCGGGAGATTATATACCTACGGAAGTTCGCCACAGACCAAGGGAGCTTGGTATATTAAAAAGACGGATAACTGTTGTTCTATTTTTTGGAATCTAAACGAAACTCCGGAATTGATCATTGAGAGCAGTTCCATTCAAGTCCGGGGCGAACATAATCTCTTGAACATTGCCGCCGCAGCTTTAGCATGTCACGATGGCGGCGCCGATTTGGAATCGATCCGCGAGGGCATCAGCGGCTATACCGGCCTGGAACACCGTCTGGAATATGTGGCTACGGTTAACGGCATCCAATTTTTCGACGACTCTTTCGCCACCGCGCCGGACCCTACTATCGTTGCCCTGAAAGCTTTTACCGAACCAATCGTCCTGATCGCCGGAGGCGCTGATAAAGGTGCGGATTACACGGTTTTAGGCGAGGAGATTATTAAAAGTTCCGTTAAAACCGTTGTTTTAATTGGTTCAACGGGCCCCAAGATCGGAGCCGCAGTGAGTCAAGCCGCTATCAGCCTTGGTAAACCAGTCCCGGAATTGGTTGAAGGCGGCGTTACAATGGGTGAAATTTTCGGCAACGCCCTCTCCAAAGCAACATCCGGGGATGTAGTACTGCTCTCAACAGCATGTGCCAGTTTTGGTTTGTTCAATAATTACAAAGAACGCGGGGATCTGTTCAAGGCGGAAGTCCAAAATTTGACCTAAAAGACAGACCTCTCTCTTGCTCTCCCCCGAGTGGGAGAGTTCACCTAAGATCAAAAGCAATATCTCCCGCTGAGGCGCGGAGGCGCAGAGTTAAGGTTAGGACGGACTGAGAAAACCATTTACACAAAATTTAAGACATTCTCTCGGAACTCCTAATTACTAGTTCGAAACTTCCTTTTACTAGTTCGGAACTCCCGCCCTCATTCTATCTTTCTCCCTCAAAGGGAGAAACGAGCTGTTGAATCTGCAAATATTTGTTTGGTCAACAAACTTCCCTACAGCCGTCCTTATAAGTAATGTAAAACTATGAGCAGTTGTTTGCCATATTACCCGCGAGAAGCTTTATAGGATCATACCTGAATCGCTTTCGTTCCTCCCTTCAGGGAGGAAGCAAGTTGGAGGGTTGACAAAATTTTGGGCCAACCCTCATTCTATCTTTCTCCCTGAAGGGAGAAACGAACTGCTGAATCTGTCAGTATTTATTTGGCCAACAAACTTCCCTACAGCCGTCCTTATAAGTAATGTAAAACTATGAGCAGTTGTTAGCCATATTTCCCGTAAAAAGCTTTATAGGATCACGGTAGCAATGCTCACATTAATATTCCATTTCCACCCAATCCCCTTCAACCATCAATACCGTCTCCAAAACATCCGTACCCGCCAAATTACGGCTTCTCTGATCCGGCTGGCGGCCACCTACGTAAATTTTGAATTCTCCCGGTTCCAACCGGCATTTCCCTTCATTGTCAATTAAGGCCAGTTGCCGCTTGGTTAAACTGAATTCCACCTTTTGTTTCGCTTTCGGTTCCAACGTTATCCGCTTAACCCCTTTTAATTCATGTTTGGGAACTATCACGCCGGCCTCCGTGTCTTTCACATAAAGCTGGACTACTTCTTCTCCGCTGCGTTCTCCGGTATTCTCCACCTCAACCATGACCCTAATTTCTTTAGTGTCGGCAGTATTCAACTTCTGATCGCTCAAAGTAAGATTGGAATAATTAAAAACAGTGTAACTCAATCCATAACCGAAGGGATAAAGGGGTTCCCCCTCCAAATACCGATAAGTCCGCCCTTTCATGCTATAATCAGTGAACGGAGGCAACTGATCTATTGATTTGACAAAAGTAACCGGTAACCTGCCGCTGGGATTGCATCCGCCGAATAAAACATTGGCCAATGCCGTCCCGCCTTCTTCCCCCGGATACCAGGCTTCAACAATCGCGGGAATATTATCCTGGGCCCAGTTAAGCATCACCGGACTGCCGTTAAAGAGCGTTAAAACAA
This sequence comes from Bacillota bacterium, assembly GCA_012728785.1. Classification (GTDB taxonomy): domain Bacteria; phylum Bacillota; class UBA4882; order UBA8346; family UBA8346; genus JAAYHS01. Next base: position 6,906 of record JAAYEK010000127.1, on the reverse strand, counting down.
TCGGCTTTCCGGTCGAGGCCACCGCTTTCAACAATTCCTCCTGCATCCCCGGCAGCTCAATGCCGTTGCGATCACCGCCGCCGTCAGAGTTAGCCACATCAATTTCTTCTCCTTCAATGGCCGGTGAAAGTCCCAGACACATCACAATTACATCCGCCCGTTCAGCTACTGATAACGCTTCCGAAAAACCTCGAGTCGCCAATTCTCCCAGTAAATTACCTTCGGTACCAGTTAGATTACACCCCTCGGCGTAAAGGATCTTTACCCTGTCGCCAACCGCCTTCCTGATACCACTCAAGGGCGTTACATACTCCGAAGGGGTCCCAGGATAATTGCCCAGCAATATTCTTTTATCATCCGCATTGGGACCAATAACCGCAATTGTTTTCAGTTTCTTCTTATCTAAGGGTAATAATCGATCCTTATTTTTCAATAAGACAATCGACTTCTCGGCGGTTTCCAACGCCAGCCGCCGATGTTCTTCACAGTCATTCACTTCAAAGGGGATCTTCGTATACGAGACCATCTCCGGCGGATCAAACATCCCTAGTTTAATCCTGGTGTTAATCAGCCTTATTACCGCCCGGTCGACGGCCTCCTCCGTAATCAGTCCCTCGGCCACAGCTTGCTTTAAACACTCATATATTCTGCCGCAGTTCAGATCAGTACCGTTATTCACTGCCAATGCGGCGGATTCTTCCGGCGTTGCGGTGATTTTATGATGTTTATGGATATCCTCAACAGCCCAGCAGTCCGAGACTACATGGCCCCTAAAGCCCCATTCCTGTCGAAGAATCTCTTCCAGTAAAGTTACACTGGCGCAGGCTGCTTCACCGTTCACCCGGTTATAAGCGCCCATCACCGACTCCACCTTGGCTTCCTTCACTGCGTCACGAAAAGCGGGTAGATATGTTTCACGGAGATCTTTTTTACTTACCACCGCATCAAACTCATGGCGCAGATTTTCCGGGCCGCTATGGACAGCGTAATGTTTGGCGCAAGCCGCCACTTTTAGATATTTGGGGTCATCGCCCTGTAAACCTTGGATGAACGCTACCCCGAGCCTACCGGTGAGATAAGGGTCTTCTCCATAAGTTTCCTGCCCCCGGCCCCAGCGAGGGTCCCTGAAGATATTGATATTCGGGCTCCAATAGGTCAGGCCCTTATAGATTGACCGGTCTTCCTTCCGAGCAAATTCATGGTGCTTAGCCCGGGCCTCATCCCCAATAACCGAAGCCACTCGATATAATAATTCAGGATCGAAGGAAGCAGCCATTCCAATGGCTTGCGGGAAAACCGTAGCCACCCCTGCCCTAGCCACACCATGCAGACATTCATTCCACCAGTTATATTCAGGTATTCCTAGGTGCCCAATGGCCGAGGAGTAATATAACATCTGACTAATCTTTTCTTCCAAGGACAACCTACTTAACAGATCCTTCGCTCTATCCTCCATGGAATAGTTTGGATCTTTAAAAATTAGCGGTTTCTCTTTTTCGATATTGATAGTTAAAACCTCCATTCATCAACGGATAACCCGTTATTAAATTCTTAAATATTGCTAAAACTCGGTTATGGCCCGAAAAGCTTTTTTGGGTTGATGATTCAGATCGAACAGCAAAGGCCAATCCTTTCGTCCCGGGACGGGAAAACCATCTTTCCAGGTGATGTCGTCGGCCACACCCCAAAATGTCACACCGGTGACTACATCTTTATACTTCCTAAACAACTCAAAGAAATCCTGATAACGTTGAGCCTGTTTTTCTAAAAGTTCCTCACTGGGTTCGGTTAGTTTCCTGTTATCACCCCAAGCATAAAGAGACAGATCAAGTTCAGTGATTTGTACCTTCAAGCCTAAGGAAGCATATTTCTGGATTGCGGTTTCAACCTCAAACAAACTAGGGCTGTTAATATCCCAATGCCCCTGAATTCCAACCCCGTGAACCGGGATTCCCTTCTGCTTTAAACCCTTAAGTAATTGATATATCTTCTCACATTTGTCTCGATAAACAGCGTTGTAATCGTTATAGTACAATTCCGCATCAGGATCGGCCTCATGAGCATAAATAAAGGCATAGTCGATGAATTCGGGGCCGATAATCCGATACCAGGGGGAATCTCGGTAAAAAGCGGAATCATCCGCAATCCCTTCATTCACTACGTCCCAGGCATAGACGGTTCCTTTATACCTAGTGACCACAGTTGTAATATGTTCTTTCATCCTTTGGAGTAGTAATTCTTTTGAGGCCTCATTATAGCTTTGATCCCTAAATACCCATTGAGGCGTCTGATTATGCCAGACCAGAGTATGGCCTCTCACTTTTTTGTTATTTTCTTTGGCAAAGTTGACAATTGCATCCGCTCGATCAAAATCATAATAACCTTCCAAGAATTGCAGACTCTCGAATTTCATCTCGTTTTCAGCCGTTACACTGTTAAAATGTTTCATCAAAAGTGATTGATGACTCTGAACCGTTTGATAATTCACAGCCGCGCCAATCGAGAAATAGTCATTATACACTTGACAGAGAGCAGGTATTTCCGGAGCTGTTTCTGCGGAAATAACCGGCGGATTCAAACCTGGTGTAGCGATTGCACATAATAGACAAACAATTATAACCCCAATCAACCTATAATTTGTTTTTAAAATCCTACCTGTAAACAAACTGAACTGTCTACCCATTAATTCCACCTCTTTTATTTATTTATTTGTAAACCTTTGTTCAAATCATTTGAAAAATCAATTAAATTACCTAAAATTTACGCTGAACCGAATTACGGTTTTCTCTCGGTAGATACCTAGACATTCCTACTATGCTTGACCTAATCAAAGGACTTTGACAAACGTTTGCTTAATGTCTTAAAAAAAGTACCGTATAAGACCATTTCAGATAATCTTATCCTACTGTCGGACTGTTTGAAATAGCTATCAGCTACTGTGATATAAACCTCCAAAAATTGTCGCCCAAAAGGTTTTGAATATCCCTATTGATCTTCTCTTCCGATAACTCATACCCCATCTGAATTAGGTCATTATATTTCTCGATTAATACCTTGGCTAGAACTGCTTTTGAATGTTCCCATTTGCTGATTAACTGTTCGAAAACCCGGCAATCTGAGTGTTGCGGTATAAAGGACATCCCCAACCATTCCAACCTCATTCTAGTGATCTGTTCGATCAATGACGGAGAATTAAGATACCACCAACAACCAAAGGGCATTAAATTCCTGAATTTTCGCGCCGTTATTACAAATTCATGTTGATTTTCCAATGATAATATTGTGACCAGAAATTTATTTTGCGGATACTTAGCGCACAAATATTCCAAAGCCTTGATATCAGTCTTAGCCAATGAATCTCCAGCCAACCTTAACTCGGGATTGACTGCTCGTTTCACTCCTATCATCAGCGCTAAAGGAATATTTTTTCCTTTGCAGACAGGTAAAACACAGTTTTCAATGATTTCAACCCTCTTCGAGCCATCTAACATACTAAAATCAGGCGGTAATGAAACCGCGCAATACAAAGCGTCCATCTTTTCAATCCATTCAATCAAAAACCTTTTAATTTCTTCAATTGTAGTCCCGGATAAATCATCTTCCACCTTGTAACCAAAAGCTCTCAGTTGGGGGAAAGAACTTTCCCTGGAATTAAGGATCCCGTCAATCCTCAAAGCAGCCCTGAATCTAGAATCCTTCACATATCCTTTCTCCCAAACGCCCCGCTCATTTTGATCTAATGGATCATTTGTCATAATCAAACACTTAATGTTTGTTATTTTAAAGATCCGATCAACATAGGATGAGAGTTTTTGAGCTCTAAAAAACTCCCGATAATAGTTGAGATCCTTTTGATTCACATCTAGGCCCAACTTATTTAAAATAGTTATTACGGATCTTGCCGGCTCGCTAATGGGTGTATTATCGACAAATAATACCTTCCAAACATACTCAGCCTGTTCTTCTTTGCTTAAATTAAAAAATTGTTGATAATCAACCCCATCATAACGTAACGCCTCGGCCACCAAGTAGTGATAAGTAAGCAGTTCGTCAATGCCAAATAGAAACAGCTCGCCAAAACACTCTGAAAACAAATGGGTATGAATATCGGTAATAGAAGCTGTACTAATTGCATTGTTGATCATCAACTCAATATTCAACTTGTTATTCACTGATATCATCTCCCTTAATATTATTCCTGGTTGCCAACCCCAGTATCAATTATTATTATTCACCTAAAAGCTTGTCTACACTGGCCAATTGAATACAAACCGCCACAATCTCCATGGCTTTTTTTAACTCGCCCAACGGTGGAAAACTTGGAGCAATCCTAATGTTTCGGTCAAAGGGATCATTACCATACGGATAGGTGGCTCCGGCGCTGGTCAAAACAACTCCGGCCTCGGCTGCCAAGGCCACCACTTTCTTGGCGCAGCCGTCCAAAGTATTCAAACTAATAAAATATCCCCCATTGGGTTTGGTCCACTCGGCAATCTTCTTCCCACCCAGCTCCAACTCGAAGGTCTCCAATACCTGATCGAACTTGGGCTTTAAGATCGTGGCGTGCTTCTTCATTTGTGCCTCAATACCGGCAAAGTCTCTAAAAAACCGGACATGACTCAGTTGGTTTAATTTATCGGGGCCAATGGTTTGAATAATAATTTGCTTTTTAATCCAATCAATATTAATCTCACTAGCCGCCATTATGGACAAACCCGCTCCGGCGAAGCTGATTTTAGAAGTTGAACTGAAAAGGAATACCCGCTCGGGATTACCCGCCTCTTTGCAGGCATTCAGGATGTTTTTTAGATGATCGGGCTGTTCCGCTAAATGATGCACTGCATAAGCATTGTCCCAGAAAATCCGAAAGTCCGGAGCCTTAGTCTTCATCTTGGCAAAACGGTCAACCACTTCATCGGAGAAAGTAATTCCAGTCGGATTGCTATATTTCGGCACGCACCAAATGCCTTTTATTGACTCGTCTTCCGCCACTAACCGTTCCACTTGATCCATATTCGGGCCTGTTTCCTCAAGCTCGATTGTGATCATTTCGATTCCTAACCGGTTACAAATTGCGAAATGACGGTCATATCCCGGACTAGGGCATAGAAATTTGACTTTCGGTTGCTTCCCCCAGGGTAAGCTGCCCCCTGGCACTCCGATAACTAACGCCCTGACAATTAGGTCATACATCAACGCCAGGCTGGAGTTGCCGCTAACAATCACTTCCCTAGGATCAGCGCCCAGAATCGGGGCCAGGAGTTCTCTGGCTTCCTTAATTCCGTCAACCCCGCCATAATTCCTACAGTCAGTACCATCGTTGGCGAGAAAGTCGTCTTCTCCAAGACAAGTAATCAAGCCCTTAGCCAAATCCAACTGCTCCGGGCAGGGCTTCCCCCGCGACATATCTAATTTTAGCTTTTCAGCTTTAAACTTTTCATAACGTTCCCAAAGCCCCGATTGGCTTTTTATTAAAAATCCATCATCCTGAGTTTGATACTCCATTAAAATCCTCCTAAAATAATCCGTAAAAATAACTAATAGTATAATAATATAAAATTACATCAAATACTAATCAAGATTTTAAACGATTATCGGCTAAAGAGCAATCTGGCATCAGCATGTATATTGTATTTTTTTTGTATTCGGTTTGTATTAATTATGACATACTGGTGTCAAATGGACATACCGGTGCCCATCTTGGCTCCTTATTAACCGCCCGTCTAATCACACTTGGCTGGCTAATCCCTAAACCGGAAAAAGAATTTGAACTAACCGAGATCGGTCGGCTCGAATTAAACAATTTAGGCCTTAATTTTGATGAGCTTGATCATATGTAATAAGGAGATGTAATCAATTATGAAAATAAGCGTCTGCGGTATAGCCTGCGAAAAATGTCCACGCATGGTTAGCCATACTTGTCCAAACGGCAAACAAGGTTGTTCCCCTAAAGAAAATAAGTTTTGTAAACTTTCCACATGCGCCCATCATAAAGGTGTCCAATTATGCTTTGAATGTCCTGATTTTCCTTGTGAAACTAGCAAAGAAGGCCCGGTCAGCTTTGGATACTGTCAGTATATTTCCGGAAAAAAACAAAACTAATCTTTTCTTTCGGTTGATAATTATTTTTAGATTGTCGATACTTTTGGATTGAAAAATTGTAACATCAATTGTAATTCATCATCTAAGGATTTATAATTATTCCATAGAGTCTAGTATTAGTTCTAACAATTTAATGGAGGTTTTCCGATCCCATGGAAAATATTTTTACTAATAGCCGGGACTTAGCCCGTTTCATCGACCATACTTTACTCAAACCAGAAGCTACCCAGGAGCAGATTGCCGCTCTTTGCCGGGAAGCGATTGAAAACAATTTTTGTTCCGTTTGCATTAATCCTTACTGGGTGCCAACAGTTACTAAGTTACTACAAGGAAGTCCGGTTAAAGTATGTACCGTTATTGGTTTCCCCCTTGGAGCGGCTACAACCCGAACGAAAGCTTTGGAAGCAGAAGAAGCAATTGCCCAAGGAGCTAATGAAGTTGATATGGTGCTAAACGTTGGCGCTTTAAAATCCGGTGCTTACGATCTAGTGCTGAACGATATTAATGCGGTTGTTAAATCCGCTCAAGGAAAAGCACTCGTTAAAGTAATCCTGGAAACCGGTTTGTTAAGTGAGACGGAAAAAATCAAAGCTTGTGAACTTTCCGTAGCCGCCGGAGCTAATTTTGTTAAAACCTCCACCGGATTCGGGCCAGGAGGAGCGACTAGAGCTGATATCGCCTTAATGCGGCGGACGGTAGGACCGGAGATCGGAGTCAAGGCTTCAGGAGGAGTTAGAGACTATGATACGGCCGTTACTATGATTAAAGCAGGTGCCAGCCGTATTGGAACCAGTTCCGGAATTA
>JAAYEK010000010.1 GCA_012728785.1 Bacillota bacterium | reverse complement strand
TAACGCCAATGCAGGAAAGCATGTTGTATCAATACCTTTCCGAACCGGAAACCGATCAATATTTTGAACAAATAAGCTTGCGATTGTATGGGAAAATTGATAATGCTATTTTTATTGATGCCTGGCAGGCTGTAGCGGCTAATAATGAAATCTTAAGGACGGTTTACCGGTGGGACAAATTGGAACAACCGGTTCAGATAATTTGGAAATACCGAAAAATACCGTTCAGGGAATTTGACTGTAGTGGTTTCCAAGCTCAAGACAAGCAAAAGGCTTTAAATGAGATTAAAGAAAATGATTATCGCGAGAAAGTCGATATTCGGACGGCTCCGTTTCGGATTACCCTTTGTAAACTTGATGATGAAAACTATGAGATGATCATCAGTAATCATCACATTTTATACGATGGTTGGAGCAATGGAATCTTACTCAACGAATTCATGGAAGCTTACCAACGCTTAGCTGCAGGTAAGCAGTGGGTTTCTCCCCCAAAAACTAAGTACAAGGATTATCTTAAGTGGTTAAGAACCCAAGATCAGGCGGAACAAAAGTTATATTGGGAAAATTATTTAAAAGGCTTTAGCGGAAAAACACTGTTACCCTTTGAGGGTAAACAGCGATTGGATTCCCATCGGGCTGACGAATTTAATATTTTTCTCCCCCAAAACATAACCGAAAAAATTACTGAATTTGCCAAGAAAAATAATTTGTCGACGGCAACCTTATTTTATACGGCTTGGGGAATACTTTTACAAAAATATAGTAATTCCAATGACGTGGTTTTTGGAACCACTGTTTCCGGCAGAACCCAAAAGGTAAAGGGAATCCAAGATATCGTAGGTTTATTTATCAATACAATACCACTACGGATTATTGCCGATTCGGACTTGACCATCAAAGGGTTGATCGAAACGGTTCAAGCGAATTTACATCATAGGGAAGATTTTGAATACGCTTCACTTTCAGATATCAAGCTTTGGAGTGAGGTCGGCGGCGGTGAAAACTTATTCGATTCGATTGTGGTTGTTGAAAACTATCCTTTATCCCAAAGACTTACCGGCAATCAAGATCATATTCAAATCACCGATTATCAGATCCAGGAGCGCACTAACTTTGATCTGACCTTGGCGGTGATGGCTTTTGACCGGATTGAATTTAAGCTCATTTATAATGATGCTCTGTTTGATAGGGAAACTATTGAAGCTCTAATGGACTGTTATGGCAGGATTTTGGAGCTAATGGTCACTAATTACGATGGCAAACTGGCCGAGCTCCAGATGTTATCTTTGCCTGAACAAAACCAGCTGATCGAAGAGTTTAACAAAACAAAAACTGATTTCCCAAAGGCAAAAACTTTAGCGGAAATTTTTGAGGATCAAGTATCGCAATTTCCGGATCAGATAGCGATTGTAGCTGAAGAACAAAAAATGACCTATGCCGAGTTGAACCGGAAGGCCAATCAGCTTGCGGCGTTTTTGCGGACTAAGGAGGTTATTCCCAACCGTTGCGTAGGGCTTATCCTGGAGCGTTCCCCGGAAATGATCATTCTGATCCTTGGTATTTTAAAGGCTGGTGGGGCTTACTTACCTTTAGATCACGAGTTTCCTAAAGAACGAACCTTTAATATCATCAAAGATGCCAATCCTACTTTATTAATAATTCAAGAAAATCTGATCGAGAAGTTTAGCGATACTAAAACGGATCTCCAAAATGAATGTTCCACAGAAGTTATCACTTTAGAAGAAATTATGGCGGTTATCGCTGATTTTCCAGTTGAAAATCCTCAACCAGTAAATAAATCCGCGGATTTGGCTTATATCATGTATACCTCCGGTTCCACAGGAACTCCGAAGGGGATTTTAATCAAACAATACAATATCAGCCGGGTCGTAAAAAATACTAATTATCTTGAAATCACTAAAGACGACGTATTATTGCAGTTATCCAATTATGCATTTGACGGTTCAACTTTTGATATCTACGGAGCGATCCTTAACGGCGCAAAATTAGTTTTAGCTAAGAAAGAAACTGTATTGGAGATAAGCCGCTTAGCGGATTTAATCCGGAAAGAAAAGGTATCGGTATTTTTTATCACTACCGCTTTATTTAACACCATGATTGATCTGGAGGCGGAATCTCTTAAAGGAGTCCGTAAAGTGCTGTTTGGGGGCGAACGGGTCTCATTCCAACATGTGAAGCGCGCTTTGGATATTTTAGGTAAAGATAAAATGGTCCATGTCTATGGGCCAACCGAATCAACCGTTTTTGCCACCTATTATCCCATCAATGAGGTTGACGAGGGTTTGGGTACGATACCAATTGGTAAACCCCTTGCCAATACTGAAGTTTATATTCTTGATGATCAGATGAAGCTTCTACCAAAGGGGGCCCCCGGTGAGCTTTATATCGGAGGCGACGGCTTGGCGGACGGTTATTTAAACCGGCCGGATCTTACCGAAGAGCGGTTTGTCAAAAACCCTTTCAAAGATGGTGTTATCTATAAAACCGGCGATCAGGTTAAGTATTTGGCTGATGGCAATATTGTTTTCTTAGATCGCCTTGACAATCAGGTAAAATTAAGAGGTTTCCGGATCGAACTGGGCGAGATCGAGAAAGCCTTATTAAATTATGATCAAATACGGGAAGCGGTTGTGCTTGTGCGGGAAGATCAATCCAATAAATACCTATGCGCATATCTGGTAACGGATAGTGAGTTAACTCTTTCGGAAATAAGGGCCCATCTGCTTAAGACATTACCCGATTATATGGTTCCGGCAAGTATTGTCATTTTGGATGAAATACCGCTTACATCCAATGGGAAGATCGACCAAAAAGCTTTACGCCAATATGAAGTAACCGTTGACTATACGGCTGATAATGAACTTCCCTCTAGTCAACTGGAGATAGAGTTACAAAGTATTTGGCAGGAAGTATTGGGTGTTGCGAATATTGGGATTAATACTAATTTCTTTGAAATCGGAGGTCATTCTTTAAAGGCTACCATAATGGCTTCTAAGATTCATAAAAGGTTGGATATTGAGGTACCGTTGGGTGAAATTTTCAAAAATCCTACTATCAAAGAATTGGCTCGTTTTATTGCCAATTCCGAGCGACAATCTTTGACTCCTATCTTACCAGCGCCGCAACAGGAATATTATGAAGTATCTTCGGCTCAAAGACGAATGTACATTCAGGAACATTTTGAAGGAATCGGCATCAGTTACAATATGCCCATTGCCCTGGATATTGAGGGTGTCTTGGATCGGGACAGGCTTGAAAAAGTGATCAATGCCTTGATTAATCGGCACGAACCCTTTCGGACCTCCTTTAAGATGGTGAATGGGAGAATAGTACAACAGGTCTACCCTGATGTTAATTTTCAAATGGAATATGAAGAGTTACCAGACGGCACTCATCAGGAAAAACAGCAGATTGACCTGATAATAAAAGATTTTATTAAACCTTTTGACTTGAAAGTTGCACCGCTGTTAAGGGTAAAACTGATTAAAATTTCCGACGGGAAACACCTTTTAATCCTTGATATGCATCACATTATTTCGGATGGATTGTCGTTGGTGTTGTTTATCAAAGAGTTGAGCAGTCTTTATCAAGGCAGAGAAATGGATAGTCTTGAAATTCAATACAAGGACTATGCAATTTGGGAAAATGAATTCCAGAAGACTGAATTATTTATAAAGCAGGAAAATTATTGGTTGAATAAGTTTGCCGATGAAATTCCGGTATTAAATATGCCCTATGACTACCTTAGACCGGAAAAGAAAAGTTTTGAAGGTCATAACTATCGGTTTAAGATCCCCAGTGAAGTGACTACCAAATTAAATCAACTTGCTCTTAAAAATAATATTACACCCAATGCTTTATTAGTCTCCATTTATTCAATTATGATCAACCGTTATAGCGGTCAAAATGATCTGGTGATCGGTTCTTTAGTAGCCGGTAGATCCCATCATGATCTGGAGAATATGATCGGGATGTTCAACAATTTCTTACCAATCCGAATTAATTTGAAGAATGAAAACCGGTTTGACGAATTCTTGAAAAATGCCAATCGAAGCTTATTAGATGCTTACGAAAACCAGGATTATCCCTATGATCTGCTTATCGAAAAACTGGTTTCGACAATTGATCCTTCGCGGAACCCATTTTTTGATACCATGCTAATCTTCCATAATGAACTTGAATCACTAGATTATATTGGGTTTGGAGATCTTGAGTTAAAGAACTATGAGATTCAACATGATACGTCAAAGCTTGACTTCAAACTTGATATCTATTTGGATAATTCCAGTAATGAGTTTAACTGTATTTTGGAATATAGTGCCGCTTTATTTAAACCTGCAACCATCCAGCGGATGGCTGAACATTTCCAGAATATTATTAGGGAAGTGATTGAGAATCCGGAGATTAATCTCACGGATATCCAAATGATCGCACCGGAAGAACGGCGGCAAATCCTCCAAGAATTCAACAACACCGGGGCCAAATATCCAAAAGATCGGACCATATATGAACTATTTGAAGCGCAGGTGGAACAAAATCCGAATCATCCGGCAGTCATCTTCGCCGAGCAACAATTAACCTACCTAGAACTGAACCGGAAAGCCAACCAGTTGGCCCGGGTATTGCGGAAAAAAGGAGTAACCCGCGACAGTATTGTTGGCATCCTCTTGGAGCGATCCCCGGAGATGATGATCGGACTAATGGCAACCTTGAAAGCAGGCGGTGCCTACTTGCCCATCAGTCCCGAATACCCCGAAGAGCGGATCACCTACATGCTTCAGGACAGCAAAGCGCTGGTCTTGTTGACCAATGCAACCTTTAAAGACAAGGCCGCATTTGAAGGAGAAGTATTATGCCTGGAAGACGAAGGTTTATATAGCGGCGATGATTCCAATCCGGCATTAGTAAATAAACCAACGGATTTGGCCTATGTCATCTATACCTCCGGATCAACCGGAAAACCGAAGGGAGCGATGATCGAACATTACTCCCTGGTCAACCGGCTTAACTGGATGCAGAAGCAATATTCAATTGGCCCGGAAGATACGATCCTCCAAAAGACCCCCTATACCTTTGACGTATCCGTTTGGGAACTATTCTGGTGGAGCATAACCGGGGCCGGAGTCTGCTTCTTGAAACCCGGAGGAGAAAAAGACCCGGAAGCCATCGTCGAAGCCATCGAAAAGAATCACATCTCCACCATGCACTTTGTGCCTTCGATGCTGATCGCATTTTTGGGCTATCTTGAAAACGGAGTAAATCTGGAACGGCTCAAAAGTTTACGGCAAGTATTCGCCAGTGGCGAAGCCTTGAAACCACAGCAAGTGACTAAATTCAACCGTTTGTTATTTGAAACCAACGGGACCAAACTCCATAATTTATATGGCCCGACTGAAGCTACCATTGACGTATCATACTTTGACTGCTCCAGCGGAGGGGAATTAGAGACAATTCCCATCGGTAAACCCATCGATAATATCAACCTCTATGTATTAAACCGAGCCAATCAACTGCAACCGGTAGGAGTTCCCGGAGAACTTTACATAGCTGGAGACGGACTGGCTCGGGGTTACCTGAACCGGCCGGAATTGACTGCAGAGAAATTTGTGGAGAACCCCTTCAACCCAGGAAAACGGATGTACAAAACAGGCGACCTGGCCCGGTGGCTGCCGGACGGCAACGTTGAATATCTGGACCGCATTGATAACCAGGTTAAAGTGAGAGGCTTCCGGATCGAGCTCGGGGAGATCGAATCGGAACTGCTAAAACATGAGCAGATCAAAGAAACCGTAGTATCGGCCCTGGACGACCAAGAAGGGAATAAATATCTCTGCGCTTACCTAGTAACCGAAACAGAATTACCGGTGATGGAGCTAAGGGACTATTTATCCCAAAGCTTACCGGAGTATATGATCCCATCGTATTTTATCAGGCTTGAGCAGATACCGTTGACCCCCAACGGCAAGGTAGACCGGAAGGCTTTACCGGTTCCGGAAGGAGATATCAATACCGGCCGGGCTTATGAAGCGCCTACCAATGAGATTGAGGAAAACTTGGTCAACATCTGGAAAGAGGTCCTGGGGGTTGACCGGATCGGAATTAATGAT
>JAAYEK010000126.1 GCA_012728785.1 Bacillota bacterium | reverse complement strand
TTGGTTACCCCATACCTTGATAAAACTGCTCCGGCTGATTCGGCAGGAGTAGTAATTTGGTCAACTGCTTGCGCAAAACGCCGCACTTGGTTCTTGCTGAACCAATTAACCAATCCCGATGGCAACGGTACATAATGGCTGTATTGATCATATTGAGTATGAAACGTATATACAATTGGCTTTTTTCGTCTCCGGGCCAGTTTAAGAGCTGAGGGACCTAATACAAAAGGATGATGGCTGTGAACGATGTCAAAGTCAAGTTCTCTAAGTACTTTGGCTATTTTTGGAGCAAAGGGAATAGCGACCGGATATTTGATCTTTTTGGTCAGATCCACCGCCGGATATCGATATATTCCCGCTTCTTCGTCTACATAAGCGTCAAAATCAGGAGCAAAAAGCGAGACTTCATGTCCAAGTTCTAAAAAACCTTTCCGAAGCAAATTAACGACTCCGACAACCCCATTTACTAAAGGGAGATAACAATTGGTAAATATCGCAATATGCAACAGTACGCCTCCAAAAAATAGGTTTAATATAAGTCTAAATTCATTTATTTCGGCATTTTTTTAGGTAATCCTTCAGCCTGATAAAGGATAATTGACAAGTAGTAGTTCAGACTATAAACTAAAATAAGTTATATTAAGAGAAATAACACTAAACGGGAGGAAATATGAAAGCCCTAGCTTTATTTTCAGGTGGTTTGGATAGTATTATAGCCGTTAAAACAGTTCAGTCCTTAGGAATTCAAGTGGAGGCTTTATATTTTTCCAATCCTTTTCACCAATCTCCAACTGAAACCCTTCGTAATATTCAACAGCTCGCTTCAAAATTAAACCTTAACTTACATATCCGTCAGTTCGGTGAAGATTATTTACGGGTAATCGAAGACCCCCGCTACAATTATGGCAAACAGATGAATCCCTGTGTCGATTGTCGTATTTATCAGTTAAACGCAGCCAAAAAAGTAATGGCGGAGATTGGAGCTTCCTTCCTAATTACCGGAGAAGTATTGGACCAACGCCCTCATTCCCAACGGAGGGACGCTTTGGATATTGTCGAACGTGATTCGGGGTTACGCGGATATATCTTACGACCACTATCGGCCAAACATCTCCGGCCAACGATCCCCGAGGAGAAAGGATGGGTGGATCGGAATCGGTTGCTGGATATCAAAGGGCGGGGTAGAGACCAACAGATAGGATTGGCTAAAAAATATGGGGTCACTGATTATCCCAATCCGGCAGGAGGATGTCTTTTAACTTATCGAGAATACGGGACGAAGGTAAAAGATTTGATTCAATTTGAAAAAGGTCTTTCTTTACGTTCGGTTAATTTACTCCAAACTGGACGCCACCTTCGTTTAACTCCTCAAGTTAAAATTATCGTCGGGAAAAACGAGGCTGAAAATAACCTACTTAAACAATTAGCCCACCAAAACGAGGTTATTTTAGAATTAGCCGATTTTCCAGGTCCCACCACTCTTTACCAGGGACCGGTTGAGGACTGTGCTTTAAAATTAGCCGCGGCAATCACTGCCGGATATGGCAAAGCCCCCAGCGGAGAAAAAGCGCGAGTTTTCGTCTACGGCGATTTTCCTCAAAAAATAATAACGGTGTTTCCTTTGGAACGTACCGCTATTAAGTCGTACTTTATTCATAATATTTAGTCCGGATCTTTCCCGCTGCTCCTGGTATGCCACCAAAACCGCTCGAACAATTCTTCCCGAATTATCGAAAGGTTTTGAAACAACCTAATACTAAAAGCAACCACTGCTCCTAAGTAAATGTCCACAACCCAAATATCGCCTAAATAAGCTAACAGACCGGCCAAAGCCGTATTGGCAAAAAAACTACTGATAAACTTAACCAAGACAAACTTCTCTTCCAATTGGGCCCGAATACCGCCAAAAATAGCGTCTAAAGCCGCTAAAATAGCAATTGCAGTATACTTCAATAAACTTACCGGAATATCAAATGGCATCCAAATTCCGATGATTACGCCTAAAATCGTCCCGATAATGGCTAACAATTATTTTTCCTCCTTAGCCGGCTGAGCATGCTCAAAGGTGATGCTTCCTGTATAAGCAGGAACAATCAATTCATCCTTTTGCTCCACTACAAACTTAAGATTGAACGATAGAATCTGCTGTTCTACAAATCCGCCGGGCATCATCAATGCGTTCTTCAAGTTTATCGGATCGCCGATGGCCTCAATCTCATATGGAGGCGCCAATCGTTTCGTATCAATTAAAATAGTACTCCCGGCGCAACTAAAACCCGAGGAATGGACAATTCGGTAATTATTTACCGCTATTGCCTCAGCGCCTGCGGCCCGTAGCTCGTTAATCAACAGTTCCAGTTGATCATAATGGACCACATAGAAAATGGGGTCTTCATAGTCCTTCAATTTCCGTTCCGAATCACTTAAAGTGATCTTAAGACCCTTTCCAACCACGGGAATAAGTCCGCCAAACATCTTCAACCTGATGATCTCCTCATCCCGGTGAAATTCTTTTAACTGTTGACGGAGGTAAGCGTTTTCCTGTTCGTATTTATTGATCAACATTTTTTGGTTGTTGAAAATTTTAACAAGTTCAGGAATCTGCCGTGTCGGTAAATTGGCGCGAATCTTTAAACCGGTCTTAAGCTGCATAACCAGTAACATACTTAAAACCATCGCGATAATTCCAATTCCCAATTGCCAACTTCGAAATTTGAACAATTAAAATTCTCCCTTAACGAATCTGTAATCATAAACTATTCATCACCAAACCATAAAATCCTCTTTTTTCAAATTACCCCAAAAACAAAACCTCAAAATAAAAATAGTCCTATTGAGCTAAGCGTTTTACTTTCAAGCGTTCGCAAACATTCCTTGCCATAACGCATTTGCTCTTAGGACTAATTATATAATCGTAAATGAAGAGACGACAAGCTAATTAACCGATCACTACTAACTATTCACTGATTACTCTTTAATGATCACTGTTTACTGGTTAATGCTAACTGTTCCCTGTTCAAGTGGCTTTTCTTGAGGCAGTCAATACTCTGGTTAATAAGTGGATATGTTCCAAGGTCTTTCCCGTACCCAAGGCCACACTGGTCAGTGGGTCTTCCGCCACTTTTACCAACATCCCCAGTTCCTGGCTGATCAATTTATCCAAGCCTCTTAATAGAGCGCCTCCACCAGTCATGGTAATTTCTTTAAACATAATATCCGCCACTAATTCCGGGGGGGTTTTTTCGATGGTAACTCGGACCGCGCTAATAATTGAATTCAAAGGTTCCTTAAGGGCTTCACGAATTTCTTCGGAAGTGACTTGGACCACCTTTGGCAACCCGGTGACATGGTCTCTTCCTCGGACATCATATTTTACCTCTTGCTCCAACAGATAAGCCGAACCCAAATAAATCTTAATATCCTCGGCGGTCCTTTCACCAATCATCAAATTATAAGCGCGTCTAATATATTTGGTGATGGCTTCATCCATTGTATCGCCGCCTACCCGGACCGACTGCCCTGTTACGATCCCTCCCAAAGAAATCACTGCAACATCAGTGGTACCGCCACCAACATCAATTATCATATTACCGGTGGCTTCATGGACCGGCAAACCAGCACCGATGGCGGCGGCAACCGGTTCTTCAATCAAAAAAACTTCTCTGGCTCCAGCACTAACTGCAGCCTCAATAACCGCCCGGCGTTCAACATCGGTAGTACCCGATGGAATACTCACCACAACCCGTGGTTTAATAAAGACTCTGCCCCGGCAAGCCTTACGAATCAAATATTTGATCATTTCCCGGGTAATATCGAAATCAGCGATGACCCCTTCCCGAAGGGGACGGATCGCCACAATATCCCCTGGTGTTCTGCCAATCATCTGGCGTGCTTCGGCCCCTACCGCCAAAACCTCTTTGGTGTTTTTCCTGATCGCCACCACTGAAGGCTCCCGTAAGAGAATACCTTTTTTACGTTCATATACCAAACTATTGGCCGTCCCTAAATCGATTCCTAAGTCTTTTTTGAAATGTCGGGAAATAAACCTGACCGGCATTTTATCGCCAACCTTCTCTAAATCTGACTTTGTTAAACAAATCAAACTTAATCCTGAAAATAGATTTCATCACGGTATTCTTCATTGACCTTAAAGATTAATCGTTCCAAATCACCATTGGATAATGAGATGTGGTCCGGTTCCAATATTTTAATCTTTCGAAACTCTTCCCGTAAAGTAAATTCCATCAAGTCCTCGACAGAATCGGCCTCAACAACCAATTCCAGCGGAGCGTATGCAGTTTCCTTCCGATTTTCCACATCGGATAAAACATAGACATCACGATCAGTGTTAAAGTCCTCAACACTAATTCCTTGAAATGGTAGATTACTTAACAAAGAAACCTGTCTGGAACGGACTCTTTTGGCAACCTCCGACAGATTATCACGTTGCCAGAAAAACTTTCTGCCCCCAGCCTCGGCTTTAAAATCGAGCCGGATCTTGGCTCTCACCGACATCTACTACCTTCACTCCTTATTTCGAGCTCAAATTTGCTGATTTCTCTTTGAGCTTTAGCAATTGCTTTAGCTCAGATTCGGATGGACACCGCCATTCTCCAGGTTTCAAATCTCCTAAGGTCAACGGCCCCATGGCTATTCGCTGCAGTGCAAGGACCCGATGACCAATAGCCAGCATCATTCTTTTTACCTGACGTTTTCTCCCTTCTCTGAGGGTAACCCTGATGATAGCATTCCCATTTTCTATTCTATCTATTGCACTTTTTGCAGGAGCAGTCCAACCGTCATCCAGTAAAATCCCTTGGGACAGCGCTTGTAGCTCAGAATCAGTAGGTATTCCGGAAACTTTAACCTGATATACTTTTTCTACCAAATGGCGGGGATGAGTTAAAGCCAAAGCAAGAACACCGTCGTTAGTAAAAAATAAGAGCCCGGATGTATCCAGATCTAGTCTGCCGACGGGATACAACCGGGATTTCGGATTAGGTAATAAATCAATCACTGTTGGCCTTTGAAAGGGGTCCCTCACTGTGCTTAAGTAGCCGGGGGGTTTATGGAGAATAATATATTCATATTGGGCCTGTTCCTTTATAACCCGGCCGTCAACTTCCACCAGATCATTTTGGGGATCAATTTGAACACCCATTTCGATTATAACCGCGCCATTAACTTTTACGTGGCCGGCCCGGATTAAACTTTCAGCTTGACGACGCGACGCTACTCCGGCTTGGGCTAAAAACTTATTCAGTCTCTCCATTCCAATTTTCCTCCACCGGTAAATTATCAGGTATAATCACTCTAAACTCGCTACCCTCACCGGGTTCGCTTACGACTGACACCTTACCGCCATGCCGTTCCACAATATGTTTGACAATTGACAAACCCAAACCGGTACCGCCCATTTCCCGGGATCTCCCCTTATCCACCCGGTAAAAACGTTCAAAGATCCGCGAAAGATTCTCAGCCGGAATCCCAAACCCGTTATCCTTTACGTAAATCATTGTTTCCTCTTCGCCTCTTAAACTCCCTATTATGATAGTCCCACCGGAGGGGGTATATTTAACCGAGTTGTCAATCAAGTTAATAAATACTTCCTTTAGTAAATTTTCATCCCCCATGACTACTTGAGCTTGAATATCTCTTTTAAGTTCCAGCTGTTTCTCTTTAACTCGGTTGTCCACGGATAAAATAATATTATCGATTAAGGGGATCAGTTCCACTTCTTTTCTTCCCAATTCAGTCCGGCCTGATTCAATCTTCGAGATATCCAATAAATCTCGAATTATGTTATTAAGCCGCTCCGCTTCATGGAAGATAATCGTCATAAACTTACGAGTAATCTCCCGATCTTGAAGATCCCCGTCAAGTAAAGTTTCAACAAACCCTTTAATCGAAGTCAATGGAGTCTTTAACTCATGGGAAACATTGGCGACAAAATCTTGGCGCATCGTTTCTAGACGCCGCAATTTGGTGACATCGCCAATCACCGCGACCACTCCCCGAATCTCGTCAACTTCGTCACGGATCGGGGCCAAGCGGAGGTTTAAAACCCGCTCCGGATTGGACCACTTGATCTCCTTCTCAATAGGGAAGCCCTTAACATACACTTGGTGGAAGACATCGCCCAATTCGGAATCGGGAAAAATTTTATAAGGAAATTCCCCAACCCCGTCGTCACCGGGAGTTAAACTAAACAATTCGGCGGCCATTGGATTTATCAGACTCACCCTTCCGGTAATGTCGGTGGCCACGACTCCTTCCGACATACTGGCGAGAATCGCTTGAATCTCTTCCATCCTGCCATGTAAAGTGCTTAAATGACTAGTATGGGTACGTTCTAATTTCTCTAATCCCTTGGCTATTTGTCCATAGATATCTTCCCGGCGCACTATCCGGTTTTTAAAGGGCGTACCCATTTGGATACTTTCCATAAACTTCAATAATCCTTCCAAAGGCGCCTGCATCCACCGGAACATCCCCCAACCTAACACCAAAAACCAAATTAATGTAAAACCAGCAAAGTAGAAATTCTCAAAGAGGTAACCTGTCAATAAAAACGGCAAAAAAAGAAGGAGAAGAAATCCTCCTAATTGCCAGTATAATTGTTTCATAATCACTCACCCCGGAAACGGTAGCCTACCCCACGAACCGTCTCCAGATACTCGGGGTTGGCCGGATCATTTTCAATTTTTTGGCGCAAACGCCTGACGTGAACATCAACCGTTCGGGTATCGCCGAAATACTCATACCCCCACAGATGCTCCAATAGAAATTCCCTGGTAAAAGCCCGTCCGGGGTTTAAAAGCAACAACTTAAGAAAATCAAATTCCTTAGGGGTCAATTCGACTTCCTCACCCCTGACCTTTACTAAGTGCTGTCTTAAATCGATTCGGATGACGCCATTCTCGATTATTTCCGGTTCAGTTTCATCTACCGCGCCGCTCCGGCGTAATACCGCCCGGACTCTAGCCACTAATTCCCTTGGTGAGAAAGGTTTGGTAACATAATCATCGGCGCCCATTTCTAAGCCTAGTACCCGGTCGGCTTCTTCACTTTTGGCTGTTAAAATAATAATTGGAATCGATTTGGTTTGGGCATCGGACCGAAGCTGCTTGCAAACAGATAGCCCATCCATTTCCGGAAGCATCAAATCCAAAATCACCAAATCCGGCAATTCCTGTTTGATTAGTTCCAGCCCTTTACGCCCATCATTGGCATACAAGGTCCGGTATCCTTCCCGATCCAAATTATACTTAACCAGCTCGACTATATTGGCTTCGTCTTCAACAATTACGATTGTTCCAGGCATAAAAGATTCCTCCTGAAAAGATTAATAATTTTACTAACATAAAACAGAAAAATCGTGTTAATCAAAATGATATTTTCATTATATCAAAAATTTTAGGATATGCACAGGGAGTATTATTCCGATAACCAACATAATATCGACAACTCACAACAACCCCTTCTCCAACATTGCCTCCCGGACTGTTTCAACAAAAGCAAGTACATCTTCGGCAGTGGTGTCGAAAGAATTCATTAACCGGACAACGGAATTTGCTTCATCCCAAACATAGAAAGGGTAAATTTTCTGAACTGCCGGGATTATCTCCCGAGGCAGCACGGCAAATACACCATTGGCCTCAACTTTTTGGACGATTGTTATCCCCGGTATTTTTTCAAGGCCGGCTCCAAGTAATCGGGCCATTTGATTAGCGTTTTCAGCATTCCGAAGCCATAAACCGTTAGTCAAGAGGCGCTCAAATTGCGCGCTGATAAATCGCAGTTTGGAAGCAAGCTGCATTCCTTGTTTCCTTAGATATTTAAAATTTTTCGCCAACTCGGGACGGAATAAGACCACCGCTTCCCCGATCATCAAACCGTTTTTGGTCCCGCCGAAGGATAGTACATCGACACCGGCGTCACCGGTGATTTTTCTCATTTCGCAACCTAGTCCGGCGGCGGCGTTGGCCAAGCGGGCGCCATCCATATGTAAATACATTTGGCGTTCATGAAGAAAATCAGCGATTACTTTGACTTCTTCTGCTGTATAAACGGTCCCTAGTTCCGTGGACTGAGTTATCGAGACTACTTTCGGTTGGTTATGGTGCTGATTGCCGATAGTATCAAGTAAAGGTTTGATCAGTTCCACATTTAACTTGCCGTCTTTAGTCGGGACAGTGTAAAGTTTGCACCCGGTAAATTTTTCGGGAGCGCCGCCTTCATCGCAGTTGATATGGGCTGTCTCCGGGGCGATTACGGCATTAAAGGAACCGGTCAAAGCCTGTAACCCCAGTACATTAGCGCCGGTTCCGTTAAACACGAAAAATACCTCAACCTCGGAGCCGAAGTGTTCCCGGAATTTGGCGATAGCCCGTTGGGTATAAGGGTCGTCACCATAAGCCGGGGCATAACCCTGATTCGCCTCTACTATCGCTTTCATAATCTCCGGATGAATCCCGGCATTATTATCGCTGGCAAAATTCTTGGTCGGTTTCAATTAATTAGCCTCACTTTAAAACTATTAAGACATGACTTTATTTCAAAAAGATATCTTCTACATTCCGATTATTTCCCCTTTAAAATAATTAACTCAACTCGTTGAATTCTTTGACGAAAAAGTGGAAACCTTTAATATTAATTGAGGGATAAACTTTTCCGGTTCATCCCTCAAACATTAAATTAAGATAAGTATATTAAGTTTTATTTCATAGCTTTAATAACTATATTGCTTAAAACTTATTGCCGCATTTCATCAAGCCGAGAGGCGTTCCGCAATTATTGCAAAACTTGCCCTCTCCGGCCGGTTTACCGCAGCGGGGACAGATAGTTTGTTTGCTTTCAATTTCTCCTTGAAACACTTTGGTATCGGCCGCTTTTTCTTCGATATCGGTTACCATTTTTTTAGCCCTAGCGGCAGCAACTAGGGCAACTTTTCCATCCCTTTTGAATCGGCGCCTGACATTTTTGACATCTTAACGGGCCAAGGGGATTGACTCTGCCACAAAGCGGGCAAACATTAGAATCCGTCGAGATAAATTGGTCGCAATAGCGACATGGGTGTTGATATCCTGGCAATCTTCAGCCTCCCTTCATTTCTCCTTATGCCATTTTTCTTCGTCGCTGGCGGTTGAAACGTTGAATTTCAGTAAATCCAAGACATCTTTTTGCCATTGTTCCGGGTTGGAATGGATAACCCGGCCAATAAAAAGCTCACGTAAACGTTGTAAGGAGGAGAGCTTCTGAAAAGCCGTTTTGTATCTGAGGTTGACCCCTTCCTTGAGCTGGTTTTCCGGCAGATAGATTGGCTCTCTCCGAAAATTAATAGCCAACATTGCCCGGTTAATCTCTTTAATTATTATTCCACTATCCTCTATTATTTCTTCATTGCTATGTAATCCCCGAACATAAATATGACGCGGTTTGATCCGGAAAAAATAAGTGGCCTTTCCGGAACCGTCACCGGTAACCGCCTCCATAGCAATGGCATTACCAGGCAGCCTGGGATCATCACTGCAAATTGGTATCAGAAACCAGAGGTATTCTCCGGTCAGTTCGCCCATCAAACCCCGCTTAACTCCGGCGTATGGTTGGCCCTTTGTTAAAGAGAGCAGATAATGGATACTATCTTTTAAGCCGGCGGCTTCCAAGCGGTTTTCCAAGATCTGCCACCATCCGGGGAAAGCTTTATTTAGCTGGGATTGGTTAATGGTTTTGCCATCTTTCATTAAAGGCATTAAACTCCGAATTCCCACAGGAGAGGCTTTGGGAAATAACTCCTCCAACAGCCCTCGGACCTTGGCCGATAGCTGGTCGATGGCTGCTGCTAAAGCTTTATTGAAGGGATCGTAGATCCGGCCCATTTGATGGATAACAACTTCCTCCCGGTACTCGGTTTTGATGGTAATACGATAATCCTCAGCTGTTACTCCAGTGAATTCCGCGAAAGGGATTCGGAATAACTCCCCCGACTCCGGCATTACCACGATCCCGGTTTGATAGATCCGAGCTTCGCCATGGCCTTCATGGACAACTCCCGTTTCATTCAAATAATTATACTCAGCTTCCGGGCATGTGAAACAAAGGGTTTCATTCATTAGCAAATCGGAGAGGAGAGTCTCATTGCGCATTCTAATCAAAACCCGCCTAAAGTCTTCATAGTGATAGCCTAGTTCCGCGAGGATAATCGTTTCCCCATCAAGCTTTAGATTTATCCGATAGTCCACCGCTGATATCGATTGGATTTCACGGTAGGAGTAAAAGAGTTGGCCTCCAAATTCCGGTGTTAGGCAAAGTCCTTCTTTGTTGAGGACAGCTTTGGCTGAATTTATCTTGATCTTGTCACTGTTAATTTCATCTTTAAAAAATCGTAGAGAAATTTCGATCAGATTCGATTCCTCATTTTCACCGGCCCCAGAGTTTTCACTATTATTCCCGCCTATATCATTAGGCAGATTTGATAATCGTTTTCCATGAAACTTCCTTTTTTAAGTGATAATTAACCTTCAAACATAGTAATAATTTCGTCCCTAGGTTAGAAAATCCTGCGTAACAACTTTTAGTTAGAAAAATTCTGCAATAATAACTTAAAACGAAGATGGGTAATTTTACTTCCAGGGCCTTTCTCCCAAGGATGACCTTTTCAACTCCAGATCCCCATACCCGAATTTATCAATCAATGTCCGGACCAACCTGAAAAACCAGTCCTTGGAATCGGGGAATAAATAAACGGAATCGATTAACTCCCGCAAATCAATCTTTAGGTTAATTCCGTTATCCTTTTGATCGATCCAATCCCGTTTGATAATGGCCCGCAATTCATTCTCATGCTGAAAGCCCAGTCTCTTCCAGAAGAAAGGCTCGACGGAGAAGGGTTCTTCTTCTTCAAGCCCTATCGGGGGCCGCCATTGATTATAATCGATATACTTTATGTTACCGATGAGGATCTCTTCAGAGGCGTTTTGGAAAACCTGTTTTAACCTCCCCAAGGTTGATTTGACGGCGATTCCTTCCGAATTTTCCGAATAAATACGCCACATGGCATCGGATTCATGCTCGCTAATATACCAGGAATTGATGAAATGCGAGGGAATGACTTTGGCGCTTAAAAAGTCTTTTAAATCCGACGGCTTACCTTGAAAAGAAGAGCTATCCCCCAAGTTTTCCGCCCACCAATCCAACATTCCTTTCGGATAAACCCCTTCCCATTGGTCTTTAAGTTTATCCACCCGGCAAAAGAAAAGGGCACCCTCAACAAGCATGGCGATGAATTCGGTAAAGGTGTAATAATGCCAGATGATGGTGTCTTCGGTTGGAATTGAAAGTTTTGGAGACTCGTAAAACAAATAGGATCAGATCCTTCCATTATAATTCCAGAAACCCATTAACCTAAAATTTTTTAAATAAGTTATCTGTTATATCAGCTATTTCAATAGCATTATTATAACATTACCGAAGATCAATTTGAGTATTGAGTATTATGGAACTTCTAACTATGAAGCTCACTATAATTTGATATAATTAACAGAGTGGTTATCTCTAAGATCAGACATTACTTTAGAATCTATGAAAGGCGTGATCAAAATGGGAAACGAATTTAAAGCCCTAAAACCGGAATTAATTAATGACAATGTCTTCAAGCTTATCGGCAGTGACTGGATGTTGGTTACCGCCGGAACAGTAGGAAAGTTTAACGCTATGACCGCCAGTTGGGGCGGGTTCGGGTATCTTTGGAATAAAAATATCTGCATCTGTGTAGTCCGTCCCAACCGATATACCTTTGAATTTATTGAAAAAGCCGCCGACTTTACCTTATCCTTTTTCGAAGAAAAATACCGGGATGTTCTGAGCTTTTACGGCACAAATTCCGGAAGAGACGTTGATAAGATGAAAGGAACGGGAATTACCGCCCAAGAAGGCGCCGATGGAACGGTACACTTTCAAGAGGCCAAACTATACTTGGAGTGCCGGAAGATTTATTTTCAAGATCTGGACCCCAAAAATTTCATCGATCCTAAGATCGCTACTAACTATTCCGCCGGGGACTATCACCGGATGTATATCGGAGAAATCACCGGATGTTTTAGTAAAGAGTAATATCAACCCTCCATCTTGCTGGGGTTCTCTCACAGGCAATAAAATTAATTAGACAGGATTTACTTTATCCTATTACAGCTGTTATAAGTTGAATTAAATACATTAATCTTCCATCATGTCTGGCTTTAAAGACATGATGCCTTTTGGAATTTTAATTCAACTTATTAATCCTGTCAAAAAAAAATCTTTTGGTACAACCCACCGTTCCTAATGTTTTATTCCCGTTCTGTAGTGCTCAAATAATCCAGCCAATCCTTTTCCATGACCGGTATCCCTTTTTGGAATACATTTTGGAAAGATTCATCCAGCTTATTGGTTCCACCAATATCTTTTAAAAGAGCGAAAAACCGTTCCATCCCATAGGTATCAATGGCGAAAAATACAAAACTGGCGCCGACCGGATAAGCGTGAAAGTTAGTCTTCGTTTCGGGACTTCCGAAGTATTCCGACCATCTTTGAACCCTTGCCAAACTAAGGTTGCTTTTCCGATTTTGAACTGCCGCTACCGCCAACGCTTCATTCTTATACTCTTCAAACTTATTATTGATGATGCTTTGAAAGATTTCGGCAAAGCCTTCATCCAAAAACCTAAATTCCTCTTTAACGCTCGCTCCCTTTGTATAGTTCTCCATGGACAAATGACAGCTTTCATGGGCTACTATTCCAACCGGATCGCTTTTGAGATGGTATTCGCTAATCAGAACCCGCTCTTTACCATAGTCGAATCGGGAGGCTTTTCCGGTTGTATTGACTACCGTTATCTTTTCGGGAACGCTATCTTGAAAGTATTTAACCAGCTCCCGATAGATAAATTCATATTGGGGAAGGGGCCGGTTGTCAAGGTTAAAAAAATGATAGTTCTCGGAAAATGCCGGAGATGCAGTTATTGATAAGATGGTAACCATTAAGAAAATAATAAAAACAGCCCTGTTCATATCATCCCTCCAGTTTTTACAGACAGGAAAATATTGGCTGTTATTAATAACGAACTCCGGATTGTTAAGTTCCCCCTTCGCTTTATTTTCCGTCCAGCAACGGCGACAGCTCCCCGCTATAGTAAATATACAGCTTATGCAAAGGCCGGGTCATCATCACATAAAGCAGTTTGGTATCTAATTCGTTTTCCCGGTAATTAATATTGTCGGCATTGGCGATGATCACCGCGTCGAACTCCAGTCCTTTGGCGAGATAAGACGGGAGCATTACCAATCCGCTGCGGTACTCGGTCTCTTTCCCGGTCATGATCAGCGGGGCTTTCCCAGGTTGAAAATGTTTGGCGAATTTCCGGCATTCTTCGATGGTCTTGCAGATCACTGCGATTGATTGGTAACCGGCTTCCCTTATTTCGGCTATTTTACCTTCAATCCCTTTGACGATCTCCGGGATACTATCTTCCCTAGTGATTTGGACCTTATCTCCATGGCGAACCACCGGTTGGGCCAGTACTAATTGGCCTTGGTTAATCCGGTTGATTACCTGGTTGGCCGCCTCCATGATCTCTACAG
>JAAYEK010000125.1 GCA_012728785.1 Bacillota bacterium | reverse complement strand
TTAGTCCCCGGTAGGAATGAATCCCTTGGCTCAGATCGCCGAATATGGTAAAAGAACTGTCCTTAATGATCTTCTTAAGGGCATATAGTTGAAAAACACTAAAATCTTGGGCTTCATCAATGACAATATGCCGGACCGGAATCCTCTCCTCCAACCCGTAAAAACAAAACTTGAGATAAACCAAGGGCGCCAGATCCTCCAGTTCAATCCGGCCTGAGTCCAAATTGGCCAATGTCTCCCGGCGGAGAAGCTCCAACAGTTGGGGACTTACTCCTTCTTCGGCATAACAGGGGAGGAGCTGTGGGTCGGTCAATAAATCCCGATAGTATTTTACCGGGCTTAACCTGGAAATCTTATTAAAATAATCTTTAACCCCCTCTTTGGCAAAGCGTTCCACTTCCTTGACCCGTTCGTTCTTGCGGTCAATAGTCTCAATTATCAACTGTTGCCGCTGCTCCGAGTCGGGCATCCCAGATTTGAGCCGTTCGATCCGCAGCTGGCATTGGGATTGCAGTTTACCGACAAATTGGTCTTTCCGGTCTTTCAGCCTTTTATTGAAATGCTTTTTTAATTCCTGGACCCGCTTCAAAACCGGCCAAGAACGATAATCCCGGAAAAACAACTCTAAAATTTCCGGATGGCTATAGATCACCCAATCCCCGATCCGGAAATCGGTTTCCGGTATTAATGTCTGTTCGATTTGGGCCATATATCGATCCAAGATCTCTTTAAAAGCCATCGAAGATTTGAAAGTGATCATCTGCTTTTCCAATTCCATTTGGGCTTGTTCTGCCTCAGTGTTACCCCTTCCCAGGAATTCCGTCAATCGGTAGTTAGGATCCCGGACCTTTATTTTTTCACCGATCAAATCCAAAGCGAACTCCTCGAAGGTTGTCTGCCTAACCCGTTCCACGCCCAACTCCGGTAATACTTCGGAGATGTAGTTGAGGAAAAACCGGTTGGGAGCGATGATCATAAAGTTCTCCGGTTTAAAGGAACCTTCGTAATTATAGATTAAGTAAGCAATCCGGTGAAGGGCAATGGTGGTCTTGCCGCTCCCGGCCACGCCTTGAATGATCAGCGGCGTTTTTAGATCGGCCCGGATGATCCGGTTTTGTTCCGCCTGGATGGTTGAAACAATCTCCTTGAGCCGGTTATCGGCGCTAGCCCCCAAATGGGCCTGGAGAAATTGATCATTAGTAGTAATGTCGATGTCGAAGATCTCCCGTAGAGTACCCTCATCGATGGTAAACTGACGTTTCAAAGATAACTCACCGTTGATCTCGCCCTCCGGGCAAAGATACTTGGCCGGGCCCAATCTTTCCTCATAATAAAGGTTGGCTACCGGAGCCCGCCAATCGATGATTATTAACTCCTGGTCTTCCTCCCGGGCCAGGCACATTTTACCGATATACAATTTCTCCGACGCCGGTTTTCCCTTTTCCCAAAAGTCAATCCTAGCGAAGTACGGCTTATTACCAGCGTCTTGGAGGTTTTGTAATTTCAACTCCAAACCGCTTTGGAGAGCGGCGTTAACCATCAGGTCGATAAATTCCTGACTGGCTTCGGAATTGACGATTCTCCTGAATTTGGTGACTTCCCGATCCACATGGCTCTTCTTCCCGGTGGCGTTCTCCAAGGTTTTAGCTACATAACCAAGGGTATAGTCCAAGTGGTCCTTCTCTTCATGATAAGCTTGATGTTCTTCCGCTGGCATAATAAGCCTCCTTTGCTTATGATTTCGGATGGAACTTTATTTTACTCGAAAGTAATGAAAAAGCAAAGCTTAATATTAAATGACCTCTTCACAATTTCATTTGTGAAGAGGTTGTTCTTTTTTGTGGCATATTTTTATGCAATTTTCTTTTATCCAGCTCTTTAGCTTTCACAGATTGATAACCACAGCTCATGGAGGGCTTAAAATGGACCCCATAGGTTGGCGTAAATGGCCAAAAAATCCTTAGAACGTTCCCGGACCCTCCTTTATTCATCCCGATTCTTGAATGTCTTCGCCATCCTTGGCCTTTCAACTGGCAACCAAGCGAAGGCTCCCGTCGCCGACCGCTGTTTTTGCCTCCATGTCAAAAAAAGCGGCGGACTCCATCCATGGAGTCTGAACGAAAGCTACTAGTTTAAGACTTATTGTTAAATATCTAGTCTATCTGAAACCACCCGGAGGCAGGAGGCCGACGGCGCGGCTTGGAAACAGGAGGTTTCATAGTCGTCGGGGTTAAAGGACTCCCCCAGAGGCCGAAGACACGATGTCGGAGGCCAAATAGGCGTCGGTTTTATCGCTTGCAAAGGTTGATAACCACGGCCCATGGATGGCCGTGGATAAAGGGGTCCAGGGGATTCCCCTGGCCGGGGGGTTCAAAGGGGTTTCCGGCCAAACCCCTTTGTCCTAGACAGGGGACAGAAAAAATGGACCCAACCCGTTCCTAACTGGGCTAAAGTGTTAAACCAATTATTTGTCATTTTTGGAATCGCATTTCTGATTTTGTTTCGTAACCTGTTCGAGTTTACACATTATTATTGACACGACCACAAGTTTAAAATTCCGAACGAGTAAAAGCTC
>JAAYEK010000124.1 GCA_012728785.1 Bacillota bacterium | reverse complement strand
TTTACCAGACATGTTTGAAACCGGTCAGGAAGCTACTGAAACTCTAATGAATTTTTACCGCCGATTTATGCAGGATGAAATACTTACTAAAGTAAAAAACCTATTTATAAATTTAAACAACTATGATACTGCCGGAATATTTATTAAGGATGTTGCTACCTTATCCCAAAATATGTATGGTTATTGGGGGCAAATTCAGACATTACGGTATGAACAGGCACAAATGCGTTATCCAGAATTAAATAAGATTAACCGTAAGAACATAGAGGCGGAATTATCCAGTGATGTTACATTGGAAGATATTCTTTCTCTACCAATTCCTGAAGATAATCCACCCCAGACCATTGAAACTATAGTTAACGAAATATGTGATGGGATTATTGCCAAATATAAACCCCTTGAAGATATATATATAAACGGAAAAGATGTTTTAACAGAAGGTAAATCTGCTGTTAAAGATTTTTTAGATGAAGTACTAAAATTAACCAGGTTTATGAAGTTGTTTTCTGCACCGGAAAACTATATTTGTGATCCCCTGTTTTATGAACAATATAACAATTTAATGTCCGGATGGTTTGTTGATTCTTCAATGCTCTATGATAAAATCCGTAACTATGTTACACGGAAACCTTATAAAGAGGACAAGATTAAACTTATGTTTGATTTTCCTACCTTTATGGATGGTTGGGATTATAACCGGGAACAAAGCAACGGAGCAGTATTATTGCTTAAAGAAGGTAAGTATTATCTGGGAATTATGAATCATAAAAATAAAGTTGATATTAATAAAGCACCGGAATCGGATAAAGGTTATTTAAAGGTTTTTTATAAACAGATACCAAATCCAACATTGGATTTTCCGAAAAATCTTTTAACATCGGGAAAAGCTATCCAGAGATTTGCTCCTAATAATGAACTATTGCTAGGATACGAATCAAAAAAACACATTCAGGGAGACAGTTTTGATTTAGAATTTTGCCATCAGCTTATTAATTATTTTAAAAAATGTATTCCTAATTATCCTGGATGGGAAGTATTTGAATTCAAGTTTTCTGATACATCGACCTATAAAAACATCAGTGAGTTTTATAATGAAGCAAAACAGCAATCTTATGTCTTAAAATACGAACGATACATATCGGAAGAATATATTAATGAATGCGTAAGAAATGAGCAACTTTATTTGTTTGAAATCTATAATAAAGATTTTGCACATAATGCCAAAGGGACAAAAAATATACACACTCTATATTGGGAGGGATTATTTAATACTACACCAATATTCAAACTTAATGGTGAAGCTGAGTTATTTTATCGCCCTGCCAGTATAGATGAACCGGTAGTACATGCCAAAGGGTCAATACTGGTTAACCGACGTGATAAACAGGGAACCCCAATCCCTAACAACATTTATAAAGAACTTTGCCAATACTTTAATGGTGGAGAAAAGACTGAATTAATTAAACCGTATTTGGAAAAAGCAATCACTAAAATGGCAACTCACGACATAATTAAAGACAAGCGGTACTCCCAAGACAAGTTTTTATTCCATGTCCCCATAACCATCAACTATAATGCACCTTCTACAAAGGACCTTAATTTACGGGTGCTAAAAGTTTTGAAAGATAACCCTGATATGAACATCATTGGAATTGATCGCGGAGAACGGCACTTGCTGTACGTTTCAGTAATTAATCAAAAGGGTGAAATTATTAAACAAAAATCCTTAAATGTAATTAATGAATATGACTACCAAATGAAATTAAGTCAAAGAAATGATGAAAGAAAAGAATCGCGCCAAAATTGGGAAACTATAGGCTCAATTAAAGAACTTAAAGCTGGTTATCTATCTGTTACGATTCATGAGATTGTTAAGTTAATGATAGACTATAATGCCATATTGGTTATGGAATCGTTAGACCCCAAATTTACCAGGACCCGAGGCAAGTTTGAATACAATGTCTATCAGAAATTTGAGAAAATGTTGATTGAAAAGCTAAACTATTTGGTATTCAAAACGTATAAGCCGCAAGAAAAAGGTGGACTATTTAATGGATACCAATTAACCCGCCAAATAAAACCCAAGGAGAAGATAGGCCGTCAGTGCGGATTTTTATTTTATGTTCCGGCAGGATATACCTCCAAAATTGATCCGGCGACCGGTTTTGTCAGTTTAATTAACTGTAATTACGCAAATATTGAACAATCGCAAATATTTTTCGGCCAATTTGAAAAAATTCTATTTAATCAATCTGAAGATTATTTTGAATTTCATGTAAATCACAAAAACCTGCCTACATTCCAGCAAGACTATACAAACAAATGGGTTATATGTACCTATGGGGAAAACCGCTACTCTTATTCTCCTAAAGAGAAGAAAGTGCAAACCGTTAATGTTAGCCAGGAGTTAAAAAATCTATTCAGCCAATATGAAATAGACATCTATGGAGACTTAAAGGAAGCTATTTGTAATCAAACCGTAGCCAAATTCTATGAAAGACTGTCCTTTTTATTTAAACTCACACTGCAAATGCGTTATTCTAATCGCGAAACTGGAGAAGACTTTATCCTATCACCAGTTAAAAATAAGCAAGGAGAATTCTTTATGAGCTGCCCCGAGAATGAGATAAAAAAACTCCCAACCGACGGTGACGCTAATGGTGCTTACCATATCGCATTAAAGGGATTGCAATTAATTACCAACATATCTGAAAACTATAAGCTGCCTAACATTACGACCGCAGACTGGTTTAAATACGCCCAACAACGACACCAGGAGAAATAATGATGGAAAACCCCATCCCGATATCAAACTTAA
>JAAYEK010000123.1 GCA_012728785.1 Bacillota bacterium | reverse complement strand
TCCTAAAAAATAAGTCTTTTTCCGGCTTAACATATAGCCTATAATTAGTTTCTTTCCAAACCCCAGATGTTCCTTTATATCCGCTTTCTTTATCATTAAAATATATAAATTCCCCGTCATTGGTAAATATGTACCCATATTCGCAAGCTGATACAGGAAAACCGAAGTTCCAAAATCCTGCAATAATATTCTTTCGTGATACCGCATTCAGGATCTCGGCGTTCTTGTATTGTTCGAGGGTTATCCCGCCTGAGCCATCCACTCTTCTTTCGAACGAGATGATCATAAGAAGGGCTAAACTCAACAATATCACCTTGAATGATCTCCTAAAACCCATTTCTCTCATGCTTTTCTCCCCAACAGGGCGGCACACATTGCCCCATTGCTTTATCTAGCGATTCTACTTCAATGAAATCCTTTTCAGATTTATTGGCTCAAGTATTCCTAAATCAACAATTACTGATTTTGCTATATAATCATGTAATGCCCTTTTTCTTTTATTAGTTATCATAACAATGAAATCTATTATTAATAGTACCAAAAATAATGTCGCGCCTATCTCTAAACCTGAAATAAACCAATCATTATAATTATGATGATAAAACTGCTCTATACTCAATCGTTTTAGGGAATTATTAAACAAAATTCCCAAAAACAAAATCATTTCTCGTAAAATTACTTGATGAAACTTCAGTATTTTAAGGGTCTCTATATCAACAACTTTAATATGCCAAATTTTTTTACCTATTGTTTGTCCATATATTACATGCATTGAAACGCGATATATAAAAAATAAAATAGGATCAAAAAGGGCCCCAAAGATATAACGTATTCCATTATTACAAAAGATGAAAGAAAAGATTAACCTTACAAACTCTAACAAAATAACATCAAAAATAAACGCCATTATTCTTTCACCTAATGTTTTATAAAGGTTATCCTCCACTTTTCCAGTCATCTCCTTTGTCCTCTCAGCACGATACAGTTATTGACTCGAGGACCAAGTTCTTTGAAATTATAATCAAAGCAAAAGCCGGAATGAGCCTTCACATAATAACTCCACATTTGGATACCGCTTATCTTGCCGAATCGATGTGGGCGCAATAACATCATGAATCAGCTTCTTGATTCAACATCGTGAATAACTCCAAACCTCTTTAGCTGTTTTTTATGTATTGTAATTTATTCTAGTAATCCGTTAATCTTGACTAATCTTGGTTCAGACAATGATTTTACTCCCTCCACTCAAACAATAACATTTTACCATACAAATCATGAATTAACAATTTCCGTTACAGAGGTTGAATAATGTAAATCCTCAATTCAAAAAATATTCTGTCAGATAAATAATTCATTCCGGAAAAATATCTATTCCATCAAGAATATAAAATATTCATTCAAGAAAATGAAATATTCCACCAAGAAGATTAAATATTCCTTCAAGAACGTAAGGATTCTTGATGGAACGTTAAATATTCCATCTGGAATGTTGAATATTCCCACAAGAAAATGAGACATTCATTTAAGTACATAAAGATTCTTGAAAGCAAATGGAGATAGCTATCAAAACATCGACAAACTCTTGGTGAATATGATTGATTCCCCTTGCCCAATGTAATATCAAATTAATTACAAAAAATGTTATAAAATTATTGCATTCCAATTAATGGTATGATATATTCATTACAGAAAATTTTTCCATAAAAACAATAATTAGGGTCTTGAATTGGAAAGATTTAAAATTATTTATCAAGGAGGGTTGAAAATGGCATTATCTTATGCTGACCGAATGGACGAGATCACGGTAATGATTGACGGATGCACGGTTCATCAATAGAAACCGCCATAATAATTCAATCCGCATCACTCGATTTTATGTTAAAATCGACTTAAGTCTATTTCATAATCTAACTTCGGGAGGAAAAAGGTGATCATCAGCGCCAGCCGGAGAACGGATCTGCCCGCCTTTTACGGTCAATGGTTCGCCAACCGGATCAAAGCAGGCTACTTTTACCGGATCAACCCCTACAACCCAAAGCAAGTAAAAGGCATCAGCCTCCTCCCGGAGGATGTGGAGGCCTTCGTATTTTGGACCAAAAACCCGCGGCCTTTCTTTAAACAATTAGACTTACTCGAGGAAAGGGGCTATCATTACCTCTTCCAATATACCCTCAACGACTATCCGACCGTTTTCGAACCGGGAGTCCCTTCCCTTTCCCAGCGGTTAGACGCCTTTAAAGAGTTAAGTGAAAGAATCGGATCAAAACGGGTCATTTGGCGGTATGATCCGGTTATTTTAAGTTCGATTACCCCTTTAGAATATCATCTTCAGAAAGTAGCTACCCTTGCCCAAGAACTGTCCGGTTATACCGAACGGCTGATCATCAGTTTTCTTGACTTCTACGGCAAAGTCCAACAAAATCTGGACCGGATAACCGCATCCCAAGGAGTCGAATTCCAAGACTGGCTGGATCTTATCAACCAGGACTCACTTGAACAATTTGCCTCCCAAGTCCCACCCCTAGCGAAAGACCATGGAATATCCACCTATACCTGTTCCGAAGCGGTTGATCTCCACAAATACGGCATCCTCCCCGGCAGTTGTATCGATGGCGCCTTAATCAATGAAGTCTTCAGACTTAAAAGAAGCTGGCCAAAAGACCCCTGCCAACGCAAAAACTGCCGCTGCGTTATCTCGGCGGACATGGGCGTCTACGACACCTGCAAGTTCGGGTGCGCCTACTGTTATGCCAATACCAGTATTAAAGCGGTACTGAAAAATGATATAAAACACTTTCCCGATAGTCCGGTCTTGATCGGGCGTTATCAAGGAGAAGTTAAAATTGAGGATACCTAATCCATTTTTGGAGAAAATATAACTAGTTTGAAATAGTCAGGCAATGGTTGACACGGAACTTGGGGAAACCCTTTTGAAACTGCTCCGGAGCCTTAGAAAAAACCAAACTTAATCTAAAGAAGGTGGCTGGTTGAACGAAGGCTTAATAGTTTTGATCCGAGGAATTATTGCTTTCATTACCTTACTAATTTTCACCAGAATTCTCGGTAAGCAACAAGTTACCCAACTAACTTTCTTCGACTATATTTTGGGAATAACCATCGGGTCAATCGCCGCTTCCTTGACCACCGATTTATCCAGCCGGGCTTGGCCCCATTGGGTAGGATTGGCCACCTGGACCGGATCGGTTTTTGTATTACAATGGATAACCATGCGTTCCCGAGCGATCGCCAAGTATCTTAACGGGGAACCCGTAGTTTTGATCATGAACGGAAAGATAATGGAGAATGCTTTACGAAAAATACGGTTCACCGTAGATGAACTTTTGGAACAGTTAAGGCATGAGCAGATTTTTGATCTGGGGAAGATTGAATTTGCCGTTTTAGAGACAACCGGCAAGATTTCGATCTTGCTAAAGAGCCAATTTGCGCCGTTAACGCCAAGTGACATAAAAATAGCCACTAACTACCAAGGGATCACTACGGAACTAATTTATGACGGAGTGATAATCGAGGAAAACTTGAAACGGGTTAATTTGGATCGGGATTGGTTGGACTCTCAGTTAAAGAGCTTAAAGATCAAAAGCCCGGGTGAGGTTTTTTTAGCTACTTTAAATACTGAAGGAAAGCTCTATGTCGACAAATATGACGACCATATCACCGCAATGATTAATTTGAGCGATTTTCCCAATATCAAATGAATAAGAAAGCAAAAAATGATTAAATTTCTCTTATATAAGATAATACCGGCCGCCACTTTATTACTATTTATTCTAATTATGAATAGCGGGGATTATCTAAAAGGATTAATTGGCGGCGAAAATAATGTATCCAACTATTTCCCCGATTTGAAAAGGGAGATTGCTTCCAAACAATGGACTAAGGCCGAAGCTGATTTAGTGCGAATGGAATCAAACTGGCGGCAAGTTGTTAAATGGATTCAGTTTAGTGAAGAAAGAGATCAGCTTAACAACTTTCAACACACTGCAGCTAGATTGCAGGGATATATTATAGCCCAGGATCAAGCCGGAGCTTACGCCGAGCTAGAGGAGTTGAAAGAGACATGGAATGATTTGGGGAGATAAAGTCAAGGATCAAGAAAACATAGCTTTATTCTGTTGCTTCCAAGTATTGATAATGTCTTACCGCCCCCCAAAACTAAATGAAAAGTATCGGAAATCCAAGTAGTATTTTCTCCTCTCCTCCATTTAGTATATGGCTTTGCCCAATTAACAATATAAATGATTACTGACTAGAATATTTTCTTTTTCCAACATTATGTAGTATAATTATTTTAATATCATTATTCAAAACAAAAAAGACCCCGGCTCACCGGGCGCATCAAAAGATGAAAATAGGTCAAGGCTTCGAAGCATATTCACAATTGGCTTAGAATTCCAGCTGGTTCCCTTTAAGGGGAAGGGTCGCCTTTAGTCCAACAGTTTTGGCTTGCGAGAGTATTTTCTAAGTTGGAGGTGTTCAAATGTCCGATTCTCAGATCGCCAAGATTATTATGGCCACTAATAACTTGAGTAACGCCCGATCATTGCTTAATGAGGCCATTAATGAAGGAGGGGACATAGCCGCAAAAATATCGACATTAATCAATATCCTTAAAGATTGTGAGAATGAATTACATTCTATTCAAGCAAACGCCTAACTTTTCATTCTATTCTTGACAATATTTTTTCGGGACTGTAGTATCTTCCCGCTGGTAAACCAATTTCCCATTTACATAAGTTCTTTCGCAGACCGTGAAGGTACAGAAGGGGTGGCCGGAAAAGATAGCAATGTCGGCATCCTTTCCCGGTTCTAAACTACCGATTCGTTCTGCTGCTCCGACAATGATTGCGGCATTAATGGTAATCGCTTTAAAAGCCTCGACTTCTTCCATTCCTTCTCTAACCGCAATCCCCGCGTGCAATGGGAGCCACTTAGTTTCCGAAGCCGCATCTACTTGTAAAGCAACTTTAACCCCTGCTTTACTTAGAATTCCCGGATTTTTCAAGGATACTTGACTAATCTCCATTTTCTCCCTGCTCATTAATAATGGTCCAACTGTTGCCATAACTTGTTTGGCTCCCAAAAGGTCGGCGATCTTATAACCTTCGGTACAATGTTCAATTACATAATCCAAGTTAAATTCTTCACTAATCCTAATCCCAGTCAGAATATCATCCTTCCGATGGCAATGAATTCTTGCTTTAATCTCTCTTTTTAAGACCCTGGCCAAGGCCTCTAATTTTAAATCCCGTTCCGGATAATTGGACTTTTCCCCTTGCTTACCATCATCATCAGCTTTTACTATTTTACTAAGATAATTTTCAGCCGCCACCAAAGCTTCCCGCAGCGCCGCGGCGTTTCCCATGCGGGTAGCGGGATATTGATTTTTTCCCTCGCCATATACTCGTTTGGGGTTTTCCCCCAAAGCAAACTTCATCCCCTCGGTGCCGGGAATAGCCATCTCCTCAGGGGTCCGGCCGAAAGTTTTAAAAAGTTGGCCTATTCCCCCGATAATATTGGCGCTACCCGGACCGGTATAAACCGCGGTAATCCCAGCGGCTAATACATCTCCAAAGGCCGGGTCATCCGGGTTGAGCGCATCAACCGCCCTAAGCTGGGCGGTATTTGGCGAAGTCGATTCGTTCAAGTCTAGATTTGACCGGACCGATGGTTCTCCATATAAGGATAAATGGCTATGGGCGTCAATTAACCCCGGTAAGACCCATTTCCCGCGAACATCGACAATTTCAGCCCCATCAGGGACTATAACTCCACTACCGACAGCCCTTATTTTACCATTCTCAATTAATACCGTTCCGCTTTCAATCGGCTCGCCGACAACTGGAATCACTTTCCCATTAACGATTGCAATCATTTTATCTCCTTATCGGATTAATCAGTCTAAAGTTTAAAGTTTAAGGTCTAAAGTCAAAAGTCCAAGGTCAAATGTCCAAAGTTTAAAGTCTATTATCAAAAATAGTAATCAATCTTAATAAGGTCGACCTTAGCTTTAGTCTTCCGACTTTATGACTTTCGACTTCTAACTAATTTGGCTTTTTAATAATGATTGACCAGTTCCGTGCCGGGGTAATAGTAACTCAATATTTCCGAGGCGGTCGCGCCATCCGATGCCATACCCGCCGCTCCGCTTTGGGACATACCGACGCCGTGCCCCCAACCACCACCGCTAAAAACAAAGGATTCCGGCAGACCGTCCTTTCCTAATTTCGGTTGGACCACGAACAAAGTGCTTCGTAAGCCTCCCAACCGGTAAGGAATACTTTCCCGGTTTAGAATATAGGAACCGGCAGTCCCTTTGATCATTACCCGTTTTACCCTACCGCTGATCCCCCGTTCCATGGGAATGATCGCTTTAATCCGCCCCACTTTTGCTTTACGGTGAATCCGCGACT
This sequence comes from Bacillota bacterium, assembly GCA_012728785.1. Taxonomy (GTDB): domain Bacteria; phylum Bacillota; class UBA4882; order UBA8346; family UBA8346; genus JAAYHS01. Next base: position 27,298 of record JAAYEK010000123.1, on the reverse strand, counting down.
CCAGCTGTCGCCTGGTAACCCAGAGAGTCCAGCGGTAAGCGCTCCTGACAAAATAACCCTCCCGATAGGTTACACAATCTGGTTGGCTGGTCAACCAGTCCGACAATTCGTCCGGCGCTAATGGTTTATCACGGGCGATTAAAGGCTGTTCCGGTAAAGCTTGTAAATAAGGCCGATCGGTTCCCCAAACAAAAGCGCCGCTTTCAGTATAACCACCGCTATTATCATAATAAAAAGCCGCCGCCGGTTTTCCCTCGAAAGTCAAAATCTGACCCTGGGTTGCGTTGACTGCTTCAATTACCGCAGGCGCCTCCTGGGTAACTCCGCTATACACCTGAGAAGCCGGAGTCGCCAACAGATCAAAACCTTGAATCCGGTACCTTCCCAAGTTGGCTAGAGCATAAGTACGGGCGGCCACTGCTTGCGCTTCCAATACGGCCCGAGGCCATGTGGCCGGGATTTCCGCCGGAACAACCCCATATAAATACTCTTCCAAGTTAACCCGGTTAACAACTGTCAAACCAATCTTTTTGGGGATTAGCTCAATAACGCCCCTGTAAATACAGGTCTTCCCTTTTGACCAATATGTTCCGCTTCCGAATTTAGCCTCAAATAGCAACGAAGTGGCGCCAAAGTCCTCATAAGAAAGAATTAGTGGCTGCCATGATTTGAGAATTAGTTTTCCGTTTTGGCCGTAAACCTCAATCCCTTTTGAAGTCCGGACAAATATTAAAATTTCACCCGTTTCACCCCTGTGAGAACTGCCTCCTTTAACTGCCAAGGTGTAGCTGCCTCCGGTCTTAATTTTAAGCCGCTGAATTTTAGAAGCCAAACCGATCCGGATCTCCGGAATAGCCTCACGGTTTTCCGTTATCGGAGTTACTATTGGCAGAGAAATTTGGCTCAAATCAACCGCAGCTTTAACCGGCTGTTCCTCTAAAACAGCCATCTCCTCTTCACTGGTTTCTTGAAAATCATGGTTAACCGGAAGAGTCCAGGGTTTAGTCGATTGTGCCCTTACTAATAAATTATTAGCAGTATTTTGTTTTTGGGCCCCGCTATAGTTTTTGGCAAGCGGAAAGTAGCTCCGGCTTAAATTTGGCTCCTGGGCAAGAGCTTGCTGAAAACGGGTAAAGGCATCTTTCATATTATCCATCTTCTGTTCCACTAATCCCAAGGCATAATTAGCCATGGGGTTATAAGGCTGTAGCTTAATGGATTCTTTTAATACTTCCCTGGCGGTATCGGCCTTTCCCAACTCGGCAAAAGCCAAACCCAACCAATACAAAATTTGGGGATCGGCTTCACCAGGATAAAAGTATTCCACCGCCAGATCCGGCTTACCGGCTAAATAAGCGGTTTCAACCATTACCAGCCGGTAACGGAGATTCTCCGGATCTTTTTTAGTAAGCAATTTAAGATGGTTTAGGGCTAATTGATGTTCGCCGTTTTCCTTTAATACCCGGACCAAGTTCAATCTGGCCCAATCATTATCAGGGTCTTGTTTTACAAGTGTAACAAGTTTAAACTTTGCTTGGGTGAATCTTCCCTGATAATAAAGTCCGGTTATATCCGTTACCGGATCATAGTCGGTTGAACTATTACCCAATACTTCTCCTTGAATTCCGGAGATAATTATCAATCCAAACAGCAACAGTCCCCTCAACAATCGTAATTGATGGCTAAAAACCGGTTTCTTAACGGTTTCTCTCATTAGTGACATCTTTTTTTCTCCTCTTTCAGAAACAATAACTCAACTTTAAAAAATTAGATATTATTACTATCAATATATCGGGTTTTTAGAGGATGATCTTTATCAAAATCACTGTTTATCTCTTAGTCCATATAAAAAGAGAGACGGTTTTGGGGCCGCCTCTCCTCAATATTTGTTACTTCACTGAGCAACCATTAGGACCGTTAATTTTCAGCCATTCTCTTATACATCTCATGCCGCGCTTTCGCATCCTTCTCGGCTTTCACGTATAAGTCTTCCGCCGTATTGGGGAATAGTTTAGCCAATGAAGCATAGCGTACTTGCCTCATTAGAAAATCACGGTAACTTAAGGTTGGATCCTTGGATTCCATCGCAAATGGGTTCTTTCCTTCCAAGGCCAGATCCGGATTGTACCGGTATAAAGGCCAATATCCGGCTTCAACTGCTAACTTAGCTTCTTCTTGACTCTTGCCCATGTTAATACCATGGTTGATACATGGTGCATAAGCAATAATCAAAGACGGCCCTTTATACCTTTCCGCTTCCAAAACGGCTTTTAAGAGTTGGTTCTTATTAGCCCCCATAGATACTGAAGCTACATATACATAACCATAGGCCATTGCCATCATACCGAGATCTTTCTTCTTAACATTCTTACCGGCAGCGGCAAACTTGGCAATTGCTGCCGTCGGAGTCGATTTGGAAGCCTGGCCGCCCGTATTGGAGTACACCTCGGTGTCCAGAACCAAAACATTAACATCAGCGCCTGACGCAAGTACATGGTCCAATCCGCCGTAACCAATATCGTATGCCCAGCCGTCGCCACCAAAGATCCAAATGGATTTCTTGGTGTATAAATCTTTCATTTCGGCAATCTCGTCGAGAATTGTTTTTAAATCTCCGGAGGCCTTATTGGCTTCGTTATCAATTAATTCTTTAATCTTGTCTCCCGCTTTTCTAGAAGCGACCGCATCATCTTTGCCTTCCAGCCATTCGTTGCATGCTTCCTTCAAACCAGCGGAAACATTGGATTCCAAAGCTTGTTTAATTAAATCCTCTAACCGACCCCGCCTTTGGGTAATGGCCAGATTCATCCCAAAACCGAACTCGGCGTTATCTTCGAATAAGGAGTTGGCCCAAGCCGGACCATGCCCTTTCTCATTGACAGTATACGGATTGGAAGGAGCGCTTCCTCCGTAGATCGAAGAACATCCGGTTGCATTAGCTACAACCATCCGGTCGCCGAATAATTGAGTAACCAATTTCACATATGGAGTCTCGCCGCAGCCTGCGCAAGCGCCCGAAAATTCAAATAATGGTTGTAGGAACTGACTACCTTTTACTGTTTCAGTGTTAATCGCAACATCCGGAATCGGTAGCGCCTGAGCGTATTTGTAGTTCTCGACTTCAGCTTGGGCGGCTTCTTCCAGCAAGACCATTTTCAAGGGTTTTTCTTTAGCCGGACAAATATCAACACAGTTACCACAGCCGGTACAGTCCAATGCTGATACTTGTATCCGGAAATCATATCCGCCAAACTCTTTACCGGTGGCAGCTTTAGTTTTAAAACCGCTAGGAGCGCCGTTCTTAGCGTCGGATTTGACCAGATATGGTCTGATCGCGGCATGCGGGCAAACAAACGCGCATTGATTACATTGGATACAGGTTTCCGGTTCCCATACCGGAATGCTAATGGCCACACCGCGTTTCTCATATTGAGTGGTACCAACCGGGAAGACCCCGTCCGAAGTAAAGGCGCTAACTGGCAACTTATCCCCTTCCAACCGGATCATTGGTTTCATTACATCTTTTACGAAATCAGGTACAGTTTCATCGCTTTCAATTGCCGCACCAGTAGTTACGGTAGCCCATGCATCAGGATATTTTATCTCTTCTAAAGCCTCAATACTCCTGTCAACAGCGGCAATATTCATGTTAACGATTTTATCACCTTTTTTGCCGTAGGTTTTCTTAATTGCTTCCTTGATATATTTAATAGCGTCATCTACCGGGATTACATCGGCGAGCTTAAAGAAGGCAGCTTGCATAATCATGTTAATCCTACCGCCCAGCCCAACTTCGCCGGCAATTTTAACGGCATCAATATTAAAGCACTTAATTTTTTTCTTAGCGATGATCTGCTTCATGGCAGCGGGCAATTTTTCTTCCATATCCACAGTGCTCCAAGGCGAGTTCAGCAGAAAAACACCGCCCTCTTTTAAACCGTCCAACACATCATACCGAGTTACATAGGACGGATTATGACAGGCAATAAAATCCGCCTGGTCAATCAAGTACGGTGACTGGATCGGGGTCTTACCGAACCGTAAGTGGGATACGGTAATTCCTCCCGATTTCTTGGAGTCATAAACAAAATAACCTTGGGCGAACATATCCGTATGGTCGCCAATGATTTTAATAGAGTTTTTATTAGCACCGACAGTACCGTCGGAACCTAAACCATAGAATTTACAACGGCGGACTCCTTTCGGAGAAGCGTCAACGAATTCGTTAACTTCCAAAGAAGTATTGGTCACATCGTCAACGATACCGACAGTAAAGTGATTCTTCGGCTTACCGGCCCCTAAGTTGTCGAAGATCGCCTTCACCATTGACGGGGTGAATTCTTTGGAACCCAAACCGTAACGGCCACCGATAATCAACGGAGTCTCTTTCTTCTCCATATATACGGTGCAAACGTCTTCATAAAGGGGTTCGCCTAGGCAACCAGGTTCTTTGGTCCGATCCAAAACCGCAATCTTCTTGACGGATTTCGGTAAGACAGCCAGAAAATGCTCGGCTGAGAAGGGACGATACAAACGGACCTTAACCAAACCAACCTTTTCGCCTTTATCATTCAAATAATTGACTGTTTCTTCAATAGCATCACAGCTTGAACCCATGCTGATAATAACCCGCTCAGCGTCGGGAGCGCCAACATAATCAAAGGGCTTATAATTACGTCCGGTTAATTTACCGACTTCCTCCATAATTCGGGCGACTATTCCCGGGGTTGCCTCATAGAACGAATTGCTTGCCTCACGGCCTTGGAAGTAGATATCCGGATTTTGAGCGGTACCGCGTTGGTGGGGGTGTTCCGGATTTAAAGCCCGTTTTCGGAAATCTTCAACCGCTTTCCAATCAACTAACTTAGCCATATCTTCATAGGCGATTTCCTCAATTTTTTGGACTTCATGGGAGGTCCGGAAACCATCAAAGAAATGGAGGAACGGAACCCTAGTCTCTAAAGTAGCTAAATGAGCTACTAAAGCCAGATCCATAACTTCCTGGACCGAAGCGGAAGCCAGCATTGCAAAACCGGTTTGCCTGGTCGCGTTGATGTCGGAGTGATCGCCAAAAATCGAAAGAGCATGAGTAGCGATAGCCCGTGCTGAAACATGAAAAACCGAAGGCAATAATTCTCCGGCGATTTTGTACATATTCGGGATCATTAACAATAAACCTTGCGAAGCAGTAAAAGTAGAAGTGAATGCTCCGGCCGCAAGCGAACCGTGGACCGCTCCGGCGGCGCCCGCCTCAGACTGCATTTCCGCTACACGCACGGATTGACCAAATAGGTTTTTCCGGCCATGCGCCGACCATTCATCCACAACTTCGGCCATTACGGATGAAGGTGTAATCGGGTAGATGGCGGCAACGTCACTAAAAGCGAATGCTACATGAGCGGCAGCCGTATTGCCATCAATGGTAACTTTCTTAGCCATAAATATCCCCCTTATTTATTATTATTTTAAAAATTTAATTCTACTTTGTTTATAAACCACCGAGTTTGCCTAGTTTTTAGTGACCTACCATAACTTTTATAATTAGGTCAACTTCTTATTATGTGGTAAAAACAGTTGCGATGATTCACTAAACAAAATAGATTAAAGAAAGAAGGTAATTGATATTGTTAACATAACTTTAAAAATAACTACCCTTCCTATAATACCGTATTTTAGAGATCAACGAAAGCCCTTTAACAAAAAAATAACACCTTGCCTTGATGTATATATTGGATTTTTCAACAAAACTATCGTTTCTCCTTACATTGTCCTTTCGTTAATAATAACCTATTCCAATATCTGTTTTGTTATCCCATCTTAAACAATAGCAATAACCGTAAAAATCTTTTCCATAAAGATTTTACTCAACATAGATTAACGGATCAATCAATATCCCTAATTTGATTAAAAAATGAATACAGGGCGAATAAAATTCGCCCTCCATCATTACATCATATCTAATTTTTATTGGTTACTAATCGCTGTAAACTGATTTTACCATCCCCGCCCGGCGATCTTTTCCTCGGGTTTCATTTCGCCGACACTGATGCCGCGCATGGCGGTACCGATTCCCTTCGAAACTTCAGCTAATAATTTGGCATCTTGGTAATGAGCGGTCGCCTCAACTATAGCCTTAGCCCTCTTAGCGGGATTATCCGACTTAAAAATTCCGGAGCCGACAAAAATACCGTCACAGCCTAACTGCATCATTAATGAAGCATCGGCTGGAGTAGCGATCCCACCGGCGGCGAAGTTGACCACCGGCAATCTGCCCAATTCTTTTACCTCTAACATTAATTCATAGGGAGCCCCTAATTCTTTGGCGATAGTCATTAATTCTTCGTCGGAAGCATTAACTACTCTGCGAATGTCTTCGGTAACCGCCCGGATATGCCGGACTGCCTCAACTACGTCACCGGTCCCAGCTTCACCCTTGGTCCGGATCATCGCCGCCCCTTCACCGATTCGGCGTAAGGCCTCTCCCAGATTTCGAGCGCCGCATACAAAAGGCACTTTAAAAAGATGTTTATTAATATGATAGTGATCGTCAGCAGGCGTTAAGACTTCACTTTCATCGATAAAATCGATCTCCACAGCCTCTAATACTTGCGCTTCCACAAAATGCCCGATTCTTGCCTTGGCCATTACCGGAATAGTCACTGCTTCCATTATTTTAGTAATGATTTCCGGATCCGACATCCGCGCTACTCCACCCTCGGCTCGAATATCGGCCGGGACCCGTTCCAAAGCCATGACTGCCACCGCTCCGGCCTCTTCGGCAATTTTCGCCTGTTCCGGGGTGGTGACATCCATAATCACTCCGCCTTTAAGCATTTCGGCGAGTCCCCGTTTAACTTTGATTGTTCCTGTTTCCATCTTAAAAATCCTCCGGTCCGTCTTTTTCAATTATTGTATCTCAACTAATTTAGACTCGCAATAGCTTGGTTTATTGTAAACAAACTTTAACATGACTATCCTTACTATTCATCATCATTCTCATCGCCTATCACTCTCGCTAAAGCGACAATCCGATCTTTTTTATCTGGCTTCATGATTTTTACCCCTTGAGTGTTGCGACCAGTCTCAGAAATATCTTGCACCTTCGTCCGGATAATTACTCCTTCGGCGGTGATTACCATTAACTCATCATTTTCAAGCACCACTTTAATCCCAACGATTAAACCATGTTTTTTAGTTAGTTTCATGGTTAAAATCCCTTTACCGCCTCGGGATTGCACCCGGTATTCGGAGAGAGGGGTCCGTTTGCCAATCCCAGCGGAGGTTATCACCAACAAATCCGCTCCCTCCTTGGGAATATCCATTCCGACTACCGTATCTTCGACTGCTAAAGTGATCCCTTTTACTCCTCGGGATGCCCGTCCCAAGGTCCGGACGTCAGTTTCCGGGAAACGGATTGATTGGCCTTGTTCCGTTACGATGATTACTTCTTGGTTTCCATCGGTAAGTTTGACATCAATCAATTCATCATTTTCGTCTAGATTAATCCCGATCAGTCCGCCCTTACGGTTAGTCTGAAACTCGGCTAAAGCGGTTTTTTTGACCACCCCGTTTTTAGTGCCCATCAAAAGGAAGCTTTCACTGTCAAAATCCTTGATTGGAATTACCGCGTTGATCCGTTCACCCGGTCCCACCTGGACCAGATTAATTATGGCGACACCCCTGGCCTGCCTTCCCGCTTCGGGTATCTCATATCCCTTCAAACGGTATACCCGGCCCTGGTTAGTGAAGAAGAGAATCGTTTGATGGGTCGAAGTGATAAACAAATGTTCAACAAAATCCTCTTCTTTGGTGGAAAGCCCGGTAATACCGCGCCCCCCCCGGCGTTGACTACGATAAGTGGTTACCGGAAGACGTTTAATATAACCGAAATGAGTAATAGTAACTACGATATCTTCGTCGGCAATTAAGTCTTCCACCTCGAAGTCTTCATCCTCACCGAGGGTTATCTCAGTCCGCCTTGGATTAGCATACTTATTCTTAATTTCAGTTAGCTCTTCCTTGATTACCTGCATAATCTTATGTACATCCGCTAACAAATCACGGTAATAAGCGATTAATCTTTGTAACTCCGCATACTCGGACTCGATTTTATCCCGTTCCAATCCGGTCAAACGCTGTAATCTCATATCCAATATGGCTTGAGCTTGTTTTTCGGAAAGTCCGAATTTGGTCATCAATCCTTCCCGAGCAATCTCCGCAGTCCGAGAAGCCCGAATGAGGGCTATAACTTGATCAATATGGTCCAGGGCAATCCTTAATCCTTCCAAAATATGGGCCCGGTCCTCGGCTTTAGCCAAATCGAATTGGGTCCTGCGAGTCATTACCTGCTTCTGGTGTTCTAAATAATGGGATAGGATCTCGCGTAGAGTGGCAATTTTTGGGGCATTATTAACCAAAACCATCATATTTGCGCCAAAACTTTGCTGCATCATCGTATGTTTATATAATTGGTTCAAGACAATATTCGGATTAGCGTCCCGTCGCAGTTCAATTACGATCCGCATTCCGTTACGATCTGATTCATCACGGAGATCGGTAATACCGTCAATGACCTTTTCTCTGACTAATCTCGCTATTTGTTCAACCAAACGGGCTTTATTAACTTGATAAGGGATCTCATTTACGAGAATCCGGTGTTTTCCACCGCTCATCTCCTCAATTTTGGCCTTCGCGCGGACCTTGATGGATCCTTTTCCTTTTAAGAAGGCATTTTTAATTCCTTCCCGTCCCAGAATGATGCCTCCGGTAGGAAAATCAGGCCCTTTCACTAATTTAAGCAAATCTTTGTCTTCTGTTTCCGGATAATCAATTAATTGGACCGCTCCGTCGATAACCTCACCTAGATTATGAGGGGGAATATTAGTAGCCATCCCCACTGCAATCCCTGAAGAACCATTAACCAACAAATTGGGAAATCGCGACGGTAAAACTACCGGTTCTTCCATACTTTCATCAAAATTCGGCTTAAAATCAACGGTTTTTTTATCAATATCCCGCAACATTTCCATGGCCAACTTCGACATTCGGACCTCGGTATAACGCATTGCCGCCGGAGAATCACCGTCCACCGATCCGAAATTGCCATGCCCGTCAACTAACATATGACGGAAGGAAAAATCCTGCGCCATTCGGACCATGGTATCATAGATCGCCGCATCACCATGAGGATGATAACGCCCCATAACGTCGCCAACGATACGGGCCGACTTTCGGTACGGCTTGTCCGGAGTCGTTCCTGATTCATACATACCGTAAAGTATCCGGCGATGCACCGGTTTTAAGCCGTCACGAACATCCGGCAGCGCCCGATCTAAAATTACGCTCATGGCGTAATCGAGAAAGGACTTTTTCATCTCCTCTTCCAGTACTATCGGAACAACCTTACCACCATTCAACTCAGCCATTATCACACCTCGTTCTTTATATCGAAAGCCTATACTATAGTAATCACAAAAATAGTAGTCAAAAAATCGAAGTCAGCAGTCAGTGTTTAAAACTGTCCTTCTGTCTTTCCATCGTCCTCACCGTTAGATCATTCCCCATTCCAACCAGGACTTGTTTAGCTAAGTCAAAAAATAGACCGGTTTCGATTACTCCAGGTAGCTGATGCAACTGAGAGTCGATCTTCCGTAAATCAGTCCCGGATTTAAATTTGAGGTCAATTACAAACTGACCGTTATCGGTGATCACCGGTCCATCCTTGCGGGCTCCCATTCGTAGCTGAGATTCTCCGCCCCATTCTCTTATTTTAGCTGTTAGATATCCAAGGGCTGATGGAATTATTTCAACTGGAACCGGAAAGGCAGTTCCTAATTTCGGAACCAGTTTGGAGTCGTCGACAATGATCACAAAACGTTCAGCCATGGCTGCCACAATTTTTTCCATAGTATGGGCCGCACCTCCGCCTTTAATGGCGTTTAATTCCGGATCAACTTCATCAGCGCCGTCGATTGCCAAATCAAGCCTTGCACATTCCTGAAGGTCCAAAGTTTTGATACCGTTTGCCCGGCAGAGAATCTTTGACTGGAAAGAGGTCGGCACCCCGATGATCTCTAACTTTTCTTCCCTAACTCGGCGTCCTAATTCTTCAATCAAAAAAACTACTGTTGAACCCGTCCCAATGCCGCAAATCATGCCGTTCTCGACTAGTTGGGCGGCAGTGGCCCCTACTAGTCGTTTTAAATCTTTATTAGTATCGGTATTTTTCATCCTATTTTTCCCATTGTTTTTAAATTTTTAATAATAATCCGGGTTTGTTCAGCCCGATTCATGGTATAAAGGTGAATTCCCTCGGCTCCGTTCTCGATTAAATCATTAATTTGATTGATTGCGTAATCGATTCCGGCCTTTTCAAACTCTCCCGGTTGGTCACCGTATTTATCTAAAAGGTGTAACAGCTTGGCCGGTAACGATGCCCCGGACAGATAAATCATTCTTTTAATCTGATTCGGGTTCAATACCGGCATGATTCCGGAGGAAACCGGCACAGTGACGCCCATCCGCAGCAAATTCTCTTTAAAGTTATAAAAAACCCGGTTATCAAAGTATAATTGAGTTACTAAGAAATCTACTCCAGCTTCGACTTTAGCGCGTAGAAAGTCCCAGTCATCTTGCCAGCGCTTGCAATCCACATGGCCTTCGGCATAAGCGGCGGCGCCCACGCAAAAACCACTATGTCGGCGTAGGTGTCTGATCAATTCCACCGCATAACAATAATTTCCAGGACGGAAAGAGATTTCAGGCTGGTCGCGGGGGGGATCTCCTCTTAAAGCCAGAATATTTTCGATCCCTTCGCTTTTTATTTGATTGACAATTTGGTCCAATTCTGCCGGAGAATGTCCTACGCAGGTTAAATGAGCCAAGGTTTCGATACCATAGTTTTTTTTAATCCGGGAGGCAATTTCAATGGTCCGGTTCCGGTTCGATCCGCCTGCCCCATAGGTAACACTGATAAAATCAGGGTTTAAGTCCCTAATATCTTCAATGGTTTGAAATACCGTCTCCAAAGGATATTCCGGCTTAGGCGGGAAAATCTCAAAGGATAGGACCGGTTTTTTCTTCTGATATAATGATTTGATAAACATAATAAATGCACCCTTTATTAGTCTTTAAACTTAGGTATCTTCGCCATTTGTTTTCTAATTCCTGCTCTCACAAGTTCAGTTAGGGATTGATAATCAGTATGCTGATTCCCTTTGACTGATAGTTTAACCGAAATACGCGGAAAGGCTTTGAGGTTCATTACCGGTAAGCGAGCCATTGTGGGGCTTATCCCATGCATCCGTTTGAACGCTTTGGTAAAAGACTCCGGTGTTTCATATCCGTATTTCAAGGCGACATCAATAACTTTAGTTTTCTTTACCGCCAGCTCCTGCGCAGCCAAGGTAAGCCTTACTACCGTATTACCGGTTAGCATATGAAACATCCGCTGAAAATAAAAGTTGGAAGAAGAGGCGACTTGGGCAATCTTCGCCACCTCAAACGGCTCTTCCAGATGCTCCTCGATATACTCTACAGCATCCGTCATTCTTTGCAGCCATTCCAAAGCAGTCTTAACCTCCTAAGAGCTTTATGAGCTTATTTAGACAACCTATCGATCTATAGCAGGGAATGACAGGATTATTTTAAATCTCTATGATAAGCTATCTTCAAAGCAACTTTCCTAATTGATGATCAAGGAGGCAAAAACATGGACGAAACTAAAATGCAAGAAATATCCTATCGAAAAGTTGTCATGGCAGGAACGGCTTATGAAGTTGGAAAAAAACAAGGCGAATGGATCCAAAACCATTCGGAAGCAGTTAAATTTTTCACCTCACCGTTGGAAGGGAAAAGTTATCCTACTCCTCAAGAAGCAAAGCAGTTGTTCCATTTTTTTGATAAACACTGTCCGGGGCTGATCGAAGAAATCCAGGGATTTGCCGATGTGCTTAGCGTTCCAGCCGAACATATACTTTACTATACCTTTTCTTACTCTCGCGGTAGTAACTGTAGCCATCTGGCGCTTCTTCCTTCTACAACTTCCGATGGACATATTTATGTAGGACGAAGCTACGAGTGGAGCCTCCAGGATGATTTCCGACTCTGCACCACCCGGATCAAGGGGAAAGCAGCCCATCTGGGATTTTCCTTGCTGCAATTCGGCCGGATTGACGGTATCAATGAACACGGCCTCTGTGTTACTATGTCCGCCGGATGCCCTCAAGTTCAACCAACCGAAGAAGGATGCCGGTTCTGGGCAGTGGTCCGGACTGTGCTGGAACGGTGTCAATCGGTTCCGGAAGCTTTGGAATTAGTTCAAAGCATCCCCATCTCATTCCATCTAAATTTACTACTCACCGATAAACATGGAGAAGCTGCACTGATCGAGATCTTCTCTTCAAAGCGGGCCATCAAACGAATCAACCCCAACACCAAGGAGCAAACCATCTGGTCCACTAATCATTACACCCTACCGGAGATGATTCCCTATGATCAAGGCCGAATGTGGATGTCGGTGGCCCGTTACCGAAAAATGGCATCATTCCTAAAGAACCCGGCTTCCAAGATTACCAAGGAGCAATTGCGCCAACTTTTAACCAGACCAATCCCGGACGGTTTGAGCTGTCATTATTACCAAGATAATTTCGGTACTCTTTGGTCCATGATTTTCGATTTGACCACCAATACCGTTGAGGTCTGTTTCGGTTCTCCCAGACTTAATGGTTGGCATAGCTTTGATCTGAACGGTCCGGTTGGAGTTACCACCTATCCAGTGAAGCTTTCTATGGAAAAACCGGAACGGCCGGATCTGTTCTTTCGGAAGCTGGCGCCAGGGGCCGAGAAGTAAATTAAACTAGTTTATTTAATCTTAAATTCACGGATTACATTAATTTAAATATTATAAAGCGAAAGGGACTGGACCGCCTCATGGAAACTCTCCGCCAAAGTCGGATGGGCATGGATCGTTTCTACCAGCTGTTCTACGGTCAAATGGCGCTTCACTGCCAAAACTGCTTCAGCAATCAAATCGCTAGCCTCCGGACCGATGATCTGCACTCCTAAGATCCGTCGGCTCTTTTGGTCGGCAACTACTTTTACGAAACCTACCGCCTCCCCTTGAGCTAGCGCCTTGCCATTAGCTAAAAACGCGGCTTTTGAGGTGACCGCTTCCAATCCTTGGTCAACCGCTTCCTTGGCGGTCATTCCGACTGTGGCGACCTCCGGATCAGTAAAGATACAGTTTGGCATCGCCTCATCCGACCAGACCACCGGCTTCCCAGTAATTCCCTCAACCGCCTTGACTCCTTGAAAAGAAGCAGCATGGGCTAAGTCCCAAGGTTGATCGTTAACATCACCAACCCCATAGATTCCGGGGACATTAGTTTCCAAGCGTTCATTTACCTGAATCTGCCCTTTGGAATTAAGCTTAACACCAATTTCATCCAGACCAAGTTTATCAGAGTTAGGTTTCCTCCCGATGGAAACCAAAACTTTAGCTCCTAGAAGCTCTCTACCGTTGGCTAAGACTAATCTGATCCCGGTCTTATCTTTGATTACTTCATTTACCGAAGTTCCGGTAAGGATTTCTATCCCTTTTTTCTTTAATTGTAATCGAAGGCTCCCGGAGACTTCCGGATCGAGATTGGGGATCAGCTGCTCCATTAATTCCACGATGGTCACCTTTACTCCAAACGCAGCGAAGATCGAAGCAAACTCACAGCCAACCACTCCACCGCCGATGATAATCAGTGATTCCGGTAGCTCTGCAAGTTCTAAAGCCTCATCGCTGGTGATCACCTGATTGCCATCATACTTAAATACTTCGGGAACACGGGCTTCGGAACCGGTTGCAATAATTATATTATCGGCGTGGACTTTCCGCCCAGAACCATCGCCTTGGATAACCCTGATTATACGTTCAGTTTCAAACACCGCTTGCCCTTTGATTAATTCCACTTTATTTTGTGCAAATAAGTAATGGATCCCCTTGGTCAACCTTGTGACTACTTCATTTTTCCTTCCCAAAATACGATCCCAATCAGGACTAGCCACTCCGTTGATTTTAATCCCATAATCAGCCGCTCGGTTAACCAATGATGAAACCTTAGCGGACCCCACCAACGTCTTAGTCGGGATACATCCTCGATTCAAACAGACCCCGCCCACTTCATACTGTTCAATGACACAAACCTTCATCCCGATCCGGGCGGCGTGTATTGCGGCAACATAGCCTCCAGGCCCGGCGCCGATTATTGCTACTTGATATTTCAAGTTAAGCACCACCCTATTCTTTTCATAAAACTCTAAATCCATTTACCTTGAATTGGGGCAAGTAACGCTTAGAAATGTTCTTAAAAAGTCGGGCGTATCTAATCTTTCAAAATATAATCATTTAAGGATATTGGCTTATAGTCTGCTAAACCTCTTCCCTCCAATGTTTATTAAATAATAATTGAATATCGGTAATCCTCCATACTTTTTTTATCGGTTTTAAGTTGAGTTCTTCTTTTCTTTCCAAATATTCGATTGCTTGAGGTCTAATAACTTCAAGTTGATATTCGGCCCGATATTTAATCTCTTCCGGTTTGTCTAAAATTTTTTCCAGTTTAAGACCATTGATCACTACTTTAGCAAGATCTTCTACCGCAGCAGGCGACGTGGATCTTAGAGAAGCGTTAATCACATGGACCATAGAAATAAAATCAGTTAAAGTGTTTTTTGATTTGTAAGTGGCCTCATCCATTAATGAGACATTAATAGTTTTGATTCCTTCAAAATAGTAATTTACTACTTGATCCGGCTTTGTCGCAGGCGTAATCGTTGGTTTTGGTTTTGATCCGAAATACATTCCTAAAAAAAGAATTGTAATCCCTAAGCCGATTCCAACAATTTTCCCATATTTTCGAAACCAAAGCCAAACTGATTCTTTACATTTAAACCTAGTCCGGTTGATTTCTCCCCGTTCTTGTTGTTTTTTAGCCTCAGCTTCCGGTATAACAACTTCATTATTTTCCAATAGCTTGGTTAATTGAGTAATCAGACTTTCTACTTTAGGTCTTTTTAAATGGTTTCTATTTAAACAGCTCAAAATTAATTTATTTAATAACGGACCTACTTCGGATTTATGGTCATTTAGGGAGATTACACTACCTCGTACAATTTTGGCTACCCTTTCCTCCAAAGTCTCAGCCTGATATGGTTCCATCCCGGTTATTAAATGGTAGGCAGCCACTGCCCAGCTAAAGATATCCGACTCCATACTCCAGGCATGCCCTTGAATAACTTCGGGCGGGCGATCAATTTGATAGATTTGTCCCAAGGATTTCGAAAGATAGTTTAGTACTAGCGGATCTTGAAGATAGTAACTATTTTTCCCACTTTGTTTAATAAGACCGACACTTATTCCACCCAATACCTTACCGCTTTGATGGTAGACTTGGATCATTTTTAAAGCATGTAATAAAGCTTGGCAAGTATCCTCAATCGTAGCGTTGGTCACATTTTCTAAGCATAAAGAACGGCTGTTTTCTCTCACCAAATAATACTCATTTTGATATTTCTCCATGCTAATATACTTAATCAATCCCGAGGTTTTAATCGCTTTTGTCTCTTCGACAATTTCTTTGACTTCTTTCTGCATCTCGCGGCGAAGGTTTTCACGGGGAGGAACCGCAAACGGAATTTTATCAAAAACCAATTTCTCCCCTGCTTCGTTTTGGATTATCAGGCAATCCGGGGATAATTCTTTGATAAGTTGGTACGCCAATGGACATCTCCTCCTTTGGACCAATCTATTATTTGTTCACAATATATTATCAGTATCTTACACCATTGTAACCTAAAACCAGAGCAGTCAATCTAAATATATCGTAAAATTTTATTTAAATATCGATAATATCTAATATTAACACTCATTGTCAAAAAATCAGGGTACTCATTTTTACATTTGTGTTATATTAGATTTGCCAGGCAGGAATTAGCTTGAGGTTAAAGAATATAAACCCGAAAATTGAGGTGATTTTATTGGCAGCTAAAGAACATGTTGTGATTACAGTAATGGGTCAAGATCGGATCGGCATTGTGGCCGGTGTTTCCAAAATCTTGGCTGATTATAAGATTAATATTATAGATATCAGCCAAACAATACTTCAAGATATATTCGCCATGATCCTCCTGGTTGATATCTCCCAATCCCAATCTAATTTAACTGATTTGGAGGACCCACTTAAAACCGCCGGAGAAGCCCTGGGAGTAAAAATTGTAATTCAGCACGAGGATATTTTCCGTTATATGCACCGGATTTAATATTAGAATAGACAAGTATATCGGAGTGTGACATAGATGCCTTATACCCCCCAAGAAATCTTAGAAACTATTCGAATGATCGAAAATTATCATTTTGATATCCGTACCGTTACTATGGGTATTAATCTTTTGGATTGTGCCGCTCCAGATTTAATAACTGTTTCTCAAAAAATATATACTAAAATTATGAAGCTTGCCTCAAAACTGGTGGAAACCGCTCATTCAATGGAAAAGAACTATGGAGTTCCTATTATTAATAAACGAGTCGCGGTTACTCCAATCTCGCTAGTGGCACAATCATCCGAAGCCGATGATTATTCGGTCCTCGCCCAAACTCTTGATAAGGCCGCAGCTGAGTTGGGTATCGATTTTATTGGAGGCTATTCGGCCTTAGTTCATAAAGGGGCTACCCCGGGTGAAACTAAACTAATCGATTCAATTCCTACCGCACTTGCCACCACCCAAAAAGTATGTTCCTCAGTAAACCTTGCCACCACCAAAGCCGGTATTAATATGGATGCCGTTTATCAAATGGCCAAAGTAGTTAAAAAAGCTGCTGAACTAAGCGCAGACCGGCAGGGAATTGCTTGCGCCAAATTAGTTGTTTTTGCTAATGCTCCGGAAGACAATCCTTTTATGGCCGGCGCTTTTCATGGAGGCGGCGAAGGAGAAGCAGTCATCAATATTGGTATTAGCGGCCCGGGTGTAGTTAAAGCAGCGATTGATCGTTTACCTGATTGTGACTTTCGGACTTTAGCCGAAGAAATTAAAAGGGTCGCCTTTAAAATAACCAGGGTAGGTGAATTAGTCGGTCGAAAAGTATCGGAACACCTAAATGTTCCCTTTGGAATCGTCGACCTGTCGCTGGCGCCTACTCCAACTGTTGGGGACAGTGTAGCTAACATATTAGAAGCGATGGGTCTCGAACGCTGCGGCGCCCCAGGGACTACCGCAGCCCTTGCTCTCTTGAATGATGCCGTTAAAAAAGGAGGCGCAATGGCTTCATCATCTATTGGAGGGCTGAGCGGCGCTTTTATACCCGTTAGTGAAGACGCCGGAATGATCGAAGCTGTGAAAGTCGGGGCTTTGAGCATTGAAAAGCTGGAAGCAATGACCTCCGTTTGTTCGGTTGGTTTGGATATGATCGCCGTTCCCGGTGATACTACAGCCGAAACTATTGCCGCCATCATTGCCGATGAGATGGCTATCGGCATGATCAATAACAAAACAACCGCAGTCAGGATTATTCCCGTTCCCGGAAAAATCATAGGAGATCAGGTGGATTTCGGAGGTCTTCTTGGTAGCGCCCCAATCATGCCGGTTCGCGCTTTCAATTCCGAGGGTTTCGTAAGGCGGGGAGGCCGGATTCCAGCCCCATTACAGGCGTTAACTAATTAATATAACCTACATCCGGCAAGTACCCATCCAGAAAATGCTTCGATACAGAAAGTGATCTTGACAGGATTAACGGGATTAACACGGATTAAAAACCGAAATCAATAATGGTTTTAAAAAAAATCCCGTAAATCCGTGTTAACCCTGTCCGCCCCGTAGCTTTTAGACTTAATTTTCATCTTTTCATGTGCCCCGATGGGCCGGGGTGATACTTGCCGGATTGAGATTTAATTATGATGCATTAATAATTCTGCCTTCTTTAAAGCGGGGTATAATTGGAGCGCTATTTAATGTCGTACAAAAATTAAGATCTTCACCCATGCCAATTGAATTTAAATAACGGCCATGCTCCGTCTGACCTATAAATTTTACCAAACTTTCATTACTATTTTGTTTAGCGCTAAATATCGCTACTTGCGCGGCATCAGTCAACTCCGCCTCAACAACTCCAGCAACTAACTGGGCAATCATCCCGGCGCAGGCCAGATCTTCTAGACAAAGGACACCCTCTCGGCCGGAGCATACTAACGTGGTATCTTGAGGGTCTTTAATCAAATAAGCTACCAATCGTTCCATATTTAAATAAGACCCAATCAGGACCTCGCCCCCGTTCCGGAATGTCTTAATCGTCTTTGTGCCGTTGGTAGTACACAAGATTATTTTCTTACCGTCAACTTGTTCCCTAGTATACTCTAGTGGTGAATTTCCCAAATCAAACCCTTCAATTTTTAACCCTTTACGCTCTCCTCCCAGCAGGCAAATATTTCGTCCAATACTTCTAACCAGATTTAAAGCTTCATCATATTCCTGGACGGGTATGACCTCCGTCGCTCCATTGTATAAAGCAGTTACAATTGTGCTGGTAGCCCTTAAAACATCAAGCACCACTATTCTTTTATTAACTAGCTCCCGATCCTTGCCAAGCTGGGGTAAGACTAATACATCGATTAACAATTAACGCCTCCGGATTTCAATTGATAAACCCAATCTTACTTAAACCTTAAAGTTTAAAGTAGGGTCTTTAACTTTTGACTGTAGTTATGATCTGTAACACTTAGTTGATCTATGCTTTCCAAAAAATTAATTCCGGTAAAAAATCCGGCGGTTCAGGCCGGATTTTCCGAATAATGACAATAATATTTCGAGTCACAGTCAATAAGCGTCTTGCGTAAATACGGTACTACCTCTAAAATTCGAAGTTCAAATCGGTAACCATGATCTTGGTCACTAATTTTAAAAACTTCTACGGCTGCGACCGGCCGGTTATTCTCCGGCCTCAACTGGATAATCACTCCCAAAACTCCTTCTCCACAGCTTTGGTTCTTTATATCCTTGAGCACTTCCGGATCAATTTCCGACAATTCATAAATCAAGTGGATCAAATAGCCGCCACCGAGATTAGTAATACTATCAACTAGCCAATTAGCCTTAATTAATAGATGGAGGGTTTTAGGAGTGTGAGACTTTTTCATTCCAAAATCCCCCCTCGCCGAATAATACTTCGGGTTACGTTTATTATATGTAGTAAGGCTAATTTTGGCGCTTAAAAGTTTATCGACCGGGCTTTTGAAATGGTTGGCGCTGTTTCCAGTTTGGCAATTAATTCTGCTTTTACCGGGCTATCAACAATTAAAACCATAACTGCCTTCCCGCCTGGTTGTTTACGTCCCACTTGCATAGATCCGATATTAATGCCTTCGGCGCCCAAAACTGTCCCAATTCCACCGATAACTCCCGCTTGATCAATATGATCGATGACCATCATATTACCGGATAAAGCTATATCAAAACGATACCCGTTAATCTCCACAATCCGAGCTTCATGATTTTCATTGACAGTCCCACTTACCGTATAGGTTTCCCCATCAACATTTACCTCGGCTCTGAGAAGACTTGAATAGACGCTGACCTCCAATGATTTGTTCTCATTAACCTTTAACCCCCGCTCCTTAGCAAGAAAGAGAGCGTTAACTTGATTAACCTCCTCCGCCAGGCTGTCCTGGAGCAAACCTTTTAAGAAGAGCATCGATAGGTATGATGTCTCTTGCTTTGACACCTCACCCAGATAACTAAGGTCAACTTTCTTGAGTTGTGGAGGTATCATTTGGGCCATGAATTTTCCCAATGCTTCCGCCAAGCCGAAAAAAGGTTCCAAAGCGGACCGAACTTCAGGCCGAAGGGGCGGCAAATTGACCGCGTTTTTAAAAGATTCCCCTTTTAAAACTTTAATTACTTCGACTGCGACATCGACCGCTACATTTTCCTGGGCCTCCTTAGTGGAAGCACCCAGGTGGGGAGTTACTACGGTCTGCGGTAGATCGATCAAAGCCCGGTCCGTTGGTGGTTCGGTTGGATATACATCAATCGCTGCACCGGCAACCTGACCTGATTTAATAGCCTCCGCTAAAGCCGCTTCATCATAAATTCCGCCCCGAGCACAGTTGACTAAGCGCACTCCCTTTTTCATCCTGGCGAATTCGTTGGCGCCAAAAATTCCTTTTGTCTCCGGGGTTAATGGAGTATGGACCGTAATAAAGTCCGATTCGGTTATAATCGTATCAAGATTGACCATCTTGACTCCTAAAGAATTTGCCTTCTCTTCGGTGAAAAACGGATCATAAGCTAAAACCGTCATTCCCATAGCTAACATCCGCTTGGATACTTCCGTACCAATCCGTCCCATTCCAATCACACCCAAAGTCTTGCCGTTAACTTCAACGCCGGTATACTTTTTTCGATCCCAGGCGCCATCTTTCAATGAAGCATGTGCCTGCGGAATATTGCGCGCAAGCGCTAAAAGCATTGCTACGCTTAACTCGGCGGTAGAAATTGTATTTCCGTCGGGAGCGTTTAAGACAATAATCCCTTTTTTGGTCGCCGCTGTAATATCAACATTATCGACGCCGACTCCAGCCCTTCCAATCACTTTTAGATTTGAGGCCGCTTCTATGATATCAGCCGTAACTTTGGTTTGACTTCGAACGATTAGTGCGTCATAGTTCTTAATCTTCGCCAGTAGTTCTTCCTTAGAATGGTCTGTTTTTACCTCCACCTCAAATCCTGCCTTTTTAAATAGGTCAATACCGGCCGGAGTGATCGGATCACTTACTAAAACACGGATCATCTTGATACACCTTCCTTTAAAAAATATAATAAAAAGGCCTTCCGTCTGGTTTAGGGACGAAAGACCGTGGTACCACCCTATTTCCGGAAAAAATCCGGTTCTTTTAACAGCTGTATCGGGCTAACCCGGTGGGACTTACTATTAATTTCTTCCCACTGCTCCGAGGGGGATTCTCCATGACCGGCGCTGGTTTTCACCGACCACCAGCTCTCTAATAAACCGCAACATGGTTACTTATCCTCATCATGGCCTTTATTATATTTATATTGTATTATATCTTTTTGAGGAATAACTTGTCAAGATTCTCTTTGGTTAATTATTGGATCTCAATTATTGGATCTCATTGCCATTTTCGTCTGTCCGTCGAATTTTCTCCTCTTTCCCAGTTTCCGCGTTATAATATATTAGAAATCGATCGGTACCTTCCGTCCCTTCAACCTCATAACAAGGGACCTTATTATACATTTCATTAAGTACTTCAGCTTTTTGGATCCGCGCCACCTTCAAGTTTGGGTTGAGATTTTTTCTGATCTGTGTTTCCGTATAGCCTGGTTTCTTCTGCTGAGGCGCGTTGGGATCATTAAAGGTCAAGTATGAAACGGCATCGACCCCTAAAACTTCCCCATTATCTTGAGCCACTTGACATTTTATCAATTCCGGATATTTCAAAACATCATTCCTTCGCGGCGCCATGCTGAGGATCGCGACATTGTCCGATTCTTCCCGGCTAACAACTTCCATGGGAGGATATTCCCTTTGTTGAAAGAAGGATTTTGCCTTAGCTTCACATTGGTCCAGGTTTAAATTTTTCTTAGGAACCTCCCGATCGGTCAACATCCAAACCAGATGGCCCCCTTTAACGCTGACGCTTACCTGACATGGTTCCCTTTTATCAGGATCATAAGCTGTCACCAGATGGCTGGGAAAGTCTCCTTTAATAATTCGGCTGTATTTGAAACGGGCCTTACTATAATCCGGCCCTAATATTTGTTTGCTTTTATTCACCGCTTCCTGAGCAGTTATATTTTGACCGGTGAGCCCGGTTGGTTTCGGAACTAAGTCGAGATTATTCCCTTCGAACTCAATATCGGGAACCCGACGTAACCCATCTTCAAGCATTAAGAAAGCCTTGGTTACCTTGTTTTCGTTTAAGGCGGGAGCAGCAGCGCTTAGAGTCCCCAACCGGTCTACTTCCAGCCATTGAGCGCGTTTGTTATAAAATTCCTCTCTTAAGTTCTGCAAATTCTCAGTAACGGTACGGCACTGGTTCCGAAACTTCCTGATTGTATCCCATTGGGCTTTATTCAGACGGCTATCATCCGCTAATTGGTTTTGGGCCGTATTTAAACAAAAAGTTCCAGCCGATGCCAAGAAAGTTTTAGTCCGGGATAAATCAAGGGATGTTAAGGGTAATTGACCGATATCTTCCTGACAAGAATTGGCTTCCCGCCAGCCATCAGTCATCAACCTAATAAATTGCGGCACTGATGCGGCCACTAAAGACTTTGTCAGTTGAGTTTCCAAGTTATTAACGTGGCCGGTTAATTCCTCAAAAGCCCTTTGATATTGATTTTCCGCGTTAATTTCCCATTGACGCTTTGCTTGGTATTGAGAATACCCCCAACCGCAGACACAGACTAATGCCAGTGACAAGATTGGAATGAACAATTTATTTTTCATGATAACCATCCTTTCGTAGGAATTCCTTTAAAAAGTAATATTCCCATTCCGGAACGGTTGTTATGCATTAGTTTCTTAAGGGTACTTCTACCGTTCTACATGAGGCCATTGTTCCATTATTCTAATCCCAGCCTCATATCCACAACAGTACCCTTGTTTTAAAATAGAAATATCCTTGGTTAATCTTTTAACCGGAAAATTCTCCGGGGGATTTATTTCAACTATCCCGATGCCCTCCGGTGGATTACGCATAAAATCAATTGCTTCTTGATAATTTTGAGCTCTTCGACTAAAGGTTTCCACTAATTTAGGAGACCCTTTCAGGAATAATTTTTGCCAGTAATTACTAGGTCCTTGTTTCATGGTGTAAGAATATGGGCGTGAGCGAAGCACCAAAATATTCCGTGCTTTACGCCGATATGCTTCCAATACAGGAATCGGATCAGCTAGCCCGCCGTCAACATAGGAAATATTTTTTATTTTTATATGATTACGATATAAAACCGGTATAGCGCTTGAGGCTTTTAACATCTCTTCCAAATTACTTCGTTCCGGTTTCAAATAAACAGCTTGACCAGTATCGATTGATGTTACACCAATATAGAATTCTTTCTCCGGATTAAATATTTTTTCCAAATCTAGCCTCATTTCTTTGATGGTAACTCTCCAAAGCCAATCCAAATCTACCAGGTTTCCACCGCTAATAAACTTTCTCCAATTAATGAAATCAGAACCAGTGGAATAATCGGTGTAAACTTTTAAGTTCCGTTGATACATTTCAGCCAAAAATGAAGCAATATTTGTAGCACCAGCCGATACTCCAATATATAAATCAAAGGGATTAAATTTATTGGTTAAAAAGGCATCCAAAACTCCCGTAGAAAATACACCTCGCATTGCTCCACCTTCAACAACTAAAGCTATTCCATTTGACTTTTCCATTCTGATACTCCATCCTAGCTATAAATATTATTAAGGTTTCTACTAAGGCTATCTTTCAATCTATAATTTTAGTCGGTCGGTTCAAGTTTTTTTAACCGGGCGATAAATTTTTTTATTTTCCCAATTTCACCGCTAACCTCGTATTCATAGATCCATGTGGAAGCTTCTTTTTTACTCTCAATCAATCGGATCGCCACCAAACATTCATCGGCTGTCCTAAACGTTCTTTTAGGATCAGCTTTTGTGAAAACAGCCTCGTCAAAAACAATCTCCTTGTTCATTTTCTTCTCACTTTCGTTTTTAGACCCTATTCTTCAATGGACGAGATAATATCAACTTTTTCATTAATATTTTCAAAGAAATACTAGGATGTTGGATAATGTTAAGATGATTATAAGTTCAGACTATGAATTGGTTTTTTCTCCTTTTGTTTAACTAAAGGCTCGTCTGAAAAGCGATTCAAAATTTCTAGCAAACGACGTTTCTTTTGATGCTGAAATTTTAGTCCTTGTAGATATTCTTGCCACTTTTTTTTCCGCTTTAATGCTAATAAAAGATGGCGAATCTTTCGCAAATATACGGCAGCTTCTTCATATGCTTGCGGCTTGACCCTATTGATTAAACCCTCGGCAATTTTTTCCCAAAGGTCAACGGCCCGGTCCGGATATTTTTCAGCAAGCGCAGTGGCAATTTGATCATTCAATGATTGGTCGTACCATCCCCTATATGTCGGTTTTTTTAACTGCTCAAGCCAAAAAATTACTCTATCGGGTAATTTCTCGAAGATAGTGGCGAAGCAGCCAAGGCCTTAAAAACGATCTCTAAACAACCGGCAATTTCACTGCCCGTCTCTCCATCATCATCGCTCATTTCAATTAACTCTTTTCCGGTAGTCAATAATTCCTTCCCTAATTCCATCACTTCTTCGGCATATCCTTTTGATAACAGTTGCGAAAGCAAGTTTCTCACTCGCGAATAATCCGGGATAAAACCTTCCCCGTTCCAATGGTTTTTCCATCCAGGAGTTTGGCTTAGCTTCACAATTTCTTTCTGAATTGTTTTTACTAAACTAGGGACCCGATTTTCATCAACGGCACAACGGTCTTCTAAAGATAACTTTATAGTTGGGTTGTTTTCCGCCAATTCTGCAATGATTTGGATTAATTGATCTTTAGTTTGTTTTTCCAAGTAGGCTTGAATATGGGAGACTGTTTCTATTTTCACCGGAGATGATGAATGATTTACTTTACGATTAAAATTGTCTTCCATATATTCATCATCATCTTCATTTTCATCAGATGTATCAAAGTCCTCCGGGCCAAAATCTTTCTCTTCCAATAACAATAACCGGGGATCATTTTTATCCACTTCCCGGATAGTTTGTTCATCCTTTTGGCTTTCAAGATAAGCAAGCAACACGGCTACCGCATGTTTACATACCCCGTCATCATAAGGACAGGTACAAGTGAAGACCAAATCACCGCCTTCAACATCCACTGCTGTGGCATATCGCTTGGAACCGTCTACCCAGGCCACTATTTCTCCATTGGGGGCAAGCGATAGGTCTTTGACCAAGTTACGGCGAAGGTACTCCTGGCCCCGGCCGGCAATTTTGGGGCCAGCCCAGTCTTCAAGATCTTCCCAGGTAAGAATGGAGTAAAAACCATCCCGCGAGTCGCCTATTGCAGGTTCCATAGTTAAATCCTCCGGTTTCTGTCGTATCATCAATTAAACGCAATTATAACCTTAGCCATAATTATATAATATAAATCGGAACTTATTTCTGTCAATCACCGACCAAATGATGGCCTAATATTAGAGCTATTTTCTCAAGTTTATTCGTCCGGATTAGAGATATCAAAAAATACCATCCGTTTAGAAAATATGGTCGAGCTCGTCGGTATTCTGTGCTTTCAGCACTTTTTCACGCACTGCTCCCTGAGACAGGTCAAGACGTTTGAATCGTGTTTTTCCTGCCGGATCTTTACCGGTGCGAATCAGTTGAATCCTCCCGATTTTTGGCTCTGCTTCCGCATATTTTGCAAAGCCTTTAGCCTTGCCAAGATTGTCCTTGAAATCCGGACTGTGCGGTTCCAGAATGTCAATGACATAGGTAAGAACCGGGTCGCTTCTTACAATCAGATAATCAGGATAGGTCGATTTGATTTCCCCGTTGATCTCATATGGAATGCACAAAGACCATTTCTCACGCGGCGGGTTTCGAAGCCAGCAAACAAAATCCGTTCGTTTTGCTTCTTCTTCCAAGACACCTTCTTCCCAACCGTTAAGCTTGATGACGGCAACGCCTTTTTCGTCAGCAAACAAGTGATTATCATATTCCTTGCCATCTTTATCAATTCGGACATTGATCGTTTCCGGCAGGGTGAAATTGTGTTTACTGACGGCATCGCTGTCCGCAATGATATCGCTATACTGAACCGCTTCTGCATCATCGAGAGCCATTTGCTGTGCCGATATGTATCTGAGCCATCCACATAGTCGTTATTATATTTCCAGTCTTTTGCGCCGGTGTTATAAGGCGGATCAATATAGATACAGTCAACCTTACCGGTATAAAGGTACTCCAGCAGCTGCAGAGCGTGGTAGTTGTCCGCCTCGATCAGCGTATGCCACAAATCACTATCGGGAGCGTTGCATACGCTGTCAATGGGTTTCAGATAAGGATAAATTGCCTCGCCGAACTCTGCAACTGTCACCAAATCCGCCACCGGGAGCTCCGATGGTTCCCCGCCGCCTTTTGGCAGACAAACCGCCGTGTCATCTTTCAACTTCAACACGACATATGTTTCGCTTACCTTGCCGGCCTTGAGAGCAACAGTGCTTCCTTTTCTGACAGGTATATCGTAAAGAGGAGTACATTCCGGCAGATGCTCTTCAAACACAAGCCCGAATTTCTTCTGCTTATTTATCCGGTCTACCTCTTGCTGTATGCGGGCGCGCAACTCCGGATTTTCTATTTGATCGATTAGGTCATGTATTGCAGCCACCATTTCCTCCTTTATTGGTTCTTATTCGAACCCGTAGGCAGTTTCCTTCGCCTTGATTTCGAGTCAATCATTGCTTCTCCTCCGCATCGGGAATAACGTCCATAAAATCGTCCATCGTGCAATTCAATACGCCGTAGTTTTTAACAAGCACATCAACACGGACATTCTCATTCCTGCCGAGTTTTGCCAAGGCGTTTGTGTTTTTTCTTCCTTAGCATGGACTTACTCCACTACAAATGGTATTTCTATTCTCTTTTTAAAAATTCCTTTGTCTTCCCAACTAAAAAGTCCGTGCGCAATACGAAACAATCCTTACTTCAAACAGATATTATTCCTCTGAGCCTAGACCGCTGGACTACGTACCAAAAGGAGTAATAATTCCATGTATCATCAAATCCCTAAACGATATCTTTCAACTGGAAGAGGAACAAATAATCTCCGCTTCATGCTCCCAAATGCTCCAGTCAGAACCGTAGCACATTGCGTAAAAAAACCTTATGCCTTTCCTCTGAGCCTACTTAGAAAATACTCATAAAATATTTTAAACCACATATTAGGTTGAATACTTTAAAAACATTACCACCACGAAGAGCACGAAGACGGGGGAAGAAAATCTATTCTTCCGTTCCCCTTCGTGTCCTTCCGTAGTGTCCGGATGACACAGGACGAAGCGACCAGGATGGCCATAAGCGAAGTCGTGACCTTCGTGGTGAATATCTCATTATCATCCTTTAATGTGCCCCGGCGAACCGGGTGGGCAACTATCTAGAAAATGCTATCGACGCTTGTCGATCCACGTCAACCCCATTTTCATACAATCGCTTGGTCAATAGGAAGTTGA
>JAAYEK010000122.1 GCA_012728785.1 Bacillota bacterium | reverse complement strand
GCATCGGGCATCCACCATTAGGAACTTGGCTCAACGGCGGATACTCGCTCGACTGTCCGGATATTGAAAATACTCGATTTTCGTAGAACCTGCACCAATCATCTGCATGATGCGAACTAATCAGAACCAAATCCAATCCATTCTGAACCATCCGGTTTTCTGTTCCAACATTTGAAGCCTCAAGGACTTTCGTCCGGGTCAGCATCTCGCTATAGTTTAATAAATCCCATCGCCGACCGGCTTTGTCAACGAACCCAACCCATTGTTCCTCCAAAAGAGCGTTTGCATACTCTCTAAGCGGAATGTATCTACCTTTCTCGTCCAGATAAACCGTAAACCCTTTTCGGCTTAGTTTGTCGACCAACCCCTTTGTCATACTTCTTCGGGTCTCACCGGTTATCAATCCGATCCGATATTGTTCTTTCGCCGCGTCTCGAATTGCTTGTTTTAAATTATCAGCCATAAAATCAGTGGCCGCTGCAATATCGCTGAATGTGTCTCTAACAATCGCATTAACCGCCTCGGTATGTACGCCACCGAATGCAACATTAATATCAGTCATGCCGTAGCGCTTGGTTAGTTTATCAACTACCGCTTGTGAGCCTTCTTGATAACCAAATGGTACAGCATGGTTAATCCAGTCTGATTGATATTGCTTAAGCTTTTCAACTGTATCGTCAATGTCTCTCAGGAGCGCTTTGGTGTGAAAGGTTGATAGTCCACGTAACTCCTGATCAACTAATCGAGTTAATAGAGTTTGATAAGCGTCCCGATAAACCTGTATTAAATCCAAAAAGAGCGGTTCGAGTGCCATAGTTTAATCACTCCTGCCCAGTTGTGCCTCTTCCACCAGTTCCTTGCTGAAATGGATTATTAGGAGGTTGACCGCCGCCTATAGTTTGACTTCGTCCGAACACCGGGAGCGCTGCATCTTGTTCCTTCTGTATCTGCTCGAGTTTCTTCTCGGCTGTCTCTTTATCACACTTATCCAAGACCATGATAGCCTCCAGCCTACTAATAGTACCATCATTAACCCGCATCCCAACTATTTCAGTCTCTTCTTTCGGGTCATTCGGAAGTCCATCCTCCCATTTAATCGTCGGCCGCTCCGGAGTGTAGCTAGAACTCGACCATTCATTATCCAGCTTTTGCGCAATTTCCAAAACATCTTTGATCGCCGGGTCCGCGTAAATCTTTTTCCTGTTAACCTTTGCCAATGTCCTGATTAGTCGCTTTTTCAATGCAGCGCCCGATTCAGTAACCGCAGCTTTATCAAGTCCGAAAGCAGCCGGCGAAGTTTCGGAAACGTAAAAGAGCGATTCGATAAGCCTGTCAATGTGTTTCTCCGCGGCTTCTAACCGCCCATCCCACGTGAGGTATCCGGGAGGCTTGCCATCGGCGCTAACTGGGTAAAACGTCCCTCCAGAGGGTAATCGATATTCAACTCTTCCATCGGGCAAAGCCTCTTGCTCTAAGTATGTATATTCACCATACATATTCGGGTCAGTATGTTTAGCCAATACCATGCTATTTCTCGATAACATGACAGCCAATTCAGATACGAGAGTATCAACATCCTCGTAATCGTCAACGCCATAAATCTGTTCAGTCAATCCCCAGTTCGGATTGTGAACGATAAGGAAATCATCGGGAAGCCTAGTATCTTCCTGTTCCGGGTACTCTACTTCCTCGCCGTTAACCAAGCGGCTTAATCCTAATTCGCTAAGTTTTACTTGCCTCTGGATATCACTCCCGCTTAACAGGTAAGCAAGGTTGTGAATCCGGCCTTTCTCATGAACTTCTTTTCTCACATAATCATTGCCGTTATAGGTTTCTTTCCACGCTAATATGTGAGCTTTAATTTTCTTAATGTTATCTCGCTCAACCAGCGGAAACCAATTGCTAGCCGGTTGGCCATAGATTTTGACTTGACCGTCCTCGACCATTAATTTATAAACGCCATCGCCATTCTTAGAAGTGTCAATCCCGGAAACCTCGTAAGCTGTGATATTAAAATGATTATCAGTGATAAGTTTTTGAAGTCCTTCATTTGCTTTATCATTCGTGCATGTAGCCCCGAAGGTTTCACCTTGTTCGCCATACAATAGATCCGCGCATAGTAGAGTTAGCACCTTACAGAAGTTTGATACTACAAAAGCGATACGCAAGTCTTCTTTATCCCAATTCCGGGTGACTCTCTCATGCCACTGTTGCCAAACGTCTTCATATCTGTTGCGGAAAAGGAGATTGTTAATTCTATACCGCTCCATCCGGGATGCTTCTTCTGTATCAGTTAAAGGCCATTTACCACCGACAACAATGAGATCCTCTTTCATCCCATGGCTGATTAAGTAGCGGTTTTTTATGTTGTTTTGGTCTTTAATTCCAAGGTTTGCTTCGTTTATTCCCATGTGAATTTCTCCTTTACATTCCAGATGGCTTCGAACCAACTTTAAGTATGCGATTTACGCTGTCGTGAAAATACCCTTCCATGTCTTTACCATGGTCATTTTGTTTGAGCGGAGTATCTTCCCCGCGTTCTTGTGCTTTTGGGTCCCAAACATAACTTGAATATTCATCAATAATTGGTTCGTTTGAAGCATCGTTGAATATAAAATATTTGCCGCTTGATAGAACGTTCGCTTGAATCCTGATTCGTTTAATAACCGAACCCGGCAACCGTTTATAAATTCTCACAGGCCGTATGTTTTGTTTATTACACTCAGCAATAAATGATAATGCATCATCAGGTATGATGATTGCCTGAACCTGTCGAGGTTTAATATAATCAATTAATTTTTTTAAGTCTTGGCAATACTCGCCATCTGTTTTTTGTTTCATCTGAGCTTTTGCATCCCAATAAAAGGACCGTACCAGATAACGAATATCCTTGTAGATACAAAATAAACCTAATGTAAATACTGTCCCAGTTCCATAGTCGTTGGATATATACCACAATCTACCGTTTGTAAGGATTTCACTTTTTAATTTCTCGTCTTTTATGACATGTTTGTCACGGTCAAACATGTCATAGATAACGCCTTCAGCCAGTACCCATAACCCAAGAATGAAACGTTTGAAAAAGATTCCGACATACATGGACCGATAGCGAGCTTTGATCTTCTCGGATAGTGACCAGTTATCATCCATAGTGAAATGGAGATAGATAAGGTTTTTCTCCTTGGCCTTATCAATCCAGTTTACCTTGAACCAATGCATCGGTCCTTCCGGGTTGCAGTTGAACCAAAACTTTGAACCTTCAACCGAACACCGGCCGGTTGCCTGGTTTACGAACGATTCCGGCATGAGCGCAACTTCATCAAAAAACGCGCCGGCCGCCGTAATACCTTGGACTAAATCTTGGCTCGCTTCGTCCTTGCCGCCGAAAATGAAGAAGTAATTGCTTTTGCCTTTCCGTGAGATAATAAAAACATTCTCGCCTATTTCGGTGGCTTTTTTAACTCTATATCCTCTGGCGATAATAACTAATTTAAGCCATATCCAAACGTTGCGTTTAAAACTTCCGACGGTCTTCCCGGCCATGATGAAGTTTTGGCCAATGAATTTTTCCATGGCCCACATTACATATGACAGTGCCATGGAAACGGTCTTGCCGGATCGGATTGCGCCGTCTGCTATAATGCCTTCTTTATCCTTAACCGGAGAGTTATCACACCACCAGGTCAATACTTTTTTCTGTTTGGGGGAAAAGGGCTTAAACTGGAATATTGCTTTAATCTTTTTAACCCTCATCGTTATCACTCCAAACAGATGGAGCCTCTGCATTTAGAGCATCTATAAAGCCATCGTCAGTAGTATCCTCTTCGTCATCGTCACCGGCTTTGCGTTGGGCGAGTTTGAGCTCTTCCTGTTGAATCTTAACCTTCTCTTCTTCCAGCTTCAACTTCGCATTATCAAAAGCCACTTTATGCTTATCCATCGGATTCCACATAAAGTAACGTTCCAACCATTCCATGGATTTTTGAGAATCGTACAATTCTATAGACGACCCTTGAGCGCCTACTTTGATTGATTTAATGAGAGAACCGTCCACCTCTGATGATTCTTTAAAACAAAGGTCATTGACAACTCTGGTTGCGGGCTCCGGTCTAATCTCTTCCTTTCCGGTCCGGCCATTGATAACTTTGCGCGGAATCATTAGAACTTTGCCACCGCTGATTATTGGAACTTCAGTTTGACCGAATCTAGCGAAGTCAGTTATTGACGCGAAGGCAATTTTCATATGCTTTTCTATGAGGTCTTCTGCTTGAACCATGATGGACTGATACTTTATTTTTTTTAAGCGTTCTATCTCGGAACGGATACGAGGTTTTACTAGCAATTTACAGCCTTCCACATTGGCTGTACTATAAGCGCATTCGAAAGCCTTTAAATATGATTGTGTTGCATTAAATTGATGCACATTTACAAAATAAAAACAGAAGAGCAATTCCTTTTCGGTAAGCTCTTCCGTTTGGTTTTTCGTAACAACAGCTAAATAATCTTTAATTTGTGATTTATTCTTTTTTGGAGCTTTTTTGTCTCCTTTTTGGATAACTTTTTTCGTTACTTTTTCGGTAACACGATTTTTGTTTTTTTGAGTTTTTGTGTTACTCTCTTTAGTAACATCTTTTTTGGTAACGTTACTGCTATTTTTTTTTGATACTTTTACTCCCTTGCCGGCACTTTTACTTGGCCAATCAACGC
Organism: Bacillota bacterium; assembly: GCA_012728785.1. Lineage (GTDB taxonomy): Bacteria > Bacillota > UBA4882 > UBA8346 > UBA8346 > JAAYHS01. The sequence continues at coordinate 5,854 of JAAYEK010000122.1, read as the reverse complement.
TATTTCTACGCAACAGGCTTGGATTAATACCTTTCGCCTTTGCGAAATCAGTCTTATTTTGATACTCAGACTTAAGATACTCTTCGAGTAACTCTTCCCAGTTGTGTTTTGCGATACGTCCCAATCACCTCACCTACTTCAAACTCCTTATTTGCTACTTTTTTATATTTTTCTCCAACGCCTCCAGCGCCTTCTCCCTCTCTGCTAAACACTTGGAACAAAGAGCGTTTTTAGTAATAATTCCGCATTTGATGCAATTCATTTAATATATCCCCAATCTTGCAATAAAGATAAGGCTTCGTTAAGTCCTTCGGCTACCCCAGCTACCCAACTGTTGGAATTGAAATAATCCAACCACTCTATCTGCTCTGGAGAAACCTTGCCGCCTTTGAGCTTTTTTAATTCCAAAGCGGCGCCTTTCATAAGCGGGTACGCCGGTGGACTATCAAAAATTAATATATCGAGCAGGCCAGATTTAAGTCCCATCATCTGGAGTATCTTGGCTGTCTTCCCGGACCGCTTGCCTTCATTTGGGACATGCGCCCACTGGAGTTTCCGACCGTTGTATTTAACTTGGTCTAAGAGTCCGGCTAAAGTAATCTGTTCTTTGGTCTCACTTGGAGCTATGATTTGGTTGTATTCCTTCGCGCTCATTCGATTCATTTTGGTTTCTCCTGCCCTCCCCGATCTCCCCACATAAGCGCTCCTTCATATTTCAATCTGGCTGCCACAGCCATGAGCTGGTCTGTAAGGGTTGAATTAAACCGGTGAATCGCTTCGTAAAACCGAATGACGGTTGCAATCTTCCCCTCTGCTATCCTTGCCACCAATGAAGCCGAAACTCCCTCTTTGATAGCCGCTTCCATAGCCTCGGCCAGTTTTGTTTTATAGTAAGCTTCTGCCTTAGCATAGATTTCTACCAAAGCCCCGGCATAAGCAGTATATCTCTGCTGTTTATCAAGCAAGGTTGCAATATCCCCGGTAATACCCTCAGCAACATCATTCATTGCTTCACGGAGCCACGGGAGGATATTGGTTGCCCAATCTTCAAATGGAGTATTATCACTTAAGCTGATTCCGGTTAATAAGTTGTTGTTCATATTCTGATACCTCAATTATTTGATAACTGTCCCGGCTCCGGGTTTCCCAGCGAGCACCCTTCTCTTTGACTATGGCCTCGTTGTCATGTTTGACTAAAAGATTCTCTAGGCTAGAGATTGGCAGATAAGCATCAACTATCACGTTTTCCGGGATTAATCGTACCCTCATATTTTTTCAAAGCCCTTTCGTTTTGTTTGGCATTCCGGATATGCGCCTTGCCTCTTCTGATAGCTGCAAGATATTCTTTTTCGGTTAAACCAAGGAGAGCACCATCGGCCCGAACGTAAATAATCTTTGAGCCGTTCATGGTGATCAGCTCCTTTACGCACCTTTATTTAAGTGTTTTTCGGTTTTACTTTTTCGGATTTGTTCAAAATAAAAGCTTTCTTTGTAGTAACCAAAGTCCACAACTGCGAATCCATTACAAACCTGGTGTATAGTACCGGCCACTACAACCGCTCTCTTTTTTCCTCTGTTGCTACCCGTACATGGGACCGTTTTTAAAATCTCAACCGGTTCGCCTTTGATAAATTGGTTTTGCAACTTTAATGGACTCTCCTTCAATGTAAATTGAAGCCCCGGCGAAATCTTCCAGGGTTCTTAATAGCTCTTCTACTGTTATTTTGTTATCGTGCGCTACTAATTCAAATAGGTCTACTTGTGATATTTTAAATTCATCAGCTTCCGGATGGTGAATATCGCAAAGCCGAATAAAATTTAACGGGTGATCAATCAAGATGTCAGACTTTTGAATTATATGGTGAAAAGCTTTTTGAGCTTCTTTATTACATCCGGGAATTCTGCATTTACATCGGTCGATTACCTTACGAATCTTTTTATTTTCCCGCTGTTTCTGATTTGTCTTGCCAAAAGGCAGTTCGGACATGTCAAGGCAGGTTTTTGCTTTCTTTGGTTTTGGTATCATTATTTAAGCCTCTCTATATAAAGCCCCGCCCTGGCCTACTCCCTATCCCCATAGTTCCTTCGACCAGGCGGAGCAAACTTAGCGAAAAACCAGGGTAAGCCGAACCCCTGGTTTAATTTGTTTACAATATGTAGTTTTAATGATATAGGTATTCCTATAATTTCTTCATAGATCTCACCCCTTAGGTGAAAAGCGGTGGTCCGGCACCTGACCAGACGATTCCACCGAAATAAAAAAACCGCCTCTTTTTGTGAGACGGTTTTATTTACAATTTTTTACAGTGTCTTTCGGCTCTTCTTGAACCTGTAATTATTATACCAAAAGTATCACCTAAATTCAACATTTAAGCAACTTTTTTTCTACATACATACCGAAGTTTATCTTTTAATCTTACAATTGTTTCAAGTTCAATATCATTCTTGTCAATATAGTTTTTAACAGTATCGCGTATCTTCTGAATATGCCGTTTAACTGTTATTTCAGCGATTTCCTCCCACTCGGCTATCTTGGAGTAAATCATTTCATGGTGATAACGGTCAATGTAAATGTCAAAGTCTTCGGGCTCAAGTTGCTTTATAGCTGTTATAACGGCTGCGATAATTTCCATTGCCTCATTAACTATAATAACATTTAATTCGAGTGAAGCGTCGTTTTCCGGCGCAGCCCCGGCCCCACTGACAATTCCGGAACCAAGATAAATCATCTCCCTGATATAAGATTTTATTTCTTCAAGGTTAAATAACAGCCAATCAGTCATACGATTCCATAACTTTTCAAGTTCCTTTGGGTCGGCTTCATAAAACTTCTTTGTCAAATTAACCCCTCCCCTTAAATAAAAAAGCCGATCAACCCATCCCCTCTGGGTCAATCGGCTTCCGGATTCTACGGTCGGCCAATATTTAATTGTTATTTATGAATTATTCGTATTCCTGCGATAAAGACCTTAGTCCATCCTCTATTTCATCTTCGTCGCCAGAATCCAATGAGTCTTCTATAATATCGCAAATATCTTCTATTTCCTCATCATCTTCGAAGGCTTCATGAACATAATAGCTTAAGCCTTTATCGCCTGTTCTGCATCCTTTTTCTTCGTCCCAAGGCGGCATCGCACTTGTAAAAGTTTTCCCTCGAAACGTTAAAGTCTTTGTAATTGTATCATTCTCATAAGTTATAACTAATTTGGCCATCATTACCCCTCCGTTCCATTTTTCTTCTCGGCAACTATCCGCCGAAAGTCATAAGTCTTATTGGCATCCCCTCGGATCGGAATACCGTTTTCAACTTTGATTGTCATGGCACCAAAAATGATATCGTTTCGTAATGTCTCAAGTAATTCTTTTTCTTGCGGATGGACTTCCATTACAATTCTTTTCATGAGGTTCCCCTTTCCCCTTGATATTTTTAAGCACTAACCTTCTCTTCAATAATCAAATCCAACCGTTTCTGCTGCGCTACCATCTCATTAAACCTGTCTTTCAAATATTCAATTGTGATTTTGGGATTTGAGATATTGAACACTTCGTAACCCTCTTCTTTGAACTTGGCAATCCACCAGGCTTCAATGCTGTTAAGATATTGCTGGTTCTGGTCGTCGCTCTGTCTGTTATTCCGGCGAACCTCCGTAATGGTGTCGAATGTTAAATCTTCAATCTTACCCTTTTCACCGGCTTTAACATGCTCTTGCCACCTGAAGAACGGCATGTATCTGGTTTGCCCTATGTAGTGAATATTACTTGTTCGATTGTAAATGTGATAGATGTAACCGAAGATGCCTCCGTCTTGGCCGGCCTCTTTTTCCTGAAAGTCGCCTTCAAACTTTAGACTTTTATAATACTGGCCTCGGCAATCATAGCTACAAAAATAAACTTCAGTTTCATCATCACCTATACTGGTTCGTGGAAAATCGCGCATCATGCCTTTGATTGACTTATGGCACTTGAAACAAAAGGTGTCAATCTCCAGATAGAACCTGTCCCAAAAGAATTTTTCACTATCCATTACTATGGCATACACGCCATTGGTTTGTTTTTTAGGCTTGGAAAATAGTAGTTCTCTAGCGGTCTTTCCGGAATATTTTTCCTTGACCTGTTGTTTAGCTTCGTCTCTGGTCAGTGTTTCGCCTTTAAGGTAGAATTCATCTAATAAAATACCTTTGTCATGAAGATCGCGCTCATAATTATAGTCAAAAACTCTAACCCAGAAATAGTTCATGCCACCTTCTCCCTCGCTTTCGATTCCGCGATCTCTCGGAGACTTACTGTCATTACATTGGTCTCATACGGAAAAGCCCTCTTAACCCGGTCTTCCCAGAGTTCCAGTTGCAGCTTTTTCTGATTCGGATTTTTGATCTCGATTATTGATATGTACTCTTCCACCAACACAAATAATTGATGAATTTGGTCTTGGGTAAGTTCAGCCATCACGCCGCCCTCTCTCTGTCTTCATATTTTAGTTGCTTTATCTCCCTCCTTAGCCGGGCATTCTGGGATTCTAGTTTTGCTAGTTTCCCAGTTAGAGGATAACCGATTAGTATTATCCCGGTAGCTACGCCTAATAGAAATATTGCTATGTACGCGATTAAAATACTGTCCATGATAAAAACACCCCCCTCCCCTTAGTTAAAATAAAGCTATCTGTTTTCTGTCGTCTTCTCGATATTCATAGTCTTTATATGGAATAGGTCTAAAAAATCGTAAATTACTGTAATATTCCATCATTCTTTTTAATTCAACATCAGACCAATTAGGAGAAACATAATCATTTTTCTTTATGGCATCCAACGATTGAAACCGCATGGGATTCGGATCTATTCCCCAACTTCTTACTAACTCTAGCCGATACCGGGCATCTTCCGGAGTGTCATTAAATCCGATTAGAACATAAATCCCAATATCTTTAGTTGTTCTTTGTCTGCAAAGGTCTATTGCCGCTTTGACTTTAGATTCAAAGTTTACATGGTCGAAGGCGAATCTCACTTTGCATTTCAAGTTTCCAAGTAGATCTGCAAGCTCCGGGGTAAACCGGCCGGATTCCAAGCCTTGGTTAAAATCGACTACTGGGAAAACCTTGAGCTTATCCACAACTCTTTCTTGGTGTTTCCGACTTGCTGCGGTAAAATTATTGTCGCAAATTATCGGGGCCGGCCTGAAGTCCGAAATCTCTCTAAATTCGCCTTCAAGCTTCGGAACTGCGCAAAATTGACAGCCGTTCGGACATCCTCTGGATGTAAATGTCGCCGATGGATTGTGAAATAATAACGGTTCAAATCCTGGGCATTCTGTTGGTTTCATGGTCCCGGGTCCACCAATGAGAACTTTCCCTTTGTGCGCATTCGCTAGTTTTTCAGCCTCCGACATTAGCCAAGTAAAGGGAACTGAGATATACAATGTTTCGCCGCATTTCCAGGAGGCTATTCCTTTTCGCCAAGTGTGCATAATTCACCTCAGAATGGCATGTCATTAAGATCAATCCCGCCTAAATCATCTCCACCACCGGATACCGTCGTCGAACTCGGTTGAGCTTGTCCGTTTTCTTGGTTAGCTTTTTCTAAGAACTGAACATAACTTGCAACAACCTCAGATACCCATCGTTTTTGACCATCTTTGTTTTCGTAGCTCCGGATTTGCAAGCGGCCTTCCACTGCTACCAATCTACCCTTCTTCAGGTAGTTCGCGCAGTTTTCCGCTGTTTTCTGCCAAGTAATGATTCGGATGAAATCGGTCTCCTTTTCACCTTTGGCGTTTTTAACCGGCCGGTCTACGGCCAGATCAAAATTGGATACAGCGACACCGTTTGGTGTATATCTGAGCTCAACTTCGCGTGTGGTTC
>JAAYEK010000121.1 GCA_012728785.1 Bacillota bacterium | reverse complement strand
TCGGTGGAAGTCATATTCATTTGAACTAAATAAGCTTCACCGGCCAAGCCTTCAATCGGGTTTTCGTCATCAAGCGCCCGCCATTCGTTGGCATTGATCTTGCCGTTTTGTCGTTGCATTGCTAGGGCTTCGGCGCGGGTTTTTGCGTCGCCTCTTAAAAGTGCGTCCATGTTAAACTTGGCATAATATCCTTGTTCTCTCTCGGATTGTGTAAGTAATTTTCGCCTTATTTCTTGCTCGTGCCTTACTACTGTTGGTAGTTGGGAATAAGTGACGAACTCGATCCCCTGGTGTTCAATATTGCTAAACGTTGCCCTCTCTAAATGCGCCACCATATGAGGCGGAACCCGCATAAGAGCGCAAATTTGGATGTCCGTAAGGTTCATCATCTCGATTAACTGAGCATCGACGAAGGAAATAGGAACCCTGTTTAATTTCATGCCGCCGGTTAACAACATCGGGCGATGTGAATTATGAAGCCCGCCACCTTTTTCCTCAATTTCTTTTTTTAATGCTTCCCGATCCTTCACGTCTCCGGGAGCTTCTAAAACCAAACCGAAATTCATCCCTTGACCAAAAAACCGGTTTGTAAATTCATCAAGCGCTAATCCCCGCCCAAAGGTTTCGGCTGCCGCCCGAATTATTGAAATACCTTTTAGCCCGTCCCAGCTAAAACCTGGAACATGATAAACTTTTGACGCAGGTAGGGTTTCGATTTTCCCTCGGTCGTTGTAGCGATATTCCATTTTATCTTTAATCTCGTTGTAACACGGCTCCATGTTGTAATATGGGACCGGGGTTAAACGAATAACGTTGCCACCTTTGTTAGAATCAATAATCGAATAACAATTCCCATCGGCATCAAAATTCATGTTGAGAGATTCGCGCCAAGTTAATGCGGTCATATCCTCGTTAGGGATGTTGTGGATTAATTCGTAGAGCGGATGATCGTATGCTTCATCCCGGCCACCGCCCTTTCGTTTTTTGTATATCGAACATGGAATACTACCAAACGATTCAGTTCTAACCCTGATACAGGCTAAAAGAGTCGAGAGTCTTAGCGCTGTTTGTTGGCTTACAATAGTTCCGGACTTAGTAATTCCGCCGCCAAGCCCGGACCAATGCCGATCAAAATAATGGTCTAGGCTACTGTTTTTAAGGGCAATTTGCGAAAGAAGGCTCATAAAATCACCTTCTTAACCAGGCCGGAAAACTTCATTAGCATCCAGCCGCCAAAGATACAGGCGATCCGCCAATCATAACCACAAAGGCCGGAGAAAAGCATTAAAAAACCCGCTATTAGGATTAATTCGCGGGCTGTTTCCTCTTTAAGATGAGGGAGTTTTATTTGGATTGCAGGAAATTTAACTTTTTTAAGCCATTCTTTTATATTGATTTTCATGGTAAAACCCCCTATAGGAAGATTACTTCGGAGACTTTTGGAGCCTCGCTCACCATCGCCAAAACATGGGCATTGATCCCGGCGGCCAATGGGTCAATCCTCTTTGTCCGGTCCTTGCCTTTATCAAGCAAAATATTGCCGCTCGGACCCATTCTGGTAACGGCGTTACCAACCGCCATATCTAAGACCGGATTTTTTAGATAAATTACTTTTCGGTTGTAAACTTTCCCCCGAAAGTCCTTGGTCGCTTCGCTTAGGTTTGAATACGATTGAGTAATTGCAACCGGCATAAATCCTAATTCCTGTAATTCATGTTCCAACCAAGTAGACATAGCCTGGTCAAATCCAAGCTGTTCTTTGGGCCAGTTATATTTTTCATACATGCCTACGATGTATTCTAAAACGAAATGATAATCGACTTCTGCCCCTGGCGTCGCGGTTATATATCCTTCCTTTACCCAAAAATCGTAAGGCTCCTTGTCATGTTTTCGCTTATAATCCAGCATCTCTTCAGGGATAAACGAATGAGATAATAATATAAACTTGTCCTCAAAGGGTATTTCAAAAGTGACGCTGGTTAAGTCTAGCCTGGAAGAAAGGTCGATCCCGGTAAAGACCGTCATTCCCTGAATATCCGGTATAATCTCAGCCTGACATTTCTTCCACTTGGTAAGTTCCATGTACCCGGAAGCGTTAAATTCTACCCAAAGATTCATATTCTTGGTCATGAAGTTGCGCATTTTGTCCGGATCTTCAAGGGCTTCTTTTAGCTGCCCTTTGAGATAGGATTTCATTCGCGGGACATGGTACATTAAAGGATTTGCTTTATACCAGTTCTTAGGGTTCTTTATGTCATCGTCTTTGTCAAGTTCGGCGATGTAAACAAAGACTTCCTCATTTTCGGAAGTCCCGGCTAAAATCTTTTTGCAATATTCGTATTCCCTATGACATGGACCGCCAAGTAAAAAACCGGCGGTTGTAATGATTAAGATTAATCCTTGGCGCTGTAAGCCCATACCGGAAACTAGGACATCTAACATCTCAGTCGTTTTATGAGCATGATATTCGTCGATATTGCCAAGGTGAGGATTAAAACCGTCGATTGTATCAGTATCTTTGCCGAGAGGTCGGATGATGGAATCCGTTGCGTCGTGGAAAATTTCTAAGGTTGATTCCCGGATTCGGAATCGTTTTTTTAAATCCGGACTCGCCTTGATCATCTTTCTGGCAAAATTCCAAACGATTTTAGCCTGATCTTTTTTGGTTGCAGTTGTGTAAATCTGCGCCCCGATTTCACCATCAAACCCGGCCATATAAGTACTGATTCCACCCGAAAGTTCTGACTTGGTATTTTTGCGCCCGACTTGGATATATGCTTTTTTGAACCGGCGGAATCCGTCGTCCTTGTGGACCCAGCCAAATATTGACCCGACTATAAACTGCTGGAAATCAACTAGTTCTATCGGTTCCCCGGCCACTTCGCCTTCGACGTGTTTTAAGTAACTAAAAAAATCAATTAAATCATCTGCTATGTTTCGCTTAAAAACATAAGGAAACTTTTTAGTTCCCTGCCGTTTTAAATCTTTTATATGTC
>JAAYEK010000120.1 GCA_012728785.1 Bacillota bacterium | reverse complement strand
GACCTGTTAATAATAGTCCCAAAGCATGGAAGATCATAAAAACCAAGCCTGAGTATATCGGGTTGATATCGATAATTTCCGCTAGTGAAAAAAGAGTAGGGCCGTTAAATGGAAACGATATTAACCACCCGAAAAAGAATGAGAGTGAGAGCATTATATTGATTGGCAAGAATAAAATCCTCCTGGTATCTGCTTTTAATTCTATTTCTTAATAATCATCTAGAATCCTTTGTAAATTTTCACCATCCAACCCTGTTCTTCATTGAAAACTATAATGTCTTTGGCTTAATATCTGTAATATTAAGCCCCTTAAAACAGTATTTATATTCTGGAGGTCATATGAAAAAGACCCGGCTCTGCCGGGTCTTACTTTATTACATATCCATTCCGCCCATGCCGCCGGGCATTCCGCCACCGGGCATCATCGGCTTTTCTTTCTCGGGAATCTCAGTCACCAAACATTCGGTGGTGAGAAGCATTCCTGCGATACTGGCCGCATTTTGAAGAGCGCTCCGGGTGACTTTTGCCGGATCGACAATACCGGCGGCTACCATCTCGACATATTCACCGGATAAAGCATTAAAGCCTTTACCCTTCGGCAAAGAAGAAACTTTCTCAACAATAACCGAACCTTCAACTCCGGCATTATTGGCGATCTGCCTCAAGGGCTCAGCCAATGCTTTTCTTACAATACTGATTCCAGTGGCCACATCTCCACTTTCTTTCAGGTTATCCAAAGCCGGAGCAATCTGTAGTAGCGCAACACCGCCACCGGGAACTACTCCTTCTTCAACCGCCGCTCTGGTCGCGGAAAGAGCATCTTCGATCCGGTGTTTCTTCTCTTTCATCTCAGTTTCAGTCGCGGCGCCAACTTGAATTACGGCAACTCCGCCGGAAAGTTTCGCCAAACGTTCTTGCAGTTTTTCCCGATCATAATCGGAAGTAGTATCATCAATTTGGACTTTAATTTGATTGATTCTATTTTTAATCTCCTGATTGCTGCCTTTGCCGTCAACGATTGTTGTCTCATCTTTATTTATCTTCACTTGACGCGCTTGACCCAACATCTCAATGGTGGTATTTTCCAAAGTCATACCAACCTTTTCTGAAACTACTTGGCCACCGGTAACAATAGCAATATCACTAAGCATTGCTTCCCGACGATCGCCGAATCCAGGGGCCTTCACAGCGACTACATTCAAAACGCCCCTGAGCTTATTCACAACTAAAGTGGCTAAAGCTTCGCCTTCCACATCTTCAGCGATGATTAGCAAAGGTTTACCCCGTTGCATAACTTTCTCCAAAATCGGAAGAAGGTCTTTGATCATCGAAACTTTTTTATAGGTAAGTAAAATGAAAGGTTCATCCAAAACCGCTTCCATCCGTTCGGAATCGGTTATCATATAAGGAGAGACATAGCCCCGGTCAAATTGCATTCCTTCGACAACTTCCAAGTTGGTCCCCATAGTTTGTGATTCCTCAACGGTAATCACGCCGTCTTTACCAACCTTCTCCATTGCCTCAGCGATTAAACTTCCTATTTCTTCATCAGCTGCGGAAATAGCTGCTACATGAGTGATATCTTCCTTACTATCAACTGATTTACTAACCTGTTTTAATTCATCGACAACTACTTTAACCGCTTTTTCGATCCCCTTTTTCAACATCATCGGGTTCGCGCCGGCGGCCACATTTTTTAAGCCTTCTCTCACAATAGCTTGAGCTAAAATTGTTGCGGTAGTTGTACCATCACCGGCAATATCATTAGTTTTGGTAGCAACCTCTTTAGTCAGTTGGGCTCCCATGTTTTGAAACGGATCTTCGATTTCTATTTCTTTGGCAATGGTAACACCATCATTAGTAATGGTTGGTGAACCATACTTTTTATCCAAAACTACATTACGACCTTTAGGTCCTAAGGT
>JAAYEK010000119.1 GCA_012728785.1 Bacillota bacterium | reverse complement strand
GATTAGGGAAATGGAATCTTGTTGAGCCATGAGAACACCTCCAACAAACATGCGTTCGGTTGTGTCCCTATTATAAAACATATGTTCGGTTTATTCAAGAGGTTCCTGACTTAAATGGATAGTCATTATTAAAATTATTCCACGGAGTTGAAATATGTAATGAACTTTGCTATCTTACGTAACAGAATAGGCTATACTTTTGAAGTTATGAAAGCAACCGCCTTCGCGACGTATAAGGAATGGGCCGCCTATCGGAGCCATATGGCGGTTTCGCTTTTGGTAAGCCCGATCTTCTTTCTGACGCAAATGTTTATCTGGAGAGCGATTTACTCCACTAGGACCACCGTTACCGGATTGACCCTTGAGCAAATGTTGACCTATTATGGGATTACCGCGATAATTAATCATCTGATCTATGATTCGGCAGACTGGAACCTGCAAATGTTAATCAGGACAGGGAAGTTTCTCACTTTTATGCTGCGGCCGATTTCCCATATTTCTTTTGCGATGGGCCAAAAAATTGGTCACCGGATACTTGCTTTATGGGTAGAATTTATCCCGGTTTATTTACTATTTTTATTCGTATTTAAGATTAAGTTGATTCCAGCTCAACCGGCTTGGTCGATTTTATCAATTATTTTGAGTTTTGTTCTTTTATTTCTGATTAATTACTGTATTGGAATAATCGGTTTTTGGCTGACGAAGACCGAAGGAATAGGTAGGGGTTTTTTAGTAGTCCGAGACATTTTTGCCGGTTCATTTGTTCCCCTAACCTTATTTCCGGAATTTCTCCAGAAGATATTGTTTTTTCTTCCGTTTCAGTTTATAACTTATGTTCCAATTAGAGTGTTTATTGGTTCCTATGATCTAGCCGGAATCAAGCTCTCCATTCCGGAAGTGGTCGGTTTGCAAGCAATAGCGGTAATAGTGATGTTTGTAGTTTATAAGTTACTTTGGAATTTGGGGATTAAAAGATTTACGGGAGTGGGAGCATGATCTCAAACATCCGGATTCATTTACAAGGGATTAAGACAGCTTTGGCTTCGAGGATGGCTTACCGGGGCGATTTTTTTATGAGTATTATTATCATGTTATTTGAAGAAATGCTGATCCCGTTGATTACTATTCTCGTTTATCATAACGGTGCTTCATTACCCGGCTGGGGCATCTATGAGGTGTTGTTGATTCAAAGTATTTTTCTTTTAGCGAGAGGAATCGCTTTCCCATTTTTTTTCGGGATTGTCTGGAATACCATCGAACGGGTCCGTGAAGGGGTCTTTGATTTATTATTGATCAAACCAAAGTCGGTGCTTTTTTTAGCGATTGTCACCGGGTTTGATTCCGAGGATCTCGGTAAACTGGTTGGCGGGATAACTTTATTCACTTTAGCGGTCAGTCGGATCCCCACTCCGGGAGTGTTGGAATGGGTCCAATTTGCAGTGTTATTTTTCATCGCTTTACTTGTATTATTTGGTTTTGCATTAATCTTAGCTGGTTTGGGCATTGTCTGGATCGGTAACTTTCGGGTTTATGAGATCTTCTTTACTGTTACTAACTTTGGCATGTATCCGGCGAGCCTTTTTTCCAAAGGATTACAAACATTAATTACGCTTATTATTCCCATCGCCATCCTCGGTTACATACCGGCAACCGTGTTATTGGGTAGACCGGCGGCGGGAACTTTGGGGGCGGTTGCAGCCAGTATTGCCTTTTTCTCTTTAAGTATCTGGTTTTGGTATTGGATGCAGAAAAAATATACCAGCGCAGGTGGATGAGATGTTAATCACAGTTGAAAAGCTTAGTAAAATTTTTAAATCCTATGAACGGGGCAACACATTTGGGGAGGCTTTTAAAAGCCTGTTCATCCGTAAACCCATTTATATTAATGCGCTTAAAGAAATCTCCTTTAGTATTCAATCAGGTGAACTGGTGGGATTTTTGGGTCCGAACGGCGCCGGGAAGTCAACTACATTAAAGATACTAACCGGAATTCTGTACCCTTCTTCCGGAAAAGTCGATATTATGGGATATACCCCCTGGAAACACCGGAAAAAATATGTCGCCAAAATCGGGGCGGTATTCGGGCAAAAGTCCCAATTATTATGGGACATCCCTCCAATCGACGCCTTTTATCTAAATAAAGCGATTTACTCTATATCCGAACGGGAATTTAAAAAAACCATGAATGATCTGGTAGAGCTTTTAAATGTAGAGGATTTGATCCGGAAGCCGACCAGGCTGCTATCCCTTGGTGAACGGATGAAATGCGAGTTTATCATGGCCATGCTCCATAAACCGGAGATTGTTTTCCTGGATGAACCAACTATCGGACTTGATGTGATTGCCAAGGATAGGATTAGAAAATTTATTTTAGAAATGAACCGTGAAGGGGTTACCTTCATTTTGACCACTCATGATCTGGGCGATGTGGAACACTTAGCCCGTAGGGTCATTGTGGTCAATCACGGGGAGATTGTTTTTGACAATTCTATTAATACCTTACGTAACCATTTAGGAGTTAAAAAGATTATCGCTGTTTCAACACAGCGGCCCTTACCTGACTTAGCTCTACCGGGGATCAATATCACTAATCAAATCTCCGACTATAAGCTAGAATTGGAACTGGATCTTTCCGTCCTGGAACTCAATAAGTTCATCGCTTTGGTCAATAAATCCAGTACTATCAATGATTTATCCGTTCAAGAACCGCCGATTGAAAACGTGATTAAGGAATTGTATGAGTTTAAATGATATTTGAGGGAAGTGGTTGTCGATGTACTTAACTGATAGTGATTATTGGATCAATAAACTTGGGCTAAAAAAGCATCCGGAAGGCGGATATTTTTGTGAGATCTACCGAAGTTCCACTTCAATCTCTCCCCAAGACCTTAATTGGAATTGCGAGGAAAAGCGGGCTTCAGCAACTAGTATCTATTTTCTACTTACTGCCGGAGATGTTTCAAAGCTGCACCGCTTAAAAGCGGACGAACTATGGTATTATCACGCCGGCTCTCCCCTTACCGTCACGCTCATCTCTCCCCAAGGCGACCTTTCCCGGTATATTCTCGGCCTTGACTTGGACCAAAATGAACAGCCGCAACTAATTATTCCGGCGGGTTCCATTTTTGGAGCATCAGTCAATGACTCCGATTCATATTCCTTAGTTAGCTGCATGGTGACGCCGGGGTTTGACTTCCGCGATTTTGAGTTGCTTTCAAAAAATCAATTAATAAAGGACTATTCCCAATACCAGGAGATAATTAACGAACTAACTTAGGATTATAACCTTGGATCAAAAAATGCCCCATAACGGGGCTTTTTATTATTTCTTTTGATCAATGTTTTTAGCTCTTTTCTTTGATTGTTAGGTTCCTGATCTTTTAAGTAGTTTTATTTATAAATTAGACCATAAAATTTAAAATATGGTATAAAGCCAGTGCAAGCCTCATATGGATAATAATCGTTGGGATCTGGGACTTGGTTATCGGTGTTTCCACTTTGATGGTGAGGCTTCAAAGGGAGATTATTCTGAAATTAAAGGTAAATATGCCTTTGCCACCTTGGGATTTGTGATTAAGTTCGGGACAAAACCAAAATCGGAACCACCTCCGGTTACTCAACCCCCACTTGAACCGGAGCCAATATCGGAGCCCGAACCTT
>JAAYEK010000118.1 GCA_012728785.1 Bacillota bacterium | reverse complement strand
TGCTTGATCCGACGGGCTTATTATGTCCCGGTTATACGTCTCAATCGGAAGGGATGGCGATGCACGCGGCGAATTCGACTTCTTCCGGCGGTAATAATGGAGGGACAGGCGCTCCGAGTGGTGGGCCGAGTAGCGGTCCTGGTGGTGGAACATCGTCGCAGCAGGAAGGAGAAAATAAAAGTGATAATAATGAAGTTTCTACTACTGTTCAAACAAAGGAGTTTGACTATGACGTAGATCCAAGAAATTTAAATGATGAGCAAAGAGAAATACGTAAAAGTGAACTTAATGAAGAACTAAACAATCAATTATATCGAGCGGCCCATGCGGAGACAATTGGGGAAAGAGAAAATGCTATCGATAATGTAAACAAAATTCTTGAAGAAAGTAGCAAACTTGAAAAAGCCAAAAAAGATAAAACATTTATACGTAACAAAATTGCAGAAGCAGCTAAGAGTTTAGAGGGTTCGAAATTTCAATTAGGAGAAGAAAGTTTGGGTTTAACTGATTGTTCGGGAACTGTGTATTTTTCCTATACGGAAGCTGGAATAGCGATTGGTAGATTAGATGCTCAAGGATATCATGATAAGATGACTGAAATTTCAAAGGAAAACTTAAAACCAGGAGATATAATTACTTATTTGAACCAGAATACTGGAGAAGTCACACATGTTCAGGTCTATATTGGGAAAGCTGTTGAAACAAAAACTGGAAAAGAGGTTAATGATGCTGTAATAAACGCTGGTAGCCCAGATACTGGAGTTTATATAGTTAGTCTAGGTAGATATCAATCATGGGAACAAACTTCTCATTTGACTCCGGCTTATGGAAGTTTATTACAATAGGAGGTTGGGGATGAATAAGGTAATATTATTGTCATTACTTTTATTAACAACAACACAGGGATGTTTTGCAGAAAAAAGTTCATTTATTATAGATATTGGTGAAAAACCACGACAACTTGGCTTTGAGGTCATAAATGGGTATAAAGATGGACCAATTTCGTTGTCGGAATTTGATAGAAAAATATACATTTTAGATGTAGTTAATAAAAAAATTAATATTTATAAATATAGCGGAGAATATATAAACTCAATTCATTTGCCGAAAACAGAAAATTTGTATCAAGATATTGCTATAAATTCACAAGGTCAAGTCCTATTACTCTGTGAAAATGGTATATATATATTAGATAAAGAAAATCTAAAGAAACAGTATTCACTGCCTGATAATGTATCTGTTCCATATTATTTTTCAATTAACAATCGAGGTAATGTAATTTTTAATGGTTTGAGAAAACCTGGTGGTAAAACCGGAATTGTATGTGGAGAATATAAAGATAGAAAATTCAAAGAGTTAAACGGGTATATAATAGTATCGAGTTATAAAGGTTTAGTTGGTTTGTGGGGACCAGATAATATGGTTACTATCTATGACCAAGGAAAAATAAGTGAAACAATCGATACTTTTTTAGATACCGTTATTCCATTTGGCTTAAATGATAATAAAGAACTCTATTGCACAGAACGGATCGCGTCAGGTTATAGGTTTTATAAAATAAATAAAGAAGGGATTATTAATATTAAAGAAATGGAGTTTTCCTCGTCGTTATTGGGAGATGAAAGCATAATTCTTCGTTCATTTCGTTTGACAAAAAATGAAGAAATAATTTGTTTGGACGTAAATAAAGATAGATGTAAGGTTTTAATATTTCGTTTATAAGTTAAAACCAGAGGGAAATAATCGATACTGAGTATTGCTAGGTTAAATTTTTCTCCCTGATCGGGTAGCTCAGTTCAATTAAAGTATATTTGGGAAGCCTGAACAGGTAATTCGAGAATCCCCACCGTTCAAACCACGAAAAATCACCGTCGTTTGACGGGGAAACCCTTCAATTGCCGACGTGGTCATCTTCCTACTGAAAGCCCGAATCCGGGAAGGAAAAGCGCCAATCGCCTCATCCCAAAGTTAGCCTATGGGTAATAGTAATAAAGTGTGTTCCCTTCTCCCATAATGAATGCAATGCCAAGATGCCGGGAGAAGGGAAATTTGCTTAACTGAGTATGTTGTTACCATTAAAAGAATGTTAGATAAAAATGAGCTTAACTCCGAAGAAGCCAGTTTTGATTGGGTTCTCAGGAAAGAGGGGCTCGAAAGTTTAGCGCTTGTTAGTTTCCTTACCCTCTTTGCTGAATTACTTTCAGAGTAAGCGTAAAATTTTACACACCTAGAAAATTAAAGCTCTGCATGAGATAATATCCCCAAAAAACCACAGGGGGGAATTATCTTGCGTAAAGCAAAAGAACCGGAAGGCCGTCCAGTCTGGGAAAAAGGTTTAAAGAATTTCAAGTCAGCGGCAAAACCCAAGCTGCTTGGTGTAAAGAAAATAATATCAACCCACGCACCTTTAATTTTTGGTATCTAAAGTTGCAAAGAGAACAAACCCAGCCTCAAAAACAGATAAGAGAACCAGTAAAATGGTTGGC
>JAAYEK010000117.1 GCA_012728785.1 Bacillota bacterium | reverse complement strand
GGAGTCTTTTTATTGTTTGACTTTCTGCTTCTCCAAAAGTTGTGTTGAAGTGAACCCTGTCCCCCTTCCGCTCCCAAACCATCGATAAAGCATCAGTTTTCTTTGCCGAATAGCTATTTAACGATGGAGCTATTTTGCAACAGTCCCTAATTGTCACAAATGTTAGATCGCAAAAATATGGTTGCCAATTTTGTTCACAACCGGTCTTGACCAGATCCAACGGGAAGTAGTTTTGGCGGGATTATAAAAGTATAAGGCACCGTCGGTAGGATCCCAACCGGCAACTGCTAAACGCGCAGCCTTGATCGCCTCTTGGTCGGGGGTCTTCCATATTTGACCATCCCGTACCGTACAGAATTCTCCTTTTTTAAAGATAATCTGCGACAGATTTTTAGGAAACCGCTTATCTTTTAGGCGGTTTAGTAAAACCGCTCCAACAGCAACCTGGCCTTGGATTGGTTCTCCCCTGGACTCGGCATATATCACTCTCGCCAATAAATAAAGGTCAACCTCGGACTGGGGTCCAGGCTTTTGGACCTCTGTTTGCCCAAGACTATTAGCTACAGGTTTGTTGGTCTTTGGATCGTTAGTAACGGCGGAATAATTAGTATTCGGTTCTGATTTGGTCACATTATGCCACACCGGATTGGTCTCTTCCCAGTCTGAATTATTCACTTCCTTATTTGTGGTTATGCCCGGATTTAGATTAACACCTTCTTTTTTTTGGGTATTCGACGGCTTAGTTAATTTTTTGGTTATGGATTTAACCGGTTTACGATCTAGGTTAGGTGAAGACAGCCTTAGGATACCTACGAAATATGATAGGGTAACGCTTACCAGCACTAACCCGCAAATGAATTTAGAAAGTATATTTTCTCTAATACCATTAAGCATATCCTATCCTCCTTAATTCTAACATTTTCAAATTTAGGCGGTTTCATAATTCCAAAATTTTTCATTTTAATACAATATATTGATAGACTAATCTGGGTTGGACACTATATATTGTATTAAAATCTTACTAAAGGTAATTATGAAACGCGCTCAATTAGTTATTTGCCGGATATAAGTTAAAAAATTAACAAGCTACAGTATAACACAGTGATTATGGGTTAACCAGCGGAAATTCAAGGGAATGGGTCCAACGCCGGTATTAGAACTCATAGAGACCGGATAAAATATAAGCATCCCAAAAACTTAACAGGAGAGAAAGCCGATGGTTAAATACAAATTTAATGAGTTGGGTTTGAAAGGAAAAATGCGGTCGGTGGACGATGGGGAGGAGGCCGGTTCGGGGATGTATTTAAGTTTGCTCGCTGTTGAACCGGGTGAAGCCGAAGCGGCAATGGTTTTAAATTCATTAGTTGATGATCCGGATGAATTGATTCGAGAGACTTTTCAGCAATATGAAGATTTACAGTCTTATCAGGATTAGAAGATGAGGTTTACTTACGGTAAGTGGAGATCCAGGAAAGAAGGTTGATAGTTTCGACCTAATAAAGGAAAGGACCGGTAATTTATAAAATTACGGTCCTTTCCGCTCCTGGGCGAAAGAGAGAATCTATCAGTCTCTTTCAAGGGAGCAATTCTATCTTTGACAACTTTAACTCGTTTTATACATATTAAAGCAAATTTTTTTGACACTCATGGTATTATAAACCATTATTTATAATGTCCGGCAGGAAAATAACGGGAAATACCGAATAACATTCTTACCAAAGTTTGGGGGGGAAGGGT
>JAAYEK010000116.1 GCA_012728785.1 Bacillota bacterium | reverse complement strand
GACCGCATAAACCGGTCCTCATTTAATCAAAGGAGATAAATGGGAATAGCGCAAAATTTAATTAATATCGGCAGACCGGTTGCCTTTCACCCTGCGATAAAAAAGGTTGCAAAAACAACAAACGCAACTCTTTTGCTATGCCAGCTCCTTTACTGGTCGGATAAAACCGACAGTGGAATTATAAAAGATTCGAATGATATTAGAAACGAAACAGGATTGAGTGTCCAAGAACAGCGCACCGCAAGAAGAATATTAGTAGAAAACGACCTTATTGAGGAAAAGCATCTTAGGTTGACTCACAATATCGAATTCAAAGTTAAAATGGATGTTTTAAATAAAAGATGGGAAGAAGTGCAAGACATGTCGATAGAGGAAGCCTTAAGATATACGCCTCAGGAAGAAGCCGCATGCGAAATAGAAGAGGGTTCCATTAAAGAAACAGCGAAGACTTCGGGGCAGACAATTAGAAACCCGTTTACACATGAAATTGAAATAATCGATAAACCGTTCACGCGCCAAGATGAGTACCAAAAACCGGCAACTAAAAAAGACCGAGCCGGAAAGCAGAAAATAAAAGAAGAGATAACAGAAATTCTTGGGATAAATCCGATTGGTACAAAATGGGAGCAGTTTATTGATTTTGCCCTTAATCGACAGGTTAACCACGGTGAACCCGCGCGAAAGTTTTTAGTTTGGGCGAAAAACAATAAAGATTTCAATCCTATTTATTGGACTCCCCAAAAGATGATGATTCTTTACCCACAGGCTTTTATATCAGAAAAGCAATTAACGGGGGCGGCGTTTGATGAATCGTTTACTCCAATAGAGAAGCCAATTGTTGAAAAAGAATATACGCCAATGCCTGATTATTTCAAGGTAAAGCACAATCTTGATTAGTAGAGAAGGTGACAATTAAAAAACATGGGAACGATGCTTGATGAAGCCTTATTCTATGCGCAAAAAGGATGGTATGTATTTCCCTGCAGAGAAAAGCCGGGAGCCCCTTATATAAGAAACGGTCAATCTGTTACGCCAACCGAAAAAAGTCCTTATACGGCAAACGGATTGAATGATGCCACTATTGATGAAGACCAAATTAGAAAATGGTGGGGAACATGGTCCAACGCCTTAATCGGTGTTAACGCTGGTTTGTCAAATCTTTTTGTTGTTGATATTGACAAAAAGAATGTTAATGGATTTGATACATATTCGACGTGGGACATTAATGATACAGCAGGCTTACGAACCATAACCCCTTCGGGCGGGATGCACATAATTTTTACAGGGCAAGGGAAGACAAATACAAATGCTGCAACTGGTATTGACACAAGGGGGGATGGCGGTTATTTTATTGCGCCTCCAAGTCGAATCTTAGAGGGGACTTTCTGTGGAGAATATAAACGGAGCGGGGATTGGTCGAAAGCCCCCGGAGTTATACCAGACGGGCTTATGGAAAAGCTTTTTCCGGAAAATGGCGATTCCTATTCTGTTCCAAAAATTTTTAATAAGAAGCTTTCTCGTAAACAGTTATCAAGGGCGACTCTGCGGTTTATGGCGGAAGGTGCGCCGGAAGGGGAACGAAATACAACCCTCTTTAAGGCGTTGGCGGATTTTGCCGGTTGCGGATATTCCATGCAGGAGGCACGGGATTTAGTTTCCCCAATTTCGGATAAAATTGGTTTAAACAGGGGAGAGTTTGAACAAGTTTTAGACCACGCTTACTCGAAAAAAAGAACCCCGTCTATTCCAGAACATATACAAGAGAAAATCGCATCTGGAGGAAGGGATGTTGCTAAATCAATCACGTTTGAGGAACAAGCGGTTATTGAGTACGCAGTTCTTTCTTGCGCAGTTATAGATAATCAACTTATTCCGGTTATTGGCGAAATTATCGGCTATGAGGACTTTCAAGTTTTGAAAAATAAGTATATTTTTCAGGCGATGATGAAGTTGTAT
>JAAYEK010000115.1 GCA_012728785.1 Bacillota bacterium | reverse complement strand
TGTATAACGATTACTGGATTCGATACCACGAGACGAAAGTGAAACCGGCCTGACGGAACCATAAACCGTTACAAGAACTCGACTAGTGAGCCGTATGAGGGAAAACCTCACGTACGGTTCTTAAGGCAGGGAATGGAAACGGGGCAAGAGCTACCGCGCCATTCTTCGACCTGACCTTTAGGATTTTTAGATTCTACTGGTAAAATTACTGTTGCGGTTGGGGAAAACGTTTCAGCAGCTTTTATTGGTAGAGTTGGTGGTCAAGCAACTATAGCAACAGATTTTAGTAATGTTGGAGTAGCCCCTTCTTTAGCGTTTGGAGGAGGCCTTCCGGCTGTATCACTAAGCTTTGTAGTCTCAATTACGAATGCAGAATCTATTGGCGATTTAGCAAGCTGGGGTATGGAAGGAGGAATATCTGCTAATGGACTACCTATTCCAGTAGCTCCGGGAATTGGTATAGAGTACATCGGTGGTGTTGACAGTGATTGGCAAGGCGTAAATATCAGTTTTAATTTTGATGCAAAACTTTGGTTTGAAGGGCATGGTGAATTTAGTTATACATGGATGCTCTACTTAAAAGGAGAGTTAGCAGAAAAAGCTCAAAAATATATTGAAAATAAGTTAAAAAAAGCAATTAATTTATTACCAGATAAAGTGAAAGAAGAGATTAGACAACGTTTGGGTATTTCTATAGATAAATGGAATGAACTTACAGGAAAAGATGATAAACAACAAGATGAAATAAATAAAGAACAACAAGATGAAATAAATAAACCAGAACCGATTACTTATGATTTTATTAACTATAATATGTTTAATCAATATAAACCCTCAGTTTATAAAAATGGTTCAAGTGGAGAAGGTAGTCCATTAAGTCCTCCAGGTGATTATGGACCACCAGGTCCACCACAGTCTAAGGAAACTATGGTTTGCTGATATTTTTACAAAAAAGTATAAGAGGGATAATATGAATGTAAGGATAAAAATGATAATTTTTCATTTTGCAATTATGGCTATCATTGCTATTATTCTTATTGTTGCAACATTTTTAAAAGTCAAGAATACTACATTTGTAATTCTTCTGATTTTGAGTATTTTATTTTTGGGGAGTTCTACATATCAATTTAAAGTTCAAAATGAGACTAGAAAATTATTTAAAAAGTATTGCACAGACGATAAAATTATTGAAAAACATATGCATTTTTATACTCATGTATTTCTTAATGGGCAGTTGGTTTTAGGGATTATTTTATTTGTTGGCGCTTTAATTGCATTATTATATTACCCGCAAGGGTTAAGGGCCTTTTTCGTATCTAATAATTTAGTAGGCTTATTTACCATTTTTATTGGAATATCTTTATACCTTGCAGCGGATAAGATTATTGAGAAATCGTCTGATATATTAACAAAGCCAATTATAATCCGAGGATATAAAATTTCTTGTTGGTTAATAGTATTAATGGGAATGATATTTATCATTGTTCTTTGATGCAGTAGACCAGATGTCCATCTTCCTACAAAAACCCTGACTCCGTAAAGGAAGAACGCCAACCGCCTCACCCCGGTGCGCCGAGAAAGATCATGACATATAGGAGGTGCGAATCCTCCCCGGAAAGGACTAACCATCCACCGGTAGCGAGTCTTGGAATTATCAGGGTAACCTGATGATTTAAGCGTAGACAGCGAGATAATAGGCCAAAAGCGAAAGCTGAAGGGATAGAGCTCCGAAATAGGCGTTAAACGGGAAAGCCGATGCATTCGGGGGCGCAGAAGGCAACATTACTACAGTCGTTAAGGTGAGAAAGTAGTAATTTCCCCGGAGTCGGAGACCTTGGCATGTTACACAAAGTTATGACATGGTAACTCGGGAGACCCTGACTGTTCTCCAAATAAGGAGTATGGCCGACAAGCGATAACAAAGTGAGGGAGCCAAAAGGCAGCCAGGGAGTCGGAGTAAAGAGGAAGACCAGCCGGAAAAAGTATCAAGCAAGCATACTCAGATGCAAAGAGTGGATAAAACGAAACCGGCACATGCCTGTGAAAGAACTAATGAAGGCGCTGAGAGTAAAGCTAATCGGATACTACCGTTATTACGGAATAACAGACAATAGCAATGCGCTATATCGATATGGGCGCACTGTAAATAAATTGTTATTCAAATGGTTAAACCGTCGAAGTCAGCGGAAAAGTTTCGAATGGGATAAGTTTGAAAAGTTGTTGGCGAAATATCCGCTTCCTCCGCCAAGGATCTATGTAAATATCTATGAACGTAAACCTTGCTAAGCAGTAAATGTTGTAATGAAGAGCCGTGTGCGTTAATTGCGCAAGCACGGTTCTGTGAGGGGTGGAGCCTGTGAAGGCTATATCTACTCGACAAACTTGGTCAGTCATAGATTCTAAGCGTGTCCCCTCTCCCGGAAAGAAATCCCGTTCCGACTGTTGTGAGAGGGGACAATGATACATAACTAAAACTTAGAGTTGAAATTATGGAGACGCCGGTATTGAAAGATAAAAATATTTATATTGGTTTACTAATCTTACTTATATTTTCACTCATCCATATTCTTCATCCCGAAGGAATATTAGTAAGCCTAAAAAAGAATAGGAAATTTTTAGAGAAGTCATCTCCAGATGAACATAAATTATCAATGATCATTATTAAGGTATTTGGTATTTTGGCTTTATTCGTTTTTATACTTTTATTTATCCAATTTGGGTTATAAACCCGCTTTTGAAAATGTGAATCTTGTTTTGTATTCGATTGTTTATATTTGACATAACTGTTTTATTTGTAGTTGAAGCCACTTCCATCATTCTGTAAATTTTGTTTATTGCATCAGAAAGGTTAAGCGAACGTTGGCGGGGGCTTGGGATGGCAGTTTTGGTTTATGATTGGAGGGAATATGGTGAAAACGAAAGTTCTATTATTTGTGGCGCTAATGTTAATCATTCCGAAGCTGATTCTTGCAGCTGAAAAACCTAATATAACTTCTGCAAAATATGATCAGTATGGCTACCCGATTCGAAATGTTTCTACCGCCGGAATTAGGAAGTTGTTAATAAACCATGATTTTAATGGATTAAATCAACTGTTGGACGGTTATCAAAGGGAATTTGAAAACGATTTCCGTTACGAATATAAATTGTACGACGCTTATGACGCTTTTTCCGTTCCTGATCCGGCATACCGGAACCTTTTTGATGCTTGGGTCAATCAATACCCGGATTTTTATCAACCATACTTGGCAAGGGCATTTTATTTTGAAATGATGGGTTGGGAAAGCCGGGGTTATCGATGGGCGAAAGATACTTCCAGCGAACAGTTTGCGGATATGAAGTATTTTTTTCAACTGGCCCACCAGGACATTGAGGTAGTTTTGAAGCTAAAATCGGACTCAATTTGCGCCTACCAGCTTTTAATCAATATCTATCGAGCAACTAGCGCTAGAAACAGAAATCAGGAAATAATCGCACACTCGCTAAAATTATTTCCGGATACTTTTATGCTTCGCGAAAGCTATATAAATGGGTTAAAACCACGCTGGGGCGGTTCTTATTCCCAAATGGACGTTTTTGCCGACGCGGTGCAACCATATCAAATAAAGAACCCTCGATTACGTCTCTTAAAAGGGTACTCTTATGCCGACAAGGCTGATTTGGTATTAAGAGATAAAAATTATTCGAAGGCTATCGAATTATATAATCAGGCGTTAACTTATGGCGAGTCCGCTTACTTTAATTACGGTTTGGCTGAGTGTTATTATTATAGCGATGATAACGCAACCGCTTTGCCGTTTATTAATAAAGCCCTCGTTTTACAGCCCCAATATAACGACGCTTTGCTGCTTCGTTCGAAGATCTTTTACGAAATGGGCGATTATAATAGATCGTTGAATGACCTTCAAACAGTTACTGATAATACGCCCGGTTATTCACTAACTCAAAAAACCCGGGAGTGGATTGGAAAAAATCTAGTATCAAAAGGTTATGAACAGTATAAGGTGAAAAAATACGATCAAGCGGTTGGCCTATATACCTATGCCATCCAATTTTATCCGGATAATGCGGAAGCGTATTACTGGCGGGGCCAGGCTTATTGTTATCAACGAGAATTACAATCAGCCTATGATGATTTTAAGCAATCGATTTCTTTGAATCCGCGGTATTTTCATTCATATCTTTCCATCGATTGGGTCCTGGCCCAAAGTAAACAGTGGGATACCATTATTGTTTACTGGACTAAATATATTAAGCTGGAACCCAAAGACGGTAGGGCTTACCGGGAACGAGGCGGCGCACATTATCAAAAAGGCGACTTAAAAGCAGCTTTGGCGGATGCTAAAAGAGCAGCCGATTTGGGAGATGAAGAAGGCCGGAAGCAATATGAGCGGCTCAATAATGTTGTTAAATAGAGTAGTGGCCCAACTCTAGACCTAATATATCAACCTTCGGAAGGAGGTATATTATGCATAGAAATATTTTATTAATTGTTGCGATGGGTCTTTTGTCGTTAAATATTAATTTTTCCAGCATAGCTTTCTCAAGGCTGTCCATTTTCGAGAATGAATTTTTTAGGATTAGTTATCCCAAAGGAATAGCTATTAAGAATGATGAAAAAATTATTGAAAAATTCAAGTCATATTTTGAAAACACAAAAATTAGTTATGTTCCAGGCGCAGCTTATGTTAGGTATTATAAAATTACATTTGTTAGTGATTCTTTAGTAAAAAGCTATGGGTATACAAGGGGCAATTATGTTACGGATTTCGGCAAAGGACCCGGGTCTTTATCATTATTGCTTAGAATCTATGAAACCGATTCCACATTTGA
The DNA here is from genome assembly GCA_012728785.1 of Bacillota bacterium. Lineage (GTDB taxonomy): Bacteria > Bacillota > UBA4882 > UBA8346 > UBA8346 > JAAYHS01. The sequence continues at coordinate 517 of JAAYEK010000115.1, read as the reverse complement.
ATCATTTATGGAAACAATTATAAAAGATGGAGATTTGGAATATGAACAATTTAAAAAAGTGAGCCGGTCAAAAATAAGTCTAGGAATCTGTGGGCTTTTTAGTTCAATCGCCTCACCCACGAAACCTGATCGGCTATAGATTCAACACGTGTCCCCTCTCCCGGAAAGAAAGCCAATTCCGACTGTTGTGAGAGGGGACGATGATCGTTATTGCTTTAGAATAAAATGCCCTAACGCCATACGAAAACTTGCTCTGGCAATGTTTCCAAAATCATCTCCGCCGCGGGCTAAACCCTCACGGCTGGGTATATATCGCACAAACCCCCATGAATGGGGCTGTTGGGGCTAAAATCATTATGCCGGATGATTAAGAAGCATTTATGAGGTGTTAAATGAGGCGTTCTTACTATGAGATTTATTTACACCTGGTTTGGAGAACAAAAAATTCAGAACCTTATCTATCTCCCGCTGTCGAAAGAGCGGTTTGTAACATAATCCAAGCAAAATGTAAGAAATT
>JAAYEK010000114.1 GCA_012728785.1 Bacillota bacterium | reverse complement strand
TATCAGGAATATTCTTCCGGAAGTATTATCTGCCGTCAAGGGGAAAGGTATGATCTATTTTTAGTTATTATTAAAGGTTATATTAATATATACTATATGGCTGAAAATGGTAAAAAATATATTCAATCAATTTATAAAGAGGGTAATTTTATTGGTGAATTAGAGATCTTTGAAGGAAAACCTTATATTTGTTACGTTGAATCTTTATCGGACACAAAACTCTTACAATTAAAACAAAAACATTTTCTCGAATGGCTCAATTTGGATAGATACGCTCATTCATTTATTACCAAAGAAATTTGCAACCAGTTTTATGACCTTTCGCAAAAAGCAGCCGAAGATACCCTTTATTCATTAAAGAAAAGGATTTGTAATTATTTATTGTCATATTGTCTAAATAAAAATGACCATATTCCCATTAAGATTAATCTGGAAAAAGAACAACTAAGCGAGATGTTTGCCGTAACCTCTAGAAGTGTGAATCGCATTTTAAAACATTTAAAAGAGGAAGGCGCTATCGAAATCAAATTAGATTCTATCATTATTAAAAGTTCTTCTTTGTTAGCAAAAGAGGAAAAAGAGAGCCTGTATGATTAACCCCTAATTTTGCGGATCTCCAATATATTCTGGAAGTAGCCATTACTTCCTTAATATAAAAATCCACAATCAATAAGGAGGAATGTAGTATGGGAAATAAAAAAATGACTTTTCGCGGCTTTAATACTCCATCGTTAGTACTAATACCGGCGGCTGTAGGAATTAATTACATCGGCAAGTACTTTGCCACAGTCTTGAAACTGCCTTTATGGCTTGATTCCATTGGCACCGTCTTAGCCAGTATATTGGCGGGACCAATTGTTGGGGCCCTATCTGGGGCTATTAACAACATCATCTCCGGTTTAACGGTAGATCCGGTTGCGTTTATCTATGCCATCACCAGCATCGCCATTGGTCTGACAACCGGTATCCTTGCTAATAAAGATTATTTTAGCAGTTTTCAGAAAGCATTTGGGGCCGGAATAATTGTTGCAGTAGTCGCAGCCATTGTATCAACACCGATTAATATCTGGTTTTGGAATGGGCAGACCGGAAATATTTGGGGAGATGCCCTGTATGCATTTTTAGTCGCTCATCAACATCCGGTATGGTTGGCATCTTTTTTAGATGAAATCGTAGTTGATTTACCAGATAAGATTATTACCGTTATCTTCAGTTATATAATCTTTAAAAGCCTTCCTCAAAAATTAACCTACTTATTTAGCCCTAACAACAAAATTGAAACTTTATAAAATAGTATAACATTTTTATCTCTCACAATAGCCAATTTACACAGCTCTGTCAGAAACGATGGTGATTTATATGGGGCCGATGGGTCTCTATCAATCTAATAATTCGATCCTTGAAAAACTAAATCCAATAACCAAATTATTATATATTATTACCGTAATTGCCCTATCGATAATTATTCCGGCTCCGCAGATGAATTTAGCTTGTTTATTGGCTAGCGTGACCCTATTAATTATTGGCCGAGTTTTTTGGCGATTAATCCCCTTCATCGGGATCAATATTACTGTTTTAATCTCAATCATAGTTATCCAGGGATTATTTATGGCCGGCAACAAAACTCTCTGGTTTCAGATCGGTTCGCTCCGCTTCTACCAAGAAGGCTTATGTTATGCTTTGAATCTTTGTTTACGAGTGTTTAATATACTTTGCGCTTTTGCAATTTTATTATTGACTACCAAGCCTTCGGATCTAATTGAAAGTCTTGTTGAAAAGGGGTTATCGCCAAAACTCGGTTATTTATTATGCGCAGTGCTCCTAATCATCCCCCAATTAGTCGCCGCAATGGAAAGGGTTATGGATAGTCAACGCTCCCGCGGCCTAGAAACCGAGGGGAATATGGCCGTTAGAATAAAAGCTTACTTGCCATTGATTGTTCCAGTTGTCTTGAGTTCCTTAATTAATATTAAAGAACAATCTATGGCTCTGGAAGTTAGAGGGTTTAGTTCCGATCTTAAAAAAATTTTTTTGAATCAACAGTTTTCCCCCTTTTATGAAATACTGATTCAAATCGGGTTATTAACCACAATAACGCTGGCCCTGTTGAGGAGGCTTTTTTTATGGCTAAGCTAGTAGTCGAAAACCTTAAGTATCGTTATCCTTTGGCTAAGAACCTAGCTCTCAACAACCTGTCCTTTGAAGTCAAAAATGGTGAATTTATTGGAATGATCGGTCCTAACCACGCCGGAAAATCCACCCTTTGTCAGGCTTTAGTGGGCTTAGTACCCCAATTTTTTCGCGGTGCATACGGTGGGCGTGTGATGGTGGATGATATGGAAGCATCAAAAGTTCCCTTAAGCAAACTGGCTTCAAAGATTGGTATTGTTTTTCAAAATCCCTTCTCCCAGATAAGTGGGGTAAAACTTACGGTCTATGAGGAAGTAGCCTTCAGCCTTGAAAATAACGGTTTTTCACGTTCGGAAATGATCGACCGGATTGACTGGGCTTTAAAGTTATTAAATATTGAGCATTATCAAGACCGAAACCCTTTATCTCTTTCCGGCGGCCAAATGCAACGCTTGGCTATTGCCAGTATCATCGCGCTTAAACCGGAAATTATTGTCTTGGATGAACCAACCTCACAACTTGACCCCCAAGGTTCGGAAGAAGTTTTTAAAGCGGTTGGTAATTTATGTACTCAGGGACTGACCGTTATCATCGCCGAACATAAAATGGAAAGAATTTGCAAGTACGCCCAGAAAATATTATTTTTACACCAGGGTCACCTAGTTACCTTTGATACTCCTTATCAAGTTTTCTCCCACTTTAACTTGGAAGGTTACGGTATTAATGCTCCGGTTTTTACTAATGCATGTAAGAAATTAGAAGTTAAACTTAATAACGGTTTCTACCCAATTAAACTTGATGAAGCTTACCGGAAGATTGGAGCTTATTATGAACACCGCTAGGATTGTAATTCAGGACCTCCGTTTTGCTTATCATGAGAGCGAAGAAGTAATAAAAGGAATTAACTTATCTTTCAACCGCTCCGCAACGGCATTAATCGGAGAAAACGGTTCCGGAAAAACAACTTTTGTTAAATTACTAAAAGGATTATTAAGACCGATATCCGGTTCGATCTACATTAATGGTTATAATACCGCCACCACCACCGTTGCCAAATTAGCTAAATATATTGGTCTGGTGTTCCAAAACCCAAATGATCAGCTTTTTAAACAGACCCTTATTGATGAAGTAATGTTCGGCCCCCTTAATATCGGGCAACCCATCCTTCAGGCCAAGGCTAGCGCCGAAAAAGCCTTGGAGATGGTTGGATTGAGCAATTCTAAATTGATTCATCCCTACGATCTAGGATTATCGGACCGCAAATTAGTTTGTATCGCTGCTGTTCTAGCCATGGATACCGATATTATTATTTTAGATGAACCCACCATTGCTCAAGATTATCTTGGAAAAGAAAAAATAAAACAGATCATTAAAGAATTGAGGGACCAAGGTAAACTGGTAATTGCAATCACCCATGACATGGATTTTGGAGCCGAAACTTTTGAACGGATAATAGTTTTCCATGATGGACACGTTCTTTTGGATGACGATACTAAGACCGTCTTTAAAGAACACGATCTTTTAAAAGAATTTCATCTAGAGTTGCCGCATATAACCCAACTTGGCCGGAAATTTAATTTCCCAGAGCCATTATTGACAGTTGATGCTTTTGTCGATCACATCAAAAACCGAAACCATCAGAAACCTTCATATCCACTATAATTTACCAATACCTCCACTTGTTTTTACCCAAACCCCTGATAAATGTGTCATTACCCAATTTACCGATTTTATCCTGTAAAAAGTGTACGAAACAACTTTCTTAATTTACCGTTAAACAACCGTACCATCATTAAGAACGAACGGACTTGACTTATTAACGCTACCTTATTTCACCGAAAAAATGGGAAGGAAGGTGGAAGAAGTGTTTTTAAGTCTTACAGTGGAATCATAAATCCAACCGAAAATTAATTAAATTTTTGATTCAAAAATGATATTATAGAACAAAACATTTGAAGGAGGTCTGGTTGGTAAAAACTAGAGTGATTAGCGCCGCCCTTGATTCATTAGATTACTTTCAAACTGAAAAGTAACGTTAACATTCCGAAATAGAGGAAAAAGATATCAAAAAGCGAAAATAACTTCAAATTATAATCTTATAATCATTAAAGTTGTTGACCATAAATCCAATAGGAAAGCGAGGAAAATCAAGAATGCCTAAACGAGACGACATTAATTCAATTCTGATTATCGGTTCCGGACCGATAATTATTGGCCAAGCTTGTGAGTTTGATTATTCCGGGACTCAGGCCTGTAAAGCCCTTCGTAAGCTTGGTTATAAAATTGTACTGGTTAATTCCAATCCTGCCACAATCATGACCGATCCTGCCATGGCCGACGTCACCTACATTGAACCGCTCAACCTCAAAACAATGACTGAAATCATCGCCAAAGAAAAACCGGACGCTGTTTTACCAAATCTAGGAGGGCAGTCCGCTCTGAATCTTTGCGCCGAATTAGCCCATGCCGGAGTACTGGAAAAATACGGAGTCAAAGTTATCGGAGTTCAAATTGACGCTATCGAACGCGGCGAAGACCGAATCGCCTTCAAGGAAACCATGAACCGCTTAGGAATAGAAATGGCCAAAAGCCAACCTGCTTATTCCATTGAAGAGGCGGAAAAGATCGCTGCCGCGCTTGGTTATCCTGTTGTGGTCCGCCCCGCTTATACCATGGGCGGGACTGGCGGAGGCTTGGTTTATAACGTTGAAGAACTAAGAACGGTTGCCGGCCGAGGAATCGCCGTCAGCCTGGTCGGTCAAGTTTTAATTGAAGAATCGATCGTAGGTTGGGAAGAGCTCGAACTGGAAGTGGTCCGGGACGCCAATAATAACATGATCACCGTTTGTTTCATTGAAAATGTGGACGCCATGGGAGTCCATACCGGCGATTCTTATTGCACGGCGCCGATGTTGACCATCAGTCCCGATTTGCAAAAACGCCTGCAAAAATATGCCTATAAAATCGTTGAAGCCATCCAAGTGATTGGAGGCACCAATGTCCAGTTCGCCCACGATCCCGTAACTGATCGAGTAGTAGTAATTGAGATCAATCCCCGGACTTCCCGTTCCTCCGCCTTGGCCTCCAAAGCGACCGGTTTTCCCATTGCTTTAATCTCATCGATGCTGGCGGCCGGATTAACTTTGGACGAGATTCCCTACTGGAGAGACGGGACACTGGACAAATATACGCCTTCCGGCGATTATGTGGTGGTTAAATTTGCCCGCTGGGCTTTTGAAAAATTCAAAGGCGTCCAGGATAAACTCGGTACTCAAATGCGAGCAGTCGGTGAGGTAATGAGCATTGGGAAGAACTATAAGGAGGCCTTCCAAAAGGCCATCCGTTCCCTAGAGATCGGCCGATATGGACTGGGATTCGCCAAAGACTTTAACCGAAAAACTTTGCCGGAATTGATGGAGATGTTACGCGAACCCAACAGTGAACGTCAATTCTTGATGTATGAGGCTTTGCGCAAAGGCGCCGGTATCGAAGAACTAAGTAGGTTGACCCATATCAAGACCTGGTTTATCAATCAAATGAAGGAACTAGTCGAGTTGGAGGAGAAAATTCTTCAATATAAAAACAGTAAATTACCTGATCAATTATTAACCCAGGCAAAACTGGACGGTTTCGCCGACCGTTATCTGGCCAAACTGATCAATGCTTCGGAGGAATCCCTTAGACAACAACGGCTAGCCTTAGGAATAACCGAGGGTTGGGATTCGGTCCCAGTCAGCGGAGTGGATAACGCCGTCTATTATTACTCCACCTATAATCAACCGGATCAAGCTCCAGTAAGCGAAAATCGTAAAGTAATGGTCCTAGGCGGCGGCCCGAACCGAATCGGTCAGGGAATCGAATTTGATTACTGTTGTGTCCATGCTGCCTTTGCTCTACGCGATCTAGGATTGGAGACCATCATGGTTAACTGCAACCCAGAAACCGTATCTACCGATTATGATACTTCCGATAAATTATATTTTGAACCCCTTACCGTAGAAGATGTGCTTAGTATTTATGAAAAAGAACAACCTGATGGGGTTATCGTCCAATTCGGCGGCCAGACTCCTTTAAATATCGCTGGGGAACTTACCAAAGCTGGAGTGCGAATCTTGGGAACCTCAACCGATATGATTGATTTGGCCGAAGACCGCGACCGTTTTCGCCAGATTATGGAGGAATTAAAGATCCCCATGCCCGAATCGGGAATGGCCGGTAATCTGGAAGAGGCCCTGCAGATCGCCGCACAAATCGGTTATCCCGTGATGGTGCGGCCATCTTATGTTTTAGGCGGCCGGGGTATGGAAATAGTCTATGATGATACCATGCTCCGTCAATATGTAGCCAATGCTGTAGAAGTCACCCCTGATCGCCCAATCCTGATCGACCGTTTTCTAAATAACGCCTTGGAATGCGAGGCAGATGCCATCGCCGACGGTTCCGACGCTTTTGTCCCGGCAGTCATGGAACATATCGAGCTGGCTGGGATTCATTCCGGGGATTCCGCTTGTATCATTCCCCCAGTAAGTATTTCGGAACAACATTTGAAAACCATCCGGGAATATACAAAGAAAATTGCCCAGGAACTGCATGTAGTCGGATTGATGAACATCCAGTACGCCATCGCCGACGGCCAAGTATATGTTCTTGAAGCTAATCCCAGGGCCTCCCGGACTGTGCCTTTAGTATCCAAGGTTTGTAACATTCCCATGGCCCGCCTTGCCACTCAGGTTATGCTCGGTAAAAAAATAGCCGATTTGGGTCTGACGAACCGGAAAATAACCCATTTTGGAGTTAAAGAAGCGGTTTTTCCCTTTAATATGTTCCCTGAGGTCGATCCCCTGTTAGGACCGGAAATGCGTTCCACCGGCGAAGTCTTAGGTATGGCTGATTGTTTCGGCCGGGCCTTTTATAAAGCTCAGGAGGCCACTCAGACATCCCTTCCGGTTGAGGGCACCGTTCTAATCAGCGTCGCTGAAAAAGATTCCACCGTTTACGAAATTGCCCGGGAATTTGCCGGTCTAGGCTTTAAAATCAAAGCCACTCGCGGCACTTATCAATTCTTAACCGAACGTAATATTGAGGCTGAAATGGTTAATAAACTTCAAGAAGGTAGGCCGAACATTGTTGATGCCATTATGAACCGGGAGATTAATTTGGTAATCAATACCCCCATCGGCAAAAGCAGTCAACAGGATGACTCCTATATTCGAAAGACAGCGATCAAATATAAAGTTCCCTATATGACAACCCTTGCTGCGGCTCTTGCTTCCGCCAAGGGCATCGCCGCCCAACGCCAAAATCCCACCGGTGTAAAATCGGTTCAGGAATACCACGCTAAACTTCAATAATAGAATCGCTATTTGTTGATCAAATCAAAGCCGGATCATAAAAGACCCGGCTTTGATCAATTTATCACTGCCGACTCGAGTATTGATTATTAGGCAGAAAGCTAAATTCTTTCGGAAAATTACCGAATATATATATAGGGAATGTTTTACCGATTGCTCGGTTATTATCGGAGGGGGCCATGACTAAACTCCTGAAATATTCGGTATTGTTGACTATTATGTTCTTCATTTCGCAACATCTTAGTAATCTTGATAATCTTAAAGGCCTTTCTCTATTGGCCTTCCCGGAAAATTTTCCAAAGATATTCTCCCGTATCACCTCAGTCACTCCCATTGATAAGCCGCAAAAACAATCGACAACCGATATAATTGCCAAGATTCAAAATAACGAACTCCAGGCGATTGAAAAAATCTGGGCTGAATTAAAAATCAAGTCGGACCTGTTTGCTAAAAGCAGTCCTTCTTTGAGGGAGTCTTTTAACTTGGAAATCGCTCCCGGTGAAGGACCGCTTTATGCTTATACTATCGCCGATCAAGAATCAAATGATTGGCAGTATTTGTTTTTTATTATTAAAAACCGGGTCTGGAATTTTTACGGTCAGATCGATCTGCCTAACCAGGCTTCGTCGGAACCGATTTACCGTACGGTTACGATTGCAGAACGAGTTTGGTTGGTTATTACTGCTAGAAGCGATCATCCTAATCAGCCCGGAGTATATCAAGACCATTGGTATGATCTAAAAGCCCCTCAGCTTAAAGAAGTCCTCCGCTACCCGGTATACCAAGACGAACCCGGGCCAAATTTTATTAAAAGATATTCAGCTTCTGTAATGGAAACAGGGATAGCTGCAGGGTCTTATTTCATCGATCTCGATACTAAAATTAACTATTTGAATAGCCGGACCTCAGACAAAGAATTGGAAGCCGCCTTATCTATTTCTAGTAAAGTTCGTTACCTATGGGATGACACCGACCAAAAATTCAAAAGCCACTCCCACCGGCGCCAAGATGAGCTTTCCACCTATGGAGCCGATGAAATTTTAGTCAGTAACTATTTTCAGATTGGCAATTTAGCAGTTAACGGGACCCCAGCCCAACGCGGCCAAATCCGTCAATTCATTGAGCTTTGTGACAATAATCCGGAAAAAAGAGCGATTTTAAAATATCTCAACACCCGCCATTAATAGACCCTTCTTCTCTTTCCTTAGAACTTAATCAAACAGCCACGTTTCGCTAATTGAACCAAAACATGCCTGCACGCAGCGTTTTCATTGGGATGGATTGGGTTATGGTCAAGTTCAACAATTCCTAGCTTTTTTAAACTCAGCAAAACATTAATATTGCGGACTTGGTTTTTGGATAATCTCAATTCACTTAAGCTATTATTGCTAACTAGTGAACGAATATTTTGGATTAAATTGTCGGATAAATCCAGATCTTTTAAATCTTTCAACGGAGCCAAGGCATCAATCTCCCGAATTTGATTGGAACCCAAATACAATAGATGCAGTTTCTTCATTCCTTTAATGCCGTTCAGATTACTGATGGAATTATGACTGAGCCACAGTTTCTCCATGCCTTTCAGATTAGTCAAATTATCGATCTGAGCGATCCGATTTCCGGATAATGATAGGGTCCGTAGTTTCTTTAATCGTTCAAATCCTTTTATTTCGTGAATGTTATTCCCTGTTAAGTGAAGCTCTTCCAAACGGGTCAAACCTGTTAAAGACCGCACATCCTCAATTTCATTATAGGATAGGATCAATTCTTTTAAACTCACCAATCCAGATAAGACGCGAATATTGTTAATCTGGTTTCGTCCCAAATAAAGCCGGGTCAATTTATTCATCTTCGCTAAACTGTTTATTTCGCTGATTCGATTATGGGATAGGTTCAAGCTGTAAAGCCCGTCAAGTTGATTAAGAGGTTCAAGAGAACTGATTTCATTCCCCATCAAATAGAGCTCTCTTAATGAAGTCAATTGTTCGATCCCGCTCAAATTGGATATTTTTCGGCGTGGCGCGTTTAATACCTTTAGGTCTTTAACATCTTTGTATTTTAAATTTCCACAAGTTTTATTAACCGCGATCCTTACCGCCATATCCAGTGCGGGATCGGGAAAAGAAATGACCGCTTCTTTTTCCAAGTCTTTAATGATTTTTAATCCTCTCAGATATAGGGCAGCGGAATAATCAGTCAGTTCTTCATCCTCGAGCAGTGCCAAGGACGTTTTTGTTTTAGAAACTTTGCGGGCCGTTTTCCAACACCTCATTCAATAGTTTTTTAGCTTTAGACAGGCGGATACATGCATCTGTTATCTGCCGGTTTAGATAACCGGCCATTTCGGTTAAAAGATCGATCCCTTTCTCCAACATTGCTTCATACTTGGTTTTTAGTTGAAATAGCGAAGAATCTTTGATGGCCGCCATTTCGGAAGTAATTTGGTTAAGTCTTTCTTCAATCCCGGCAATCTTTCGGATTACCCGAACTAAATCAACTCCGGCGCCAAAGCCTTTAACAAATTCCGGACTGTGTTTCCCCCGGTTAAATAATTTTTCCAGCTGTTTGGCATCACCATTTTTGTATGCTTGATTAGCTTCAGCCATGATCCGCTGGTATTCGGCGCGTTCTTTTTCTTCTCCCGCAAGATCGGGGTGAAAATGTTTGGCAATATCGCGATACAACTTTTTAAGCCTTTCCGAAGGTTTAAAACTTTTAGACTTATCCTTGGCTTCATTAGCGCTTCTAGCTGACTCTTCAGCTTTAGCCCGGGCTTGTTCGGCTTTATGCCATGCTTTATGGTTCTTCGGTCTTTTTAAGGCTTGAACTGCGGCAAGCTCTGCTAAAATGGCGTCCAATTCCGCAAATAACTTGCCTAGCGTTTGCAGATACCGGTTTTGAAATGCGTTTAACTCTCCCTGGAGAGTCACTAATTCTAATTCCCGCTGGGCTAGTTTTACTTCTAACTCGGCCAATTCCACCCTTTTTTTTTGTAATTCCTTTTCCTCCGGGGCCATCTCCCGAACGATCTCCATCCGCTTCATCTATTTCCACCTAAGCTAAAAAATAGTCAATAAGTATTCATCTACGTAACATCCAAGCAATCCAAAATTGGTCGGTTTTCCGATCCAGATAGTCACATTCGTTACCTGTAACAGATCATATCTATTTATTCGGCGCATCAAAAAAAGAACCTCTTGATTTAAGATAATTCTTTGGATCCTTTTCTGAAAAATCGCCCAGATCATTTCCTAAAATTACCTTGAAGTAAAAATATTGATTTTAAAAAAGGAAGTTTCCGATCTAAGGTGAATATTTATTATTATATTTTGACAGAATGGAGCCAGATCGGATGATTAGAATTGTAACTGATACTACCGCTTCTTTTACTCTCCACGATTATAGCAAACATAATATAATCCCCGTCCCTTTATACATCAGAGAGGGCGACATCGCCAAAAAAGAGTTGCTGGAAATTTCTTATGAGGAATTTTATCAACGACAACGGGGCGGAGTCAAGTTTACCACTTCCCAACCGGACCCCAACTCTTTTTTAGAAACATTTCGGCCGATCATCGAAGCCGGTGATGAAGTAGTCTGCATTACAATTTCCAGCGGTATCTCCGGGACTTCAAACTCCGCTAGTTTAGCAAAGCAAATGCTCGATACGGACAAAATATCCATTTTCGACTCTTATCAAAGCGGTATTAACCAAAGCGCTTTGGCTAGAAAGGCTTCCGAATTGGCCACCGCCGGAAAAAGACGAGAAGAGATTATAGCATCTCTTGAAGATATGCGCAACCGAACCAGGGTCTATATGCTTGTGGAGTCTTTACGCTATTTGTATGAAGGCGGCAGGCTCAACGGTGTTCAGGCACTGATCGGTTCAATGATCCAAATTAAGCCGGTAATCTGGTTTGACCAACAAGGGACTATGACCGTCTATGAGAAAGTCCGTACTTTAAATGCTGCTAAAAGTCGAGTTTTGGAATTATTTAAAAAAGATATCGACACCCTAGGCATAGAACAGGTGGGACTTCATTATGGCGATAACTGGGAGGAAGCCGATGAATATGCCCTGCTATTGGAGAAAGCTTCCGGCCAACCGGTTCCTTTGGTTCGGATATCGCCGGTTATCGGTACCCATACTGGTCCGGATATCCTAGGAGTATGCTTTACTACTCAAAAGTCTTTTTGGGGTTAAGCATTAAGCCGCTTATTTAAGCGGCTTTTTTATTTATTGCGAGATTGTTTATTTTTGTTCAAAGTATTTCATATTCACGTGATATATTTTATCTTCATGATGAAATCTTTCATTTTCTTGATGGAATATCCGATCTTCATGGTTGAATCTTTCATTTTCATGGTGGAATATTTAACATTCCATCAAGAATCTTTACGTTCTTAAATGAATATCTAATTTTCTTGCTGGAATATTTCATTTTCTTAAATGAATATTTTATATTCCCGATGGAATCTTTCATATTCATGATGGAATATCTGATCTTCATGGTGAAATCTTTAATTTAACTTGAGGTATGTTTCATTGTTCTAAGGGAATGGAATATAAATTTGTTAACTTATAAAGTTCATGGTAAAATATGACTATGGTATTACTAGTACTATATTGATTTGATACATCTAATAAATGGTACTTCAATAACTGTGATTCATGAAGGACTACCGAATATACAACAATACTGGGTTATGTTTTTTACGCAATGCGTATAGTCCGCGTGGCGACTAAGTATTATCACGATTCAGCTAAGTCGAATACACTAAGCTGTATCGACGTCGGTAACGCGAAGACGATATACGAAATAGCAGTCCTCGTGGCTGGCCCTTCCTGGGCAAGGCCAAATAAAAAAACTGGAGGAAAAAAATGAAACGGATAGCATATATTATTTTTGCCCTTATGTTTTTTTCATTACTTATTACAAATTCATATTCAAGTGAAAAATTGTTTGAGAATAAATTTGACGCTTTAAAAGTTGATCCCAAGCAAGAATATTGGAAAGTAATATTTACATTTGGTCCAGGTGGAGATAACGAAGTTCCGTATTTATTACAATATATCGATGATGAGAACAGAAACATCCGTTTTAACTCTATCGTAATGCTTGGAAAATGGTTTTTATCATATGATTCAAAGGAGCAATTAATAATTCAATATTGGAAAGAAACAGATTCGCAAATTAAATTATTAATTTTAAGTAGTCTTGAAATGCTAATAACAAATTTGAGCGAAAGCAAAGAGTTTTTTAATTCTGTGATCCAAAACGAAGCCGATCCAAAAGCAAGAGATTTTGCTCTAGAATCATTAAATATGTTAGATGATTTGCCAAGTATGATTGATGAATTTAAAAAGGATAAAGAAATCGATTCAAAAAAGTTCAAAAAAGAGTATAAAAAAATATATAAAAGTTATGGAACTGAGGGAAGTTATAAAAGATTGTATGAATATAGTTCCTTTGCAAATGAAAGTGACTTGAAATCACTAAAAATACGTATTTTAAAACGGTATTCAGATGAGGCATTATATGACTATGACAAGATTAATGATATTATTATGAAAAATAGGTTTATTAAAGATAAACAGGAAATCTGAAATATGATCGGCCAGCCAACCTTCCATGGTTCAAGGCTTCGGTAAGTCGAAGTATCACTTATCCTCAACGATGTCGTGAGTTATAGATGTTAGTCGAAAGACTCAGGCTTTAGGGTTGGTTTTGTATGTCTATTATTTCAATGAAAGAGTATAACGATGAAGCAATTTTTGAAAACCATAGTAATATTATGTGTAGCTTGGTTTGGCATACATATTGGTTTAATTATTTTTGATGGCCTCAATGACAATTTAAATAAAGCTGATTTAGGAATTGTTTTGGGAAATAAAGTTGATAACAATGGACAGCCATCAAACCGTTTGAAAAGTCGATTAGATAAAGCTGTTGAATTATATCATAAGGGCTTTTTTAGATACATTATTGTGAGCGGTGGTATTGGTAAAGAAGGTTTTGATGAAGCGGAAGTTATGAGAGATTATTTGATAAATAATCGAATTCCTTCAAAAGTCATTATCATAGATAGTAGAGGGAAAAACACTTATTTAACAGCAATAAATTCAAAATTGATAATGGAAAGCTTTGGTTTTAAGTCTGCATTAATTATCACGCAATACTATCACGTTACAAGAACCAGACTTGCATTTTCTAAAGTTGGTATTGAAAAGGTTTTTTCTGCTCATGCTGATTTCTTTGAGTTAAGGGATATATATTCCTTATTGAGAGAATTTTTTGGGTATTATAAATACATTTTGTTAGTGCAGGATGCAAAGAATGCCCCTTCCTATCGCGCGCTATGTTGATAGTTAGACTTTGCAGTTTATAACATAATACCACGGAGTAAAAGATGAACAAGGCTTTTTGGGAAAAATCATATTTGGATGATACCGTAACCACATTTGGAACCAGACCGAACCAAGCTATCGAGGCTTTATGGAAAAGTTTCGATAAGAACTGGTCAATATGATCTAGTTATGTCCCATGGTGTTTTACATTTTGTAGATAAGGAAAAATGGAAAGAGTTCATCTCAAAAGCGAAATATGGCACTAATATTGGCGGATTACATATCATCCAGATCTTCACGAATAAAGTACCGGCTTCCTATGATATAGCTCCCTATGTTAAAGGGTTAGCGGCTGAAGGAGAATTGGAATCAATGTATCAGGATAAAAATTGGGAAATTATCCAATCAAAAGCATACATTTTCAATGATGAACATCCCGGCGTGGAAAAACATGTACATGCATCGTATAGAATTGTTGCAAGAAAAATGAAATGACTTAAATCTTAACATGTAAATTATTTGAAAATTAAGGCACTACCAACTAATAATAAAGGGATGAAAAAATGTACGATATAG
>JAAYEK010000113.1 GCA_012728785.1 Bacillota bacterium | reverse complement strand
CGCACCGTCGGCGCCGGTGTGGTTACCAAGGTTATTGAATAATTAATGCGGGCGGGCATGCTTGCTGAGAAATAATGGGTATGCCCGTTTCAATAATGATTTGGCTTGATATAATATTAAGCCTTCACTAAGAGGAGGGAACGATTATGGCCACTCAGAAAATCCGAATCCGCCTTAAGGCGTTTGATCATAAATTGCTTGACCAATCAGCGGAGAAGATTGTAGAGACGGCGAAAAGGACGGGCGCATATGTGTCTGGGCCAATTCCACTTCCAACCGAAAAAAACATCTATACTATTCTCCGGTCGGTTCATGTTGATAAGGATTCTCGAGAACAGTTTGAAATGCGGACTCATAAAAGGCTAATCGATATTTTAGACCCCAGTTCCAAAACGGTTGATGCCTTAATGAGGCTAGATCTTCCGGCTGGCGTTGATATTGAGATTAAGCTCTAATAATACTGGGTTTCTAGTAAGGAGGTGTCAGAAATGGCCAAAGGTATTTTAGGTAAAAAAGTCGGAATGACACAAATTTTTAGCCCTGAAGGACAAGCGATTCCGGTTACGGTTGTTGAGGTTGGACCGTGTTTGGTAGTCCAAAAGAAATCAGTCGCTACCGATGGATATGATGCTATTCAACTCGGTTTTGCCGAGAAAAAAGAGCGTTTAGTTAATAAACCGATGAAGGGTCATTTCAATAAAGCCGGAGTTAAATCATTGCGGTTTCTCCGAGAGATTCGGGTGGATTCCGGTGAGAATTATGATCTTGGTCAAGAAATCAAGGCAGATGTTTTCAATGAAGGTGAATTTGTTGATATCACCGGGACTTCTAAAGGCAAAGGCTTTGCCGGTGTCATTAAACGGTGGAATTTCAACCGAGCTGCTATGACTCACGGCTCAATGTATCACCGCCGCCCCGGTTCGCTCGGCGCAACTGATCCGGCCCGGGTATTTAAAGGCAGAAAACTTCCTGGGCGTTTGGGCGGTGAAAGAACTACGGTTCAAGGCTTACAGGTCGCTAAAGTTGACCCTGAGCGGAATCTATTGTTAATTAAAGGATCAATACCTGGTGCTAACGGTTCTTTTGTGGTCATCAAAGAGACCGTAATCCGTGCTAAAGGAAATAAATAACTGATTTCAGTTTGTAACGAGGAGGAAAAACGATGCCGACCGTACCTGTTTATAATATTAAAGGCTCACAGGTAGGCGAAATCACCTTAAACGATCAGGTTTTTGGCGCAAAGGTCAATAAGGCCTTGTTGCATGAGGCTGTTACCATGCAATTGGCGTCACGGCGGCTTGGTACTGTGGCTGTTAAAACTAGGTCCATGGTAAAAGGCGGTGGTCATAAACCTTGGCGTCAAAAAGGAACCGGCCAGGCTAGACATGGCACCCGGCGTTCACCAATATGGACCGGTGGCGGAATTGTCTTTGGTCCGATGTCTCGCGATTATAAATACAATTTACCCAAGAAAGCGCGTCGCCAAGCATTAAGGTCCGCTTTATCAGCCAAAGTAGAAGCCGGTGAATTGATTGTGGTTGATTCCCTACCGATTTCGGAACCAAAAACTAAAACAATGGTAAGTATCTTAGAAAAATTAAAAGCCAATAAAGCAATTATTGTTACTGTAGAACATGAGGATTTCGTTGATAAATCGGCGAGAAACATTCCCGGTGTGATTACATTAACTAGCGAAGGCATTAATGTCTATGATATTCTAGCCCATGATCATTTGGTAATCACCAAAGATGCCGTAAGTAAGGTAGAGGAGGCGTTGGCGTAATGGAAGCGAGAGATCTTGTCAAACGCCCGTTAATAACTGAAAAAACTACCACACTAATGGAAGAAAACAAATACTGCTTTTTGGTCGATCCTAAAGCGAACAAAACCCAGATCAAACAAGCGATCGAAGAAATCTTTAAAGTTAAAGTGAAAACAGTTAACACTTTTAACCGTTTAGGAAAGATCAAGAGAATGGGACGTAATGAAGGCCGTCGGCCCAGTTGGAAACGGGCGATTGTTACTTTGGAAGCCGGTAGCCGAATTGAGTTCTTTGAAGGAACGTAATAGTATTAGTCAGGACATAGAAAAGCTATGGCCAGTCGTAAGGAACCAGTTTATCTGAGCTAGATTACGAATTCGATAGGCCAGAGTAGATACTTTATCATTAAAGAAAGTTGGGAGGTCAGGAAGATGCCGGTAAGAAAATACCAGCCAACCTCGCCTGGCAGAAGATTTATGACGGTCTCCGATTTTAAGGAGATCACCAAAAAAGTACCGGAAAAATCTTTATTGGAACCTTTATCATCTAAAGGTGGACGTAATTCTTCCGGTAAAACGACTATCCGACACCGTGGCGGCGGTCATAAACGAATGTATCGCGTTATCGATTTTAAAAGGGATAAATTTGATATTCCCGCTAAAGTTGCAGCTATTGAATATGACCCTAACCGTTCAGCCAGAATTGCGCTTTTGCATTATCTTGACGGAGAAAAACGCTATATTTTAGCCCCTTTAGGATTGAATGTCGGTGATATGGTGTTAGCCGGTCCTAATGCGGATATTAAACCCGGAAATGCTTTACCGCTTACTAATATTCCGGTTGGAACGATTATTCATAATATCGAACTGAAGCGAAATAGTGGTGGGCAATTGGTACGAACTGCTGGTGCAGGGGCGCAGTTAATGGCTAAAGAAGGCAATTATGCTAATATTAGGCTCCCATCGGGCGAAATGCGTCTAGTCCCAGTGAACTGTATGGCTACCATCGGTCAAGTGGGAAATGTCGAACATGAGAATATTTCTAGTGGTAAAGCAGGACGCTCTCGTTGGAAAGGTTTTAAGCCTTCCAACCGCGGTGTAGTTATGAATCCGGTTGATCATCCTCACGGAGGTGGAGAAGGTCGTTCTCCGATCGGTAGGAATCCGGTTACTCCTTGGGGTAAACCGGCATTGGGACACCGCACCCGTAAGCATAAAGCCTCTGACCGCTTGATTGTCAAACGGCGCGGGAAATAGGCGTAAGGAGTTAGGAGGGGAACAAAAGTGTCACGTTCATTGAAAAAAGGTCCGTTTATCGAAATTAGTCTTTTAAAAAAGATTACGGATATGAACTCCAAAAGTGAGAAGAAAGTAATAAAATCATGGTCCAGGAGATCCACAATTTTTCCTGAGATGGTAGGACATACAATTGCCATTCATGACGGCAGAAAGCATGTTCCGATTTATATCACCGAAGATATGGTCGGACATAAATTGGGGGAATTTGCTCCTACCCGTACTTTCCGTGGTCATGGTCACTCGGAAAAAACTACAGGCGTAAAATGATTTTTACCTGGATTTAGCGGGAGGGATATATTTTGAATGCTAAAGCAGTAGTTCGTTTCTCGCGGATAGCTCCCCGAAAAGCCCGGCAAGTGATCGATATGATTCGAGGGAAAAAGGTGGGCGACGCGCAAACTATTTTGAAGTTTACACCAAGATTTGCTGCAGAAATCATCAGTAAAGTATTAAATTCGGCGATTGCCAATGCCGAAAACAATCACAAAATGAACCGGGATAATTTGTACGTTTCCGAAGCTTATGTTGATCAAGGCCCGACCATGAAAAGATTCATGCCTAGGGCCCAAGGTCGTGCTTCGGCAATTCATAAGAAGACCAGTCATATTACGATTGTTGTGGCGGAGAAGGAGGGCTAAAATGGGTCAGAAGGTCCATCCCATCGGATTTAGAGTAGGAGTTATTAAGGATTGGGACGGTCGTTGGTTTGCCAAAAAGCAAGAATACGCCAACCTGATCCTGGAAGACGTAAAAATTCGAAATTATGTTAAGAAACGTCTTTACGCTTCAGGAGTTGCTAAAATTGAGATTGAAAGAGCTGCCAATCGGCTTAAAGTTACCATTCACACCGCGAGACCCGGAATGGTAATTGGTCGGCAGGGAACTGAAGTTGAATTGATTCGGAAAGAAATTGAGAAGTTTTCCGGCAAGCAAGTCCAATTAAATATCGCTGAAGTTAAAGTACCGGAGTTAACTGCTCAATTAGTGGCTGAAAACATTGGGTTTCAACTCGAACGGCGGGTATCGTTCCGACGTACCATGAAACAAGCTATCGGTCGGGCAATGAAATTAGGTGCTCAAGGTGTCAAAGTCTCATGTAGCGGTCGGTTAATGGGCGCTGAAATTGCCAGAACCGAAGGGTATAGTGAAGGAAAAGTACCGCTTCATACTTTAAGAGCGGATATTGATTATGGTTTTGCCGAAGCTAATACTACCTACGGTAAGATTGGCGTTAAAGTATGGATTTACAAAGGCGAAATCCTCCCGGCTAAGAAACGGGTTAAAGCGAAAGCTGAAGGAGGAGTTTGAAATGTTAGTGCCAAAACGAGTTAAATACCGTAAGTTACACCGTGGCCGGATGAAAGGTAAGGCTATTAGAGGATCCCAGTTGATTCATGGGGATTATGGCCTACAAGCTATGGAACCCGGTTGGATAACCAACGTTCAAATCGAAGCGGCCCGTATCGCCTTAACCAGACACATTAAAAGAGGCGGTAAAGTTTGGATTAAAATTTTCCCAGACAAATCAGTTACGGCTAAACCTGCTGAGACCCGTATGGGTAGTGGAAAGGGTTCTCCGGAACACTGGGTTGCCGTAGTAAAACCAGGCCGGGTTTTATTTGAAGTTACCGGAGTCGAGGAACAAATAGCCCGTGAAGCTATTCAACTGGCTGCTCATAAACTTCCGATCAAATGTAAGATCATAACAAGAGAGGAAGCGGGTGGAGAAGTCCATGAAAAGTAAAGAAGTTAGAGAAATGACAATTGATGAATTACAAAAACAATTAGTGAGCCTTAAAGAAGAGTTATTTAATTTACGTTTTCAACTGGCTACCGGACAATTGGATAATCCAATGAGGGTTAGAGATGTTCGCAAAAGTATCGCTCGCGTTAAAACTGTCTTGCATGAACATGAACTAAAAGCGGGTCAGGCTTGATTGACCGGTGTCGGAAGGAGGATTTATAATGAGTGATCGCGCTCTTCGTAAAACTAGGATAGGTATGGTCGTTAGTGACAAAATGGAAAAGACAGTGGTAGTCGCTGTTCAACGACTGGTCAGGCACCCGCTTTATGGCAGGATTGTCAAACTTACCAGCAAGATTAAAGCTCATGACGAGGCTAACGAATGTAAAGTCGGGGACAAAGTAAAAGTAATGGAAACTCGTCCTCTTAGTAAGGATAAGAGATGGCGTGTGGTTAATATCATTGATAAAGCAAAATAATTTCGTGAAAGGAGGTACCGGCCGTGGTTCAATCAGAGAGTTATTTAAATGTCGCAGACAACTCCGGAGCGAAAAAAGTTATGTGCATTAAAGTTTTAGGCGGCTCAAAAAAACGATATGCCAGGGTTGGGGACCTGATTATTGCGGTTGTTAAAGATGCTTTACCTCTCACCGCTGCTAGAAAAAGCACTGGAATAGCCGGTGTTAAAAAAGGCGATGTGGTGAAAGCAGTCGTCGTCCGTACTGTTAAGGAAACTAGGAGACCGGACGGTTCATATATCAGGTTTGATGATAACGCTGCTGTAATCTTAAATGACCAAATGAATCCCAGAGGGACACGTATCTTTGGGCCGGTTGCTCGTGAGCTTCGCGACAAGAATTTTATGAAGATCGTATCATTAGCCCCTGAAGTTTTGTAATGGCCCGAGAGGAGGATTTAAATGTCAGTCCGCAATTTAAAAAAAGGCGATGAAGTTGTCGTTATCTCCGGTAAAAACAAAAGCCGACGTGGAAAAATTCAAAGAGTTTTACCTGATATTGAGGCGGTTATCGTTGAAGGTATAAATTTGGCTAAGAAGCATGCCAAACCTACCCAAAATAACCCTCAGGGCGGAGTAATCGATAAATCTTTACCGCTACGAACTTCTAAAGTTATGGTAGTATGTTCAGGGTGCAATCAACCGACTCGACTGCGTAGAGAACGGGCAGTAGATGGTGGGGTTGTTAGAATTTGCCGTAACTGCGGTAAAACTTTGGATTAGTAATGGAGGGAGGTGCGACCAGTGTCGCGGCTTAAACAGAAATACAAAAAAGAAGTAGTACCCGGTTTAAAGAGCCGATTCGGATATTCGAATGTAATGGAAATCCCGGAAATCAAGAAAGTAGTTATTAATATGGGGGTCGGCGATGCCACTCAAGACGCGAAGGCTATTGATTCGGCAGTCAACGATTTGATTGCAATTTCCGGTCAAAAACCAGTTGTGACTAAAGCGAAAAAGTCGATCGCCGCTTTCAAGGTAAGAGCTGGTATGCCGGTCGGGTGTAAAGTAACCCTTAGGGGTAAAAGAATGTATTATTTTCTTGATAAATTGTTTAATATCGCCTTACCGAGGATTAGGGATTTTAGAGGTACATCTTCGAAATCATTCGACGGTAGGGGCAATTATACGCTGGGAGTTCGCGATCAATTAATCTTTCCGGAAATCAACTATGATAAGGTAGATAAATTAAGAGGAATGGATATTGTGATCGTAACCTCTGCAAAAAATGATGAAGAAGCTTTGGAACTTTTGAAGTTAATGGGAATGCCCTTTAGGGCTTAACCAAAAGGAGGGTTAAAAATGGCGAAGACTTCGATGGTTATCAGATCGAAACGCACCCCTAAATTTACGGTCCGACGGCATAACCGCTGTCAAATTTGTGGTCGTCCTCATGCCTATATGCGTAAATTTGGAATGTGCCGGATCTGCTTCCGTAAATTAGCCCACCGTGGTGAGCTTCCAGGCATAACTAAAGCTAGTTGGTAATTTATTTTAAATAGGATTATGTTTAGTGCTGGGTCTTTCGTTTATGAAAGGAGGTTCTTTAAATGGTTATGACTGATCCAATCGCCGATATGTTAACCCGGATTCGTAATGCGTCTACTGCAAGGGATAAAACGGTTGAAATTCCTTTTTCCAAGGTCAAACAAGAATTGGCAAAAATATTTAAAGAAGAAGGTTATATTTTAGACCAAGAGTTTGTTGATAACGGTAAACAAGGGACGCTTCGGGTTCATCTAAAATATGTGGGTAAGGAAAATGCAATCTCGGGTCTTAAGAGAATCAGTAAACCCGGTTTAAGGGTTTATGCTCAAAAAGATGAGATTCCTAAGGTTTTAGGCGGTTTGGGAATTGCAGTATTATCTACATCCAAAGGAATTATGACTGACCGTAAAGCCCGTGTCGAAGGGGTCGGCGGTGAAGTTATTTGTTATTTATGGTAAGATTACAATCAATGAATAGTGAGCAGTAATTAGTGACTTTCAGATTGATAAGTGTTTACTGTTAACTGACAACTGATAAAGATCGGGGGTGTTATTAATGTCTCGTATTGGACGAAAACCTATTACTATACCCCAGGGAGTACAAGTCGATATTTTGGGAAATACTGTTAAGGTTAAGGGTCCCAAAGGGGAACTACAACAAGTTGTTCATCCCGAGATGAAAATATCTCAAGATAACGGTATTATTAATGTAGAGCGGCCTTCTGATCAAAAGGAACATCGTTCTTTACACGGTTTGACTCGGACTTTAGTTTTCAATATGATCAACGGTGTAACTAATGGTTATACAAAAGCCCTGGATATTAACGGTGTAGGATACCGCGCTGCTAAACAAGGAAATAATTTGGTCCTAACAATGGGTTATTCCCATCCGGTAGAAATTCAACCGTTACCGGGAATTGAGTTTGATGTTCCCGCTCCCAATAAAATTATGGTCAAGGGAATTGACAAACAGATTGTAGGTCAAATGGCTGCTGAAATAAGGGCCGTACGGGAACCTGAGCCTTATAAGGGTAAAGGTATCAAATATGAATCCGAAATAATCCGGAGAAAAGCCGGTAAAGCGGGCAAAGCCGCTAAGAAATAGGATTCGGGAAGGGAGTGACTGAAAATGTTCCATAGACCCGATCGCCGTGTCGCTAGATTACGTCGTCACGTGCGTTTGCGCAAAAAGATTTCCGGAACCACCGAACGTCCAAGATTAAGTGTGTTCCGCAGTTTAAATCATATATATGCTCAATTAATCGATGATTCAAACGGAACAACCATAATGACTGCTTCAACCGTTGACCCTGAGGTGAAATCGAAATTAAAGGGTAAATGTGGAAATATTAATGCAGCAAAAGCCGTTGGAAATGCTATTGGTCAAAAAGCGATAGCTAAAGGGATTAAACAGGTTGTTTTTGACCGAGGTGGTCAGATTTATCACGGCCGGGTAAAAGCCTTGGCGGAAGCTGCTAGAGAAAGTGGTCTGGAATTTTAGGCAAGGGGTGAAAATTAGATGAAACGTATCGACCCTACACAACTGGAATTAACCGAAAGAGTTGTTCATATCAATCGGGTCGCCAAAGTTGTTAAAGGTGGTAGAAGATTCAGTTTCAGCGCTTTGGTAGTTGTCGGCGACGGTAAAGGACATGTCGGAACTGGTCTTGGTAAAGCTGCTGAAGTACCGGAAGCGATT
Organism: Bacillota bacterium; assembly: GCA_012728785.1. Lineage (GTDB taxonomy): Bacteria > Bacillota > UBA4882 > UBA8346 > UBA8346 > JAAYHS01. The sequence goes on along the minus strand of JAAYEK010000113.1, from coordinate 8,791 downwards.
CGTAAAGGTATTGAAGATGCAAAAAAGAATTTGATCGAAGTTCCAATGAAAGGCACTTCTATTCCACACCAAATTGAAGGAATTTTTGGAGCTGGAAAAGTCCTTTTGAAACCTGCCGCTCCTGGTACTGGAGTTATCGCAGGCGGACCGGTTCGTGCGGTTTTAGAATCAGCCGGTATTAGGGATATTTTAACTAAATCCCTTGGTTCGGCTAATGCAATAAATGTTGTTAACGCCACGATCACCGGATTAAAGGGTCTTAAGAAAGCAGAACAAGTTGCTGCGACCCGCGGCAAAACCGTAGAAGAGATCCTCGGTTAGGAGGGGAGTTTAATGCCAAGAAAAAAAAGCGATGGCAAAATGATTCAAATAACTTGGAAAAACAGTGCTATTGGTCGTACCCAAGTCCAAAAAGATACTATTAAAGCTTTAGGTTTTAAAAGACTAAATCAAACCATAGAGAAACCGGATAACCCGGCTATCCGTGGCATGATTAAATCGGTCGAACATTTAGTCGAAGTAATAGAGGCGTAGGGGGTATCCTCTGATGAAATTATATGATTTGCAACCAGCTGAAGGGGCCAAAAAAACCCCGAAGCGCATTGGCCGGGGAATAGGCTCCGGTATGGGCAAAACCTCCACCAAAGGACATAAAGGCCAAAAAGCCCGATCCGGTGGTGGTAAAGGACCTGCATTTGAAGGCGGTCAAACCCCGCTTCAACGCAGACTACCAAAACGCGGTTTTACTAATAAGTTCAAACGTGAATGGGTTGAGGTCAACTTGGATAAGCTAAATCTTTTCGATAATGGTACCGAAGTGACACCGGATGTATTGTTGGAAAAGGGCATTATTAAAAAGAAAGCTGATGGAGTTAAGATTTTGGGTAATGGTGAAGTTACCAAGAAATTAACTGTTAAAAGTAATGGATTTAGTAAATCGGCAATTGCTAAGATTGAAAAGCCGGTGGTAAAGCGGAGGTGATTTAATTGCTGGAAGCGATTAAAACCGCTTTTAAACTTCCTGATTTAAGGAAGAAAATTTTTTGGACCCTGGCTCTAATAGGTATTTTCCGGTTGGGAGCGCATATCCCAGTTCCGGGACCGTGGGATCCTCAAGGTTTGGCTAATATTTTTGGTGGAGACAACAATCTTTTCGGTCTTCTGGATCTAATGGCCGGTGGTGCTCTCCGGAAAATGTCGGTCTTTGCAATGAGCGTTAGTCCGTATATTACATCGTCTATCATTTTGAACCTTTTGACTATGGTCATTCCCAAATTGGAAGCTTTGGCCAAAGAAGGCGTTGAGGGACGAAAAATTATTTCGCAATATACCAGATATGGTACGGTAATCTTAGCGCTTATTCAGGGTTCGGCAATGGCCTTGAGTTTAAGAGGGGCTTTATTGAACCCGACCACTTGGGACTTTGTCTTAATTATCTCGACTTTAATTACTGGTTCCGTTTTCCTGATGTGGTTAGGCGAAGTTCTTTCTGAACGCGGTATCGGTAATGGAATATCCATGATTATCTTTGCCGGTATTGTCGGCCAACTCATACCAAGCGCCATTACTACCTTAAGCACAGTCAGTTCAAAAGGGGTAGGGACTTCTTTCATAAGTATCATTGCCTTTGCTATTTTAGGGGTACTGATCGTCGCCGGAGTAGTATTCGTAACTCAGGGCGAACGTAAAATTCCGGTCCAATATGCAAAAAGAGTAGTAGGTCGTCGTATGTACGGTGGAGGTTCAACTTTCTTACCGATGAAGGTTAATCAAGCCGGTGTGATTCCAATCATTTTTGCATCGTCGTTATTAGCTTTTCCACCGACTTTGGGGCAATGGCTACCAAATACACATTGGTTGTATAAGTTTTTATTGGTATTTTATCCGGGACGAGGATTATATTTATTCTTATATGCCGTATTGATTTTTGTTTTCACTTATTTCTACACGGCTGTAACTTTTAATCCTTTGGAAGTATCCAATAATATGAAGAAATATGGCGGATTTATTCCTGGGATTAGGCCGGGAAAACCTACCGCCGAATATTTGGATCGGGTATTAACCAGAATAACTTTGGCCGGAGCTCTCTTTTTAACTATTGTATCACTATTACCGTATTTATTTGATTATATTCCTGCATTTAGAGGTATGCAAATTCAATTCGGTGGTACAGGTCTATTAATTGCGGTGGGCGTTGCGATTGACCTTATGAAACAAATTGAAGCTCAACTTCTGATGAGACAATACGAAGGATTTCTTAAATAGGAGGGCAATTGATGAATTTAATTCTTCTAGGCCCTCCGGGCGCCGGTAAGGGTACTCAAGCGGAACTGATTATTGAACGGTTTAACATTCCTCATATTTCAACCGGCGATATTTTTCGAGCCGCGATCAAAGAAGGAACTCCGCTGGGAGTAAAAGCCAAAGAATATTTGGATAGCGGGCAATTAGTGCCGGATGAAATTGTAGTCGGAATTGTTCAGGAACGTCTAAAACAAAATGATTGTAAAAGCGGTTTTTTGCTTGACGGATTTCCGCGGACCATCCCTCAGGCAGATGTCCTGGGAGAGTTTTTAAAAGGATTAAAACAAAACATTACCGCGGTTATCAATATTGAAGTTGATTTTGAAGTATTAATGGCTAGAATTACCGGGAGAAGGTTATGCCGAAATTGCGGCGCCGTATATCATATTCAAAATAAGCGTGAGAAGACCGAAGGAGTTTGTGATCATTGCGGCGGTGAAATTTATCAACGGGATGACGACCTACCGGAGACCGTAAAAAAACGACTTCAAGTTTATCAAAATCAAACCGAACCTTTGATCAGTTATTATAGTGAAAAGCAAATCTTGAAAAGTTTTGACGGGCAAGAACCAATTGCGGTTTTATTTCAAAAAATATGCGATGCTTTGGAAGGGTAGGCAATAGGAATGGTCATTCTCAAATCCTCTTCTGAAATTGCGGTCATGAGGGTTGCTGGAAGTATCGTGGCTGCCGTGCTCGAGGAGTTGAGAAGTATGGCACGCCCGGGAATTCAATTAAACCAACTTGACCGGAGAGCTGAAGAACTTACTGAAAGCTTTGGAGCAATCCCGGCTTTTAAAGGATATAATGGGTTTCCAGCTTCTCTCTGCGCATCGGTCAATGAGGAAGTGGTTCACGGTATACCGGGAAATCGCAGCTTAAAATCGGGAGATATTATTGGCTTAGATTTCGGGGTAATTTATCAAGATTTTTATGCTGATTCGGCAATTACAGTTCCTATTGGGGAGATTTCATTGGAAACAGAGAAGTTGCTTCGAGTTACCAAGGAGGCTCTTTTCAAGGGGATTGACAAAGCCAGAAACAGTAATAGGCTATATGATATTTCCCGAGCTATTCAAGAATATGTTGAAATTAACGGGTTCTCGGTAGTCAGAGATTTCGTCGGGCACGGAATTGGGCGGAAAATGCACGAATCACCACAAATTCCAAACTTTGTAGGAAATGATTACAATCCCAAACTAAAACCTGGCATGACTTTGGCAATAGAACCGATGGTTAATGAGGGTGGTTTTGAGGTTGAAGTTGATTTCAAAGATAATTGGACGGTCCGGACCAATGATCGGAAGTATTCAGCCCATTTTGAACATACCGTTGCCATAACCGACGGGGAACCGGATATCTTGACTCTCTATCGACCGGAGCTTTTACCGAAATAATGATTACTACAGTAGAAGGTTTACGTCAGGGCCAAATGGTAGAGTCGATTCAGGGAAGGGATTGTCATCAGTTTTATCTAATAGTCGGACTAATCGGAGATAAGTATTTATCTTTGGTTGACGGGATAAAACACCCGCTTGCCAAAGCTAAAAAAAAGAACATCAAACATGTCAGAATTACGATGTGTGTTGATAAAGAAATAGAAGGATATATTTCAAGAGGCGAGTCATTGTATAATACACAAATTATAACAGCGATTGAACGTTTGAAAAACCAACATGAGGAGGGGGGCCGGTTTCATGGCTAAACAGGATGTTATTGAAGTTGAGGGAACTGTAATTGAACCACTGCCTAATGCTATGTTTCGAGTGGAGTTGGAAAATGGGCATCGTGTTTTAGCTCATATCTCTGGTAAAATGAGGATGAACTTTATTAAGATTTTATCCGGCGATCGGGTAACAGTAGAGTTATCCCCATACGATTTGTCCAGAGGCCGGATTATTTACCGCTACAAATAATTTGGTTATTCGAGCTTCCCTACTTTTGTGTTCAGATAGAAATTAATAAAGTTGGCATAATAAGGAGGATTTTACATGAAAGTCAGACCTTCCGTTAAACCCATGTACGAACATTGTAAAATCATCAGAAGAAAAGGTTCTTTACGGATAATTTGTACTAATCCTAAGCATAAGCAAAAACAAGGCTAATAGTATGTTGTGTCCTTAAATGTAAATGAGGAGGTTAAACAGATGGCACGTATTGCAGGTGTGGACTTACCCCGTGAAAAAAGGGTAGCAATAGCTCTAACATATATTTATGGCTTGGGGGAAACCACTTCTAAAGAAGTTCTGGCGAAAACCGGAATTGACCCGGATACCCGAGTTCGGGACCTTACCGAAGAAGAAATAACAAAGCTACGTGAGGTAATCGATCGGGATTACAAAGTTGAAGGCGATCTTCGCCGTGAAGAATCGATGAATATCAAGCGTTTGATTGAAATCGGTAGTTACAGGGGACTTCGGCATCGACGCGGGTTACCGGTTAGAGGCCAACGCACTAAAACGAATGCGCGAACCCGGAAGGGTCCTAAACGTACTGTTGGGGCCAAACGGAAGAAATAAAGGAGGTTAAAGGAGTAAATGGCCAGAACTGCTACTGCTAAAAAAGGCGCACGAACCCGCAAAAAGGAACGTAAACAAATTGATAGTGGAGTAGCCCACATTCATTCCACTTTTAACAATACCGTTGTCACCATTTCCGATACTTCAGGAAATGTGTTGGCTTGGTCAAGCGCCGGAAATATGGGCTTTAAAGGTTCTCGAAAGAGTACTCCATTTGCGGCCGGTATGGCTGCCGAGCAAGCCGCTAAAGTTGCAATGGATTATGGGATGAAAAATGTCGAGGTTTATGTGAAAGGGCCTGGAGCCGGACGGGAAGCAGCGATTCGTTCGTTGCAAGCTGCAGGATTGTTTGTCAATTTAATTAAGGATGTTACACCAATTCCACATAATGGGTGTCGTCCGCCAAAACGTCGTCGAGTATAAATGGGAGGTGTTTGAGACTCTATGGCACGATATACTGAAGCTGCTTGTAGATTATGCCGTCGTCAAGGGGAAAAACTTTATTTAAAAGGGGAACGCTGCTATACTAATAAATGTAGTGTAGGCAGACGTAGTTATGCCCCCGGAGAACACGGCCAAGCAAGAACAAGAAAGATTTCCGAATACGGTTTACAATTAAAGGAAAAACAGAAATTACGTAGAATCTATGGTATTTTGGAACGGCAATTTTCCGGTTACTTTACCCTAGCGGAAAGTAAAAAAGGGATTACCGGTGAAAACCTGCTCCAAATTCTGGAGAGCCGATTGGATAATGTGGTTTACCGTTTGGGTTTTGCGGCTTCACGGAAAGAAGCCCGGCAATTGGTCAGACATGGCCATTTTCTGGTGAATGGCAAGAAAGTTAATATTCCTTCCGTTTTAGTTAAAGTAGGCGATGTGGTTTCTATAAAAGAAGGTAGCCTTGATTCGGTTAAAATCAAAGGTATTTTAGAAGGCGCCGCTAGTCATAATGCACCGGAATGGCTGGAAGTTGATCTCAACAAACAAAGCGGAAAAGTAAAGAATTTACCGGTTCGCGAGCAAATTGACATTCCAGTACAGGAACATTTGATTGTCGAGTTGTATTCCCGGTAAGAACTATAGTTTTGAGTTATTACTCATTTGCTCGATTAAATAAAAGGCTTAGTCCATATGGGACTCATTTATTTAGCGGCTAGGATCTTAAGAAGGAGGGTTAATTATTGATCGAAATAGAAAAGCCCAAAATTACCATAGAAGAAACTGATGACCCAGCACGTTATGGAGTCTTCGTAGTTGAACCTTTAGAACGGGGCTATGGAACTACTCTGGGCAATTCGCTACGGCGGATCCTCCTCTCTTCCCTACCGGGGTATGCAGTCACATCAATTAAGTTCGATGGGGTTCTTCACGAGTTTTCAACGATTCCGGGGGTTGTTGAGGATACCACTGATATAATTTTGAATTTGAAACATCTATTAGTTAAGGTCTACGATGATTGCCCTAAAAAAATTTACTTGGATATAAAGGATTCAAAACGAGTGACTGCCGCGGATATTCAGGTTTCAAGCGATGTGGAAATTCTCAATCCTGACCTTTATATTGCCACTGTTTCCGATGGCGGGGTCTTAAAAGCGGAAATTACAATAGATCGCGGCCGGGGATATTTATCAGCCGAACGTAATAAAAACACCGAGAATATCATTGGCGTTATTGCTGTTGATGCTCATTTTTCTCCGGTCAATAAAGTTAATTATGTAGTTGAACGTACCCGAGTCGGTCAGATTACCGATTATGATAAATTGGTTTTACAAGTCTGGTCTGATGGTAGTATTAGTCCGGTTGAAGCGGTGTCACTAGCTTCGAAGATCATGAATGAGCACTTAATGCTGTTTGTGAATTTAAGTCAGACCGTGGGTAAGACTGAGATCATGGTAGAGAAAGAGGAAGAATCTAAGAATAAGGTTTTAGAAATGACCATTGAAGAACTGGATCTCTCAGTTCGGTCCTATAACTGTTTGAAACGGGCCGGGATTAATAGTGTTGAGGAATTGACCCGTAAAACGGAAGAGGATATGATGAAAGTGAGAAATTTGGGACGAAAATCATTGGAAGAAGTCGATCAGAAACTGGCCAGTTTGGGACTTTCGCTCAGAAAGTCGGAGGAATAAGCTCTTGAGTTAAGGAGGATTAAAGAGATGCTGAAACGTAAGTTGGGGCGTTCTATGGCGCATCGTAAAGCAATGTTTCGGTCATTGGTAACTGCGTTAATCGCTAATGATAAAATTGTTACCACCGAGATCAAAGCTAAAGAGGCACGTTCCATGGCTGAAAAGGTAATCACCTTAGCCAAAAAAGGTGATTTACATTCCAGACGTTTAGCGGCTGAAGTAATTACGGAACCGGAAGTCTTGCAAAAACTTTTTGAGACTACCGCCAGCCGTTATGCTGACCGTAACGGAGGATATACCAGAATCATGAAGGTAGGTCCCAGACGGGGAGACGCTGCCCCCATGGTTATCTTGGAGCTTGTATAAGTAAATGGAAAAATTAATTGTAATGAATGGGGTCGGCTTTGGGTATCCAGGGCAGGCCCCAATCCTTTCTGGGGTAAATTTAGAAATCAAGCCCGGGGAAAAGACCTTAATTTTAGGGCCAAACGGTAGTGGTAAAAGCACAATGGCTTTTTTAATCTGCGATTTGCTCACTCCCACCTCAGGAGAGATCAATCGTTGTAGTAAGCAACCGAAGGTTGGTATCATCTTTCAAAACAGTCGCCATCAAATGGTTGGATCTACTGTTGAGGATGACTTGGCCTTTGGGTTAAGTCTTAAAAGTATTACTACTACTGTTCTTAAAAAGAAGGTCGATTATTTTCTCGAAAAGTTTAATTTGGAATCAAAGCGTCATTATAATATCAATCAACTTTCTGGAGGAGAGTTGCGCCGTCTGGCTTTGGCTTCAGTTCTAATCACCGAACCGCAAATCCTATTATTGGATGAACCCTTGGCTATGCTTGACAAGGAAAACCAAGTTAGATTTCTTGATTGTCTCTTGGACAATATATTACCGGAAACAACCCTGATCTGGTTTGACCATGAGGTGCGTAATATAAGATATACTAACCGATGGATGGTTTTGACATCAAAGGGTCAATTAGCCCAAGTATCTTTGAAGGAGTTAAATTCAAAAGCATTTTTGGCCGACCATAATTTGACTCCTGCTCCTTTGCAGAATTTAGAGTGGGGATTACCAGGGAGAATCTCCGGTTCGATTTTTGGACCGGAAGGGGTAAAATTTGATTAACGTAAAGTCATTATCTTATATTTATAATCCGAAGAATCCATATCAAACTATTGCCTTGGATGATATTTCATTCACCATCAATCAGGGAGAGATTATTGGTATCATTGGTCCAAGTGGTTCCGGGAAAAGTTGTTTGTTGAGATGTCTAGCCGGAGTTTTAAATCCGACTTCCGGTAGTATCATTATTAATCCTCAAGAATCGGTTCGTCCAGAGGTTGGTCTAATTATTCAAGAACCGGAGATCCAGTTTTTTAACGAGACGGTTTATCAAGAGATAGCTTTTGCTTTGGAAAACCGGGGTCTAGCAAGGGATTCCATTGAGAAAATTGTGGAGACGGTCTTAAGGAAAACGGGTTATCGCGGAGACTCCTGTCAATCGCCGTATCAATTGAGTGGCGGTGAACAAAGAAGAATAGCGATTGCCTGCGTTTTAGCACTTGATCCTCAAATCCTATTATTGGATGAACCCACAGTTGGGCTCGACTTTTGTGGCTTGAAAATGGTTGAACAGATCATCGCCAATTTTAGAATTGAACATAAGACAGTTGTAATAGTGAGCCATGATTTGGATTTTCTTTACCGGAACGTAGACCGTTATCTGGTTATAAATCAGGGTAAAATTACAGCTGATTTCGGCAAGTCTGATTTTGAGGACTATATAGAATTAATAAGTAAGAGTGGATTGGCCATTCCGGAACTAGTCG
>JAAYEK010000112.1 GCA_012728785.1 Bacillota bacterium | reverse complement strand
TGGATTTAATAATTCCAATTCCGATCCATCGTTTAAAACTGGAGCTCCGCGGTTATAATCAGGCGGAATTATTAGCTAATCCTCTCCAAAAGTATTTGGGGATTAACTTAAAGAACGATATAATAATCAGGGACAAATTGACCGAATCCCAAAACTCGCTAAGTAAGGGAAACCGATTTTCGAATATTGCCGATGCTTTTCGAGTTGTAAACGCCAAAGAACTATCCGGAGCTTCCGTGTTACTGGTTGATGATATTTTAACCACCGGAGCTACCGCTTCCGAAGGGGCTAGAGTATTATTGAGGGCAGGCGCTCGAACGGTCAAAGTTCTGACTTTAGCAGCGGGAGTAATGGATGCCGCTTGGCTGGATAATTAAAGGAGGCAAAATATGGATGTAAGGAATTGTAAGCGTTGCGGTAAAATTTATAATTATACCGGTGGCGCGGTTTGCAATAATTGTCTCCGGCAGGAGCAAGAAGACTTTGAAAAAATTCGGGAATATCTTTTTAAAAACCCGAATTCATCTACCGCCGATGTTAGTGAGGCTACCGGAGTTGAACTTAAAGTTATCTCCAGATTTTTAAAAGAAGGTCGTATTGAAGCAGATTATATTCAAATGTCGGGTGATTCTGCGTTAGCTTGTGAAAAGTGCGGTAAACCCGTTAAAACGGGTCGGTTTTGTGAAGATTGCATCAAACAGATGCAGGCGGATTTTGGTAAAGCCGCTAAGTCAAATTCTACGACTAATAAAAGTTTTCAAACTAACAAGGTTCATACTTTTGAACATATTTTACGCCGTAAATATTAAACAACTCAGTTTATCAGCTTAACAGCGAAATTCAGAAAGTAGGTGATAAAGGATGATCATCTCCAATAAACAAGTTCAAAATATATTGCAGCTGGAACGGCTTAATTCGCTTAAAAAGAAAACCGCTCTTAAAGAAAGTGCTGCCTCTGGTAAAAACGATAGTTTGGTTTTGTCCGGTCAGGCCCAAGTGTTGAACTTTGCTAAGGAACAGGTGCTAAAGTCTCCCGAAGTTCGTGCCGATAAGATCCTTGAACTCAAAAAACAAATTGAGTTAGGAAACTATCAGGTATCCGGTAATGATATCGCATCTAAAATCATTGGACGGAGCCTGGTAGATGAACTTACCGGGAGGTAGTTCCTGATGTCGGAAAAGAAATCGCTTCAAACATTACTCCAACAGGAAATAGATGTTTTAAAAGAGCTGAACAACCTTAGTCTTTCCAAAAAAGAAGTGTTGTTAAAAGATGACTTGGATGCGCTACAAGTGATTGTCCTCAAGGAAGAGGCGTTGTCTACCCAACTAAAAATACTTGATGACGCCTGTTCCCCACAGGTGCAATTTTTTTTAAAGGAACGTTTTTCAAAGGATGAAACCGGAGTGAAGAAACCTTCGGAACAGATAGTCACTCTTATTGAAGAACTTCGCCAACAAACCCTCCAACTCAAATTGAATAATGAATTTAATCAGGCTTTAATCAAAGATGCTTTGGCCATAGTTGAGTTTACCATTAATGCTTTAATGCCGCAAACAAGCGCTGAAAGCGGGTTATATGGGGCTTCCGGTAAGGTGAATCAAGACAAGAAGAATTCTAAGAAGACTTTAATCTTGGATTATAAGGGGTGAATAAAGATGCGGTCGACTTTTTTCGGATTGGAAATCGGGCGTCTCGGATTACAGGCCCATCAAAAACAATTGGAAATTACCAGCCATAATATGGCTAATGCTAGCACTCCCGGATTTTCCAGGCAAAGAGGGGAAATGACGACTACTCAACCTTTTACATATCCGGCCTTTAACCGAGTGGAAACCGCCGGGCAAGTCGGTACCGGCGTTGAGGTCACGGCAGTGATGCGGGTTCGTGATGAACTGATTGACGAGCAAATCTATTCAGAAACTACCATTTCCGGTTATTGGGAAAGCCGTCAAACCATGTTGGACGAAATGGAACTAATTGTGAATGAACCGTCCGACTCCAACATTCGGACCGCAGTCGATAGTTTTTGGGTATCCATTCAAGGGGTGGCCAATAACGCCACTTCAATTCCGGCTCGCTCCGTGCTGCGTCAGAATACCATTACCATGACGGAGTTTATCAGACAAGATTACCAGCGGATGGAATCTTTGCGTTCTATAGCCAACGAGCGGATTAAGGAACAGGTAAGTCATGTGAATGCCATCGCCGAAAAGCTGGCCCTTTTAAACGACCAAATCGCCAAAGTAACCGTCATGGATGACCACGCCAATGATTTGATGGATAAACGGGATCTACTCATCGAAGAGCTTTCGGGAATGATCAAGATTAGTAAACTTACCGATAAGTTTAACCGGGTCAATATTACCATTAACGGTATTGCTTTAGTTCAAGATATTACCGCCAACAAAATCGTGTTGGAACCAAACCATAGCGATGAGGGTATGGTTCAGTTGAAATGGGCCAGACTCGACGAAGAAGTGACAGTCTTAGGAGGTTCGCTTAAAGGACTTCTGGAAATACGCGACCAGGACTTGCCGGAGTTTTTAAACCATTTGGATAATTTCGCTGGGACACTAATTACTGAAGTTAATAATTTTCATCGGGACGGATATGGGCTTGATGAAAGTACCAATAATGATTTCTTCAAAGGAACCGGCGCCGCCGACATCGACTTGGCGGATTGTATTAATGATGTTGAGAATGGATTGAACCGGATCGCGGCTTCTAGTTCGATTGTAAATACTGAGGCAGGGTTGCCCGGTAATAATGATGTGATGAAGCAGATCTATCAAATGTTCGACAAGCGGCTTTTAAATAATAGTAAGGCCACCATGGGAGAGTTTATCGGCGCCATAGTAGCCGATTTGGGGGAAAAGACCAGCGCTGCTAAGATCAAATTCGAAGGACAAACTAGACTCATCGCCAGCTTGGATCAGCGCCGCGAATCCGTTTCCGGGGTTTCTTTAGACGAAGAAATGACTAATATGGTCAAGTTCCAACACGGCTACAATGCGGCTGCTAGGGTAATCTCCACCATGGATCAGATGTTGGATGTGATCGTCAATAAGTTGAAGCTTTATTAAGTCGGTTCATTTTGATTCGGTTGTTTGACTTGCGCTCATTACCAGCCAAGGAGGGAGAACCATGCGAGTTTCCAATAAGATGATTTACTCTAGTTTTTCCTATAATTTTGGGAAACTAGAAGAGAGCATCTATAAAAAGACCACTCAAGTCAGTACCGGTAGGCGGATCCAACAACCTTCGGATGATCCGGTGGGGACCGCCCGAGCTATGGATTTTAGAAGCCGGGGCACGGAGATTTTACAATATATCGATAACAGTGAGCAAGCCATGAGTTGGTTGAACTGTACCGATGATGCCTTGATGACTGCGACCACTTATTTACAGCGAGTCCGCGAACTGGTAATTGCTGGGGCCAATGGGACTTTAACTGTGGAAGCTCGGGAGGCTTACGCCAACGAGATTGATGTTATTAAAGACGGGATTATGCAGGTGGCTAATACCACTATTGATAATCGGTTTATTTTTGGTGGAGAGAAATACTTGAATCCGCCTTATCAAAATCGGACTAAAATTACCGGTGATGCAGTTAACTTTCAGTTGAATCCGATTGTGATCACCGACCGGAACAATATGATCGATCTGAAACTCGATAATGACGAATTTGTTACGATCAGATTGACGCCTAAAACCTATAATGGTTCGCCTGGAAATACCCTGGACGACTTGGCCAACGATATTGAATTAAAACTTCATTATGCCGGTTTTGACACGCCGGTCCATGTTAAGGCCACTTCCGACAACCGGGTGGAGTTCTATACCGGAACTTACCCTTCGGACGGCATCCATACTCTGGTGCTAAGAGATGGTCCGGCCATTAAAGAGGTTGGTGAAGCTTTATCGGTACTGCCGCCTTTAGCCGATGATCAGATTGCCCTTGCTCCTGGATCAAGCGGGATCCCGGATTACTATAACGGCTGGCAAATAAGGATTATCGATGGTACCGGGGTTGGTCAAACTAGGCTAATTAACGACTATACTCCCGGTCCGCCCCATAATATCGCTGAAGTAGATTCCGATTGGGGCATTCAACCGGACTATACCTCAAAATATCAGATTTTACCTCCGTTTGAAGGTAATACTGCGGTTGCAACGGGCGGTAATACGATTACCTTGAACCCAGCTAGTGATGTCGCTAACTTTTACGTTGGAATGGAAATTGAGATTTATGATGAAGAGCGCGGCATCTATGAATCCCATGAAATTACCGCTTATAATGCGGGGACGCATGTAGCGACTATTGGCGATACTTGGGATGCAACCGGTAATTTCAAATATCGGATCAAACCACATCTGGAAGACCAGGTAGCAGGCCTTGGCTTCGGGACCGATACCTTACAAATTGGAACAAATGCTAGTCAGATCAATGGTTTTTATATTGGAGCTTCAATTACGGTTACTAATGCCGACGGTTCCACTGAAACCAAACGAATAACCGGTTACAACGCTTTAAATCAAGAATTGACCCTGGACAGTGATTGGTCCACCAATGTAACTCTTGCTTCCACCTATAAAATTTCCGATACTGCTTTAGATCAACTCGGATTTGATAATAAGGCGACTACTAAGGAACTGTTTGGATTCGAAATCGAACCTTTAGCAAGAGTGCTGGCTAAATATCCGGAGACAGGGACAGTTCAAAATGTGGCCTTACCCTATATTGAGTTAGAAGACGCCAGCTCTGATAATGATTATTATAATAATTGGACCATCAAAATAACCGAACCTTCGGGAGCGGTTTATTCCGATCGGATCTTGGACTATAACGGTACGACCGGTCAAGCCCAGTTATCGATCACTACGGTATCTCCGGGAGCGAAATATGAACTTGTTCCACCTCTGGAGGGGGAGGTAATATCCATACCGGCGGCGGACCAGATTCAATTTGATCTAACAACTAGCGCCAGTCATCTTGACGACTTCTATGTGGGGATGCCGCTTACCATCACTGATGGGCAGGGTAAAAGCCAAACCAGGATTATTCAAGACTATGACGGGACTACCGGTATCGCCACTTTGGACAGTGCTTGGGGTAATCCTCCCCCAACAACCGGTTCCAAGTATTCCATCGATGCTCATAGTTATATTAACGCCAACAACAAGTTTCAAATCCAGGTGGGTAATGAATTGACCCAAGAGATCAGTTTGAATGGCGGCTCGTATAATATCAGGGAATTCGCCCGAATGATTGAAACTAAAATCCAGGCCCGGGGCGGTGAATACGCTAATGTCAGTGTGGAAGCGACTCCGGATAACCGGTTGCGCATTTTGCATCAGGATGAGTTGAACCATCCTCTTCCAATCAAACTGACCTCCGGTACAGATGCAGATGCTCTGTGGATCATGGGATTTACCAACGGAATTGATTCGGATACGGAGACTCCTAACTATGAAGGAAACAAGGGCTACATTGAGTATGAGATAAGTACTTCCATGGAGATTAAAATTAATGTCCTCGGTGACAAGGTATTTGACCCTATTTTCCAACATTTGACCAAAATTAGTCAGGATTTAAGGTCCGACAATATTGACGCTCTTTCCGGTGAGGATCTCCTTAATATCAGGCAGGATATTGATAGTGTATTGGTGACCCAAGGTGAGGTCGGGGCCAAGGTCAACCGGCTGGAGAAGGGGATCGACCGCTTAAAGAGTTTGGATGAGAACTTAACCAAATTATTGAGTAATGTGGAAGATGTCGATATCACCAAGGCTATTCTGGAACTGAGGATGCAGGAGACAGCTTATCAGGCGGCCCTACAGTCCGCGGGCCGGATCCTGCCCATGACGCTCCTGGATTATTTGGGATAAATTAGTGACGGAAGGATGAAACCATGAAGATCGAAACCAAGTTTTTTGGTGCGGTTGAAATTGATGATACGCAGATAGTAGACTTTGCTCACGGTATTCCGGGGTTTGAAAACGAACGGAAATTTGCCGTCTTAAAACACGATGATTCACCCTTCCATGTGCTCCAGTCGGTGGAACGGTCCGGTTTGGCGTTTATCCTAATCGAACTGGGGAAAGTGGCCCCGGACTATGAGATTGATCTTCCCGATGAAGTAGTGGCCGAACTCAAACTGGAAAAACCGGAGGAAGCTTTAGTTTGCGCGATTGTAGTCCTTCCGGCTAATATCAGCCAAGCCACGGCCAACCTGGCCGCTCCGATAGTGATCAATATTAAAGAAAAACGGGGGGTTCAGATTATTTTGAACAACCCGGCTTACGGGGTAAAACACCCGTTGTTTTCGCAGGTCCGGGAAGAAAGTAAATTGAAATCGGCTAAGTAATTTTTCACCACGAAGAGCGCGAAGGTCACGAAGAAAAACTTATAAAGAAAAGATAGTCATCGTGTTCGTTTTGACCTTTGTGGTGAAAAAGTGGTTTGTAATGATTATCATAACACTTTTTTGGTTCCGGTTTCACCGGGATAGGGAGCAGGATGATGGAATTTGATGCCTTATCAAACCGGGTCATCGGTTGTGCAATTGAGGTCCATCGTCATTTAGGACCTGGGCTTCTTGAATCGGCGTATATGCAATGCTTGGCCCATGAGTTTACCGTTAACGGGATTAAGTTTGAAATAGAGAAACCACTTTCGGTTGAATATAAAGGAATTAGGCTTGATTGCGGATATCGAATTGACCTTTTAGTTGAAAATGAACTAATTGTAGAGCTCAAAGCAGTCGAAGAAACACTGGGGATTCATGAAGCGCAACTGCTTACATATATGAAATTGGCTGGAATTCCTGTGGGTTTGCTGATTAACTTTAATGTGGAACGTTTAAAAGATGGTCTAAAGCGATTTGTTTTAAATAATTATTGACAAAACCACTCTCCACCACGAAGAGCACGAAGAACACGAAGAAATATCGAAACAATCATATAGACTAAAACACTTCCCTTCCCCCCGTCTTCGTGTCCTTCGTGGTGATAAATGTTATTATTCATCTAAGTCGATGTTAGGTATGATCTGGAATATCTTACTTAGTTAATTTTATAATCTGAAAAATTATTAGTCTTCTTGTCATGCAAGGAAGGAATAAAAGTTTGCCTTAGTTTTTGTTGGTTATAAATATTTAAAACGATGGAGGTAAATTTAGAGGTTTTTTTTGACTTTCGGAGAAAATAAAATTAGAGAATAGTGATAAAATATAACTAAGGGTTTGTACTTCGAAGGTCAAGGAGGATCCTGATGCTCGTCTTAACGCGAAAGTTGAATGAGAGTATTATGGTGGGAGATAATGTTAAGATTACCATTGTCGATGTGAAGGGTGATCAAGTGAAGCTGGGGATCACCGCTCCCCGTGAAGTAGTGGTTCACCGTGAGGAAGTATATCGGGAAATCCAGAAAGAGAACCAATTGGCGGCCAATGCCAAAGCTAACCTGGATCAGTTGAGCAAGATGTTTGAGAAGAAGTGAATAGGCTGTAGGCGGGAGGCAGAATACAGAAGAGAGAATACAGAAGATAGAAGATAGT
The DNA here is from genome assembly GCA_012728785.1 of Bacillota bacterium. Classification (GTDB taxonomy): domain Bacteria; phylum Bacillota; class UBA4882; order UBA8346; family UBA8346; genus JAAYHS01. The sequence continues at coordinate 1,201 of JAAYEK010000112.1, read as the reverse complement.
TGTTTGGGTTAATGAAAGTTGTCTGAATAAGTTACAATCATAATTTGATTTAGCTAAAGTTTTTTATCTTTTATTACGAAATATATAGTAAGAGAGATCTTAAACCACCACCGGTGGGATCAATCCACATTGTAAATTGATTTTAGCGGCGGTGGTTTAAACACCGGCCCCGGCCTGATGGGCGGCCGACCTAGAGACTGGGGTAAGGGTAAGGAAACCCGAAAAAATTATCAAGGAGGAGAATAACCATGAGAATCAATCATAACTTATCAGCCCTAAACGCCCACCGAAATTTGGGTATGGTTAACAGCCTGAATGGGAAGACCATGGAGAAGTTGTCTTCCGGTCTCCGGATCAACCGGGCCGCTGACGACGCAGCAGGTCTAGCGATTTCCGAAACCATGCGCAGCCAGATCCGAGGTTTGAACCAAGCCTCCCGTAACTCCCAAGACGCCATTTCATTATTACAAACTGCTGAGGGCGCCTTGACCGAGACCCACTCGATCCTACACCGGATGCGGGAACTGGCGGTCCAATCAGCCAACGCCACCTATACCGCCAATGACCGGAGCGAGATCCAAAAGGAAATCGAACAGCTGAAAGATGAAATTGACCGGATCGCCAATACCACCTCGTTCAACAACAAGAACTTGTTGGATGGAACGGCATCGGCAATCAGTTCGTCCGATAAAGCCGCCACCAAGATTTACCTACGGGGCAGCATTCGAGATGGATCGGTATCCGCAGCCGGAACTTACACATTAAGTGTTAGTTCTACTGATCAGGGTAAGACTCAGGTCCAGTCCTCAACGATCTTCAAGACCACCGCGCTGGGTAATGAACTCACCGGCGACGATGTCGGGATCGTGGCTTCCGGAGGGACAGCCCTTTACAATGTGGACCGTTTCTATGATGCCAACGGCCGGTTTCTACTGGACAACCCGCAAACCATCACCTTGGTCGACGGTACCGGGAAAACGGCGTCATTCACCGTATACGGCAATGACACCCTTAGCGGTTTAGCGGCCAGGTTTAATACGGCGATCGGTTCCGTCGAAGACGGATTGGGGATGTCTGGGGTGGCTACTAATGGTACATTTGCCCACTATATTGCCCAAGATTCGAGTATTACCGACAATGCCACTTCCGGGACTTTCAAACTCAGTTCGGCGATTGCCGGAAACGACGGCAAGATTACCGT
>JAAYEK010000111.1 GCA_012728785.1 Bacillota bacterium | reverse complement strand
TTTGGAGCAATATTGATTAACAACTTTGTTCTATCCCAATTCTTAGGAATTTGTCCTTTCCTAGGGGTTTCCAAAAAAATCGAGACTGCCCTGGGAATGGGTCTTGCAGTTACCTTCGTTATGGGATTGGCTTCGGGAATAACTTATGGAGTCCAAAAACTCTTGGATCATTTTCAGGTAGGAGTTTTACAAACTCTAACCTATATTCTAGTAATCGCCGTTTTAGTGCAATTTGTGGAGACGGTTTTAAAGAAAACCAGTCCCGGTCTTTATCAAGCCTTAGGTATTTATTTACCGTTGATCACCACTAACTGCGCGGTTTTAGGCGTGGCTTTGATCAATTATAATCAAAACTACAATTTTTTGAATTCAGTTTTAAATGGGATCGCTGCCGCTCTTGGCTTTACTTTGGCGATCGTTTTATTTGCCGGGATCCGGGAACGGATGGCAACAGCGCAGATACCCAAATCATTACAGGGCTTCCCGATCGCCTTATTGACTGCCAGCTTGATGTCCATTGCTTTCCTTGGGTTTGCCGGTTTGGATTTGAAAAGACTCTTTTTGTACTTTGCTAATTTTAACTGGTCGGATTATCAAGCCTATCTTGGCCGGTTGTTTTAAGGAGGGTCAATAATGACTACAGTATGGGTAGCAGCTTTAATATTAGGAGTGATGGGCCTAGTCTTCGGATTCATCCTCGCTTTTGCTTCTAAAAAATTGGCGGTGGAATCCGACCCAAGGATCGGGGAGATTAGCGAGGTTTTGCCCGGGGCTAATTGTGGTGGTTGCGGATATCCGGGTTGTAGTGGTCTTGCGGAGGCGATAGTTAATGACGTAGCCCCGGTAGGAGCTTGCCCGGTCGGTAAAGAGCCGGTGGCTGCCAAAATTGCTTCAATCATGGGTATTGAATTTGACGCTAATGCTAAGCCTAAAAATGCTAGGGTTGTCTGTCAGGGAGGCAAACAAGAACGGGTAGATCGTTTTTATTATATGGGTATTGCGGATTGCGCAGCTGCCGGTATGCTGAACGGCGGACCGAAAATGTGCGAGTTCGGCTGTCTCGGACTGGGTAATTGTGTCCGGGCCTGTCTGTTTGATGCTTTGAATATTAACGCCAACGGCCTTCCGGAAGTGGATTCGAAACGTTGTACCGGTTGCGGCGCTTGCGTAGCGGCCTGTCCCAGAGGACTAATGCAGTTGATTGATGAAGACCAACGGGTAATGGTCCTTTGTAAAAGCCACAGTAAAGGCCCGGATGTTCGAAAGGCCTGTAAAGTGGGTTGTATTGGCTGCGGAATCTGTGCTAAAAACTGCCCGGAAAATGCGATTAGTGTTACAGATCTTTTAGCGGAGATTAATCCTGAAAAATGTACTGCCTGTGGTGTTTGTGTAGAAAAGTGTCCGATGAAAACGATTAAGTTTGTCCAAGAAGATGAAAAAACCAAGGTTAAAGTAGGTTAAGATCATCGATCATCCGGGGGCTGTAGCAAAATGCATAATTTTGTTACAGCCCTTTTTTTGGAGGTGAACAATGAGGATCGATCGGATGCTGGCTATTGTGGTGATGCTGTTAAACCGGGAACGGATCACAGCTCGCGAATTGGCGGAGAAGTTTGAGGTTTCGATCCGGACCATTTATCGGGATCTTGAAGCGGTTAATCAGGCGGGAGTGCCGGTTGTATCCTACTCCGGAAGTGATGGCGGTTTTGGGATCATGGAGAACTATAAGATCGACCGTCAGTTATTGACCTTCAATGACATGCTGGCGATTCTATCGGCATTAAAAGGTGTCAATACTACTTTGGCAGATCAGGAAATCGATAGGGCCATTGAGAAGATCAGCAGTTTAGTGCCGAGAGAAAGAAACGATGAGCTTGAACTTCGTTATGAACAGTTGGTCATTGACGTTTCTCCCTGGGGCTTTCGGGAAGAGGATAAACGGAAGCTAAAAGAGCTCTACCAGGCAATTACCGATGGCAAGTTAGTTGAGTTTACTTATGGAAACCTTAAAGGCGAGAAAACCCTTAGAGAAGCTGAACCGATGACCTTGTTATTCAAAGGTTATGCTTGGTATCTGCTAGGTTATTGCCGGTTAAGAGAGGATTTTCGTTCTTTTAAGCTAAGCCGGATCAGTGAATTGACGGTTTTAGATCAGGAATTCACTCGGCGTAAATATTCCTACCGGGAATTTCCGATCTCGAAAAATCATAATAATTCTCCGATTCATCTAAAATTGAGATATTCGCCTGAGGCCCGGCCTAACGTAGAAGAGTATTTTAACCCGGAAAACATTACTTACCAAGATGACGGTCGGCTAATTGTTGAGGTGGATTGGCCGGAGGACGAATGGGTTTATGGGCATATTTTAAGCTACGGTGAACAGGTGGAAGTTTTGGAACCGGAGGAGATTAGGGAGAAGATCCGAAAAAGAGTCGCAAAGTTATATGAAGTGTATCACAATATGGTATAATTTAATTTGATTATAAAGTTTATTCAGGTAAGGAAAAATTTACTCGTCTCGGCGGGAGATAAAATAGACTACTAGAAATGCTTTCGCAAGCCCAAACTGTCGGTCTAAAGGCGACCCTTCCCCTTAAAGGGAATTGGCTGGAATCCTAAGCCAATTGTGAATATGCTTCGAAGCCTAGAACCATTTATATCCATTTATATCCTTGGATTATTAGATACTCTCGAGTGTTTCGGAGACACTTCCGAGTGACTCAAAGATACTCCCGAGTGTTTCGGAGACACTTCCGAGTGACTCAAAGATACTCCCGAGTATCTCGGAGACATTCCGGAGTGACTCAAAGATACTCCCGAGTGTTT
>JAAYEK010000110.1 GCA_012728785.1 Bacillota bacterium | reverse complement strand
ATGTATGGCCCTAAGCGCCGACGGCCAACGGATCGCCACCGGAAGCGTTGATAAGACGGTCAAAGTCTGGGATATAGTAAATGGAAAGTTAGTCACTACTTTATCAGGCCATCCCGGCCCTGTTACTGATGTTACATTTAGTCCCGACGGAAAATTAATGGCTTCTTGTAGCGGTTGGAACATATTTCTTTGGAATACGGCCACCGGACAACTATTAGCTACGCTTACCGGGCATACCAATATCGTGGAAACCCTCGCCTTTAGTCCGGACAGTAAATTGTTGGCCTCCTCCGGCGATGATTGTAAAATTCGGCTTTGGGACGCAACGAACCAAAAACTCTTGGCTGAAATGGACGGTCATTATGAATGGGTAGGGGAGATTGCTTTCAGTCCGAACGGCAAGTTACTTGCTTCCCGTAGCGCTGACAAGAGCGTTAAACTTTGGAATGTGGCCAGCGGTAAGTTACATGCAAACCTGGCGAAGCATTCCGGAAGTATTAATGACATCGCCTTCAGTCCGGATGGAAAGATATTAGCCTCCGGCAGCGAGGATCAGACCATCAAAATTTGGGATACCAGTACGGGTAAGCTGATTACTTCATTAGAATACGGCACTAGCGTCCGATGCCTTGCTTTTAGTCCGGATGGCAAGACAATTGCCTCCGGTAGCAGACTATGGGATGTGGCCACCGGAAAAGTACTGACTACTTTCGCCGGTCATTCTTACATATATTGCTTGGCATTTAGCCCCGATGGTAAAACCTTCATTTCCGGAAGTGCTGACAAAACAATTAAAACCTATGAGGTAAATGGTTTTTCCCCTAGTTTAAAAACCATTTACGACTATAAACCATCTTCAGAACCTGATGCAAGTAAAATGACTTTACTGGGGCAAACTCGATTAGTGGATAATATTGCATTTAGTCCGGATGGTAAGAAAATTGCTTCCGCCGGTAATTTAGATGATACGATTGAGTTTTGGGATCTGGCAAGTCAAAAATATACCACCCTTCGCGGTCATAAATACAAAATTAATCATCTTGCTTATAGTCCGGACGGCAAGTTGTTAGTAACCGGTAGTAACGATAATAGTTTGATTTTTTGGGATGGAGCGACCGGAAACATGATGAAGACCCTGACTGGGCATTCAAAAGCGGTCTTATCTTTTAGATTCAGTCCCGATGGTAAGATTATCGCCTCTAGTAGCTGGGATAAATCTATTAGGCTATGGGATGTGGCTACGGGCGCTGCGGTGGGTACTCTTACCGGACATACTGACGGTGTTGGCGGAGTCGTTTTTAGTCCTGATGGCAAAATACTGGCTTCACGAAGCTGGGATAAGACTATCCGGCTTTGGGATGTTGCCAGCGGTTCTCTACTTCGAACTTTGAAGGGGCATTCAAAAAATATCCGCGATATTGCCTTTAGTCCTGATGGTAAGTTGCTTGCCTCCGGAGGGGAAGACAAGACCATGCGCATTTGGGATGTGGCGACCGGCAAAGAAATTTATAAGATAAACGATTTTAGAAACCATGTCTGGTGTGTAGCCTTTAGCCCTGATGGGAAGAGGCTGGTCTCCGGAAGCTGGGACTCTTCAGTGAAGATTTGGGACCCGGCTACCGGAAAGTTAATCAATTCATACTATCATAAGAATAAAGTCCGGACTATTTCCTTTAGTCCTGACGGGAAAGTTTTGGCCTCCGGAAGTGATGATCAATCGATTCAGGTATGGGATACCGTGAATATGAAGCTCCTCGTCAAACTGACCGGACATTCCGGGGGAGTTTTTGACCTGGCCTTTAGTCCCGACGGAAAAATTTTAGCCTCTGGAAGCGCAGATAAAACCATTAAACTATGGACTATACCAAATTTTAAATAACAAAGGAGTGTCTCTTCATGTTCGGTTTTCGTTTTATCAAATTCGAACCCAATGATTATGTGCTTAAATACCGTAACGGTAAAGTGGTTAAACAAGGGGCCGGTTTATCTTTTTGGTATTATGCTCCGACCACATCATTGGTGGCGGTAACGACCAGCAGTATCGAATGTCCGTTTATCTTTGAAGAAGTAACCAATGATTTTCAGAATATCACCATTCAAGGTCAAGTCTCATATCGAATTTCCGACCCGTTGAAAATCGCCCAACTGTTGAACTTCACTTTAAACGCCAGCGGCAGAGGCTATATCTCAGACGATCCGGAGAACCTATCCCAACGGGTGATTAATGTTGTCAAAGTATTGATTAAGAAGAAGATTGAAGAAATCCCCTTAAGAGATGCTTTGAAATCCAGTGAAAAATTACCGCAAATTATCAACGAAGGCATCAAAAAAAATTCCGAAATTAACTCCTTAGGGTTGGAGATCTTAGGCCTTTCAATTTTGGCGATCAAGCCGAACCAGGAAACAGCCAGGGCTTTGGAGGCTACCGCTAGGGAACAAATTTTAAAAGAGGCCGACGATGCCATCTATATCCGGCGCAACGCTTCGGTTGAACAAGAAAGAACCATCAAGGAAAATGAGTTGAATACCGAAATTGCGGTTGAAAATAAGAAAAAACAAATTAGAGAAACCCAGATGGAAGCGGAAAAAGCGGTTCAGGAAAAACAACATGAATTGGAGCAAGCTGATATCAGTTTTAAAATTGAGATGGAAGAGAAGAATCAAGAGTTGGTGAAGCTTTCAGCAGCTAATGCTAAAGTTGAAGCGGAAGCCAAGGCGTATCAAATAGCCTCGGTAATGAAAGCGTTTAATGGAACCGATCCCGCTGTGATTCAAACATTGGCGTCGATGGGAATGAACCCCGACAAATTAATCGCCAGGGCTTTCCAAGAAATAGCTGAAAAGGCTGATAAAATTGGACAGTTAAATATTTCGCCCGATTTAATGAAGGAATTGCTGGAGAGGTCGGAATAATAATGGATAGGTTGACCGAGAACAAGATAGTTCTCGTAAAAAGAAAAACTAGGCTGGATGAATTAATCCACCGTTTTAATACTATTTCTCAAGCTAAGTTTTATATCGAACATTTGGGAGCGGATTTTTCGGATTACCAAAAAGAACATCAAAATTATCAAAATGCTGTGGCGAAGGCAGAAAAGGATTTGGGGGAACTAGGAAGAGTCCAGGTAATTGAGAGACAATTCTTACCTAACTTTGTTTTTGGCCCAAAGGATATTGTAATCGCCCTCGGCCAGGATGGAATGGTAGCCAATACTTTAAAATATTTGAATGAACAACCTTTGATTGGAGTGAATCCCGATCCGAAACGGTGGGACGGTGTGCTGTTGCCGTTTAAGGTTACTGATTTAAGATTGGTCGTCCCGGAGGTCATAAAAAAGGCCCGTCGAATCCGAGAGATAACCATGGCTAAAGCGGTTTTAAACGACGGCCAAAGTTTGTATGCGGTCAACGACTTGTTCATCGGACAAAAAACCCATGTTTCCGCCAGATATCGCCTCCAATTGGGAGATATTCAAGAACATCAATCTTCAAGTGGAATTATCGTTTCCACCGGTTTGGGTTCGACTGGTTGGCTGAAAAGTGTTTTGGCCGGAGCTTCCGGTGTGGCTAAAAACTTTTTGAATGAACCAGCTAATCATTTAGGATCCGCCAGTTGGTTGGAGAGCACTTTGCCCGGAGCTACCGGTGTAGCCAATAACTTTAAACCGCCCAAACAATTACAATGGGGTACCAACTATCTTTGTTTTTCTGTGAGAGAACCTTTTCCAAGTAAAACCACTGGTGTTTCTCTGGTGTTTGGAACGATATCAAACAGCAAACCGCTGCAAATCCTCTCCCAAATGCCTGAGAACGGGGTGATCTTTAGCGACGGGATCGAAGCCGATTTTCTTTCATTCAATTCGGGAGTTATGGCCCGGATTGAAGTAGCTGAAAAGAAGGGGAGGCTGGTTGTTTAATAATTATTCGACTAGAATAGCATATAATATAAAAGGGCTGACTTTAGCGGAAAACGAGTCAGTCCTTTTTTTACTTAAATTTTTTAGACTACATCACCGATAAATGTAATGAATGACCCAGAAATGAAGAAGCTGTAAAGAAAAAATATGAAATGCGGGATCTACTATGATTAATATACCCGGTTATGAAGTCGGAGAACAGCTTTATGTAGGTGTTAATTCAACGGTTTATAAGGGAAAAAGAATTGATGACGACAAAAAAGTTGTTATTAAATTGTTAAATGATGAACATCCTTCTATCGAGAAACTAGCAAATTTTAGAAGGGAATATGAAATTACTAAAAGATTATCCGGAGATAAGATTATTAGGCTGTATGATTTATTAAATTATAAAAATACTTTATTGATAGTAATGGAGGATTTTGACGGTAAAGCATTGGCCCAGGAGCTAAAAACTAGAAACTTAAATCTAATAGATAAACTCTTATTGGCTATTGAGCTAACGGATGCTTTGGCCCAGATTCATAAGAATGGCATCGTACATAAGGATCTTAATCCGTATAATATTATTTGGAATAGTAGGACCGGCCAGTTAAAGATTGTCGATTTCGGAATATCGGCGGAACTAAACAAAGAAAAGCAACAAAAATCACTAGTTTTAGAGGGTGCGCTTCCTTATATATCTCCGGAACAAACCGGGAAAATAAATAAAAACATTGACTACAGATCCGACCTGTATTCGCTGGGGATTGTTCTTTATCAGTTATTTACGGGAAAATTACCGTTTTCAGGTGATGAATTAGAGATTGTCCATAGTCATATTGCCAAATTACCGGAACAACCCAAAAATATTGATAGAAATATTCATCCGGCAATCTCTGATATCATTATGAAATTAATCTCTAAAAATGCGGAAGATAGGTATCAAAGTACTTTCGGTTTAAAATATGATTTGGAATTTTGCCTAAAAAAACTACGTCAAAATGAAGAAAAGTTTAAGTTTAAAGCTGGTAGCAAGGATATAGACAACGAATTCCGGATACCTCAAAAACTTTACGGTAGGGAAAAAGAGATCAAACTCCTGAAGGAATCAATTGATGCCTTAGAAAATAATAAAACAGGATTAGTATTGGTCTCGGGTTACTCCGGCTTGGGTAAAACTTCAATAATTCATGAAATGGTCGAAGTTGTTATTAAAAAAGGCGGTCGTTTCATATCGGGCAAATTTGATCAACTCGACCACAATCAGCCTTACAGCGCGCTTATAGATTCATTTCAGGGACTGGTTAAAAACTTGTTAATTGAATATGATTCTTTAGAAATGTGGAAAAAAAGGCTAGATGAAGCCCTCGGACCAAACATTACTATTATGGCTGATTTGATACCCAAATTAAAGCGGATTGCCGGGGAATGTTCCGATGTGCCGTTACTTAACCCCACTGAAGAAAAAAACAGGTTCCGGATGGTGTTCAAAAATTTTGTAAAAGTTTTTGCAACAAAGAAAACCCCTTTGATAATTTTTTTAGACGATCTTCAATGGTCCGATATAGCAACGCTGGATTTGCTTCAATACCTGCTACTTTCGGCGGATTTAAACAATTTATTGATAATTGGCGCTTATCGGGAGAATGAGGTAACCAATGGACATCCATTGTTGAAGATGGTTAATGACATTAAGGATACTTCCGGTAATCTTTGTCTTTTCAATCAGATTTACCTCGGACCTTTACAGGAACAAGATGTTAACCAACTGATTGCTGATACCCTAAGGCATAATTATAACGAGGTTACTAGGTTGACAAGTTTTCTGTATCAAAAGACGAAAGGAAATCCATTTTTCTTAAATAAATTGTTAGTTTCTTTATACCAAAGAGGTGTGTTTGCTTTTGATGAAGATACCGGTAAATGGCGCTGGAATCTTGCTGAAATCAAGAGAACTGCAATCAGTGATAACGTCGCGGAGGTTTTAATTGAAACTCTTAATTTATTGCCGGCTAATACTTTCAAAGTAATAAAGGTAGCTTCCTGCATTGGTAATGAGTTCAGTCTACGGATGCTTTATTTTGTTTTAAACGAGGATTATCAGATTCCTGAGGCGTTATGGACGGCACTAGAAATGGAATTGATTATTCCGCTTGATAATAACTATAGGATGCTTGATATCAAAAAAGATGAGTATCTAAAATCAAGTTTAGGGATTAAATTCCGTTTTAGCAATGATCGAATTAGAGATGCTGTCTATTCGTTAATTCGCGATCATGAAAGAATTTTCATTCATAAAGAAATTGGACGGGTATTGCTAAATAAAAAGGAGGATTACGGATCGAAAATATTCGAGATTACCAATCATTTAAACGTCGCCCGCGCCGAAATAAAGGAAAAGTCGGAAAGAATTGAGCTGCTTGATTTAAACTATGAAGCAGGTAAAAAAGCCAGGAGTAATTCAGCGTATCATATAGCATTTAACTACTTTAAAACCGGATTATCTTTATTATCACAAGAAGAATGGATAGAATATCCCGATAAATTATTCAAAATATCATTTGATTATACTGAATCGCTTTATCTAACAGGTCATATTGAAGAAGCAATCGAAGAGAGCGATAACTTATTGAAGGTTGCGGTAAACGACATAGGTAAGTCTAAGGTTTATGAATTGAAATCAAATATCTATCTATGCAAAGGTGAAAATGTTAATCATGTAATCGATGAGCTTAAGAAAGGCCTTCAACTGTTTAATATTGTTTTGCCCGAACAATCCGCGGAAATTGAACGGCAGGTCGGGGAGCATATCGGTAAAATGATGGAATATCTTGCGGCAAATCCAATAGATAGTCTGATAAACCTTCCGATAATGAATGATGAGAGTAAAATTGCCGCGATGAATTTATTGTTCCAAACCGTACCCTATATAATTCAGATCTGTCCGCCGCTTTACATGTTGATTGAATTGATTATGTTTGATATGGCCGTAACATATGGAACTACAGAAGTATCTTGTAAGAATTTTGTTGATTTGGGAATGATTTATGGATCAATTTTAGGTAATTATGAAGCCGGTTACAAATTTGGGGAGACCGCGTTTAAACTAATTGATAAATATAAAGTGGAGATTTTAAAACCCGCGGTATATTTTGTGTTCAGCACACTAGTCTCTCATTGGAGAGCTCATTATTCGGAAAGCCTACATTATTATGAACTATCTTTTAAAATCAGTATTGAAACGGGTGATATGGCATACGCCGTTTTTTCATGTACTCATAAATTACTAAGAAATTTGTATATCGGCAAGAATCTTAACGATTGTATTATTGATTGTGAAAAAACAATTCAATTTTTGAATGCTTCCAAAGCCGAAGGACTTCAGTTTATGACCGAAACATTTCTTAATTATATTAACATATTGCAATCAGGGGTTAATAATGAAGAGGGAATGATCCATAAGAAAATAATTGAAAGCCAAAATTACTTTATGATGCTTAATTTTGGACAGATGAACACCATGCTTTATTATTTTCTTGGCGATTTAGAATCCTCAGAAAAGTGGAACAGATTCACAGAACCATATATAGAAGTAGGTAAAGGCCATTATTATTTAGCGGATCATACAATGTTTCAAATATTGCTCTTAATTCGGGGATGGAAACAGGCTGAGGAAAAAGAACGGGCTAAAATAATGGAGATGATTGTTACCAAGATGGAGGCTTTAATGATATGGTCTGATAATTGCGCGGCGAATTTTGCCCATAAATACTTCCTGGTTTGTGCGGAGATAGCAGTTATTCAAAATGAATCCCTTGATGAAATAACTAATTTGTATAAAAAAGCGCTTAATTCGATCTTGCCGGGTGAATTTATTCATATGAAGGCTCTCATCTATGAGATGCTGGGAAAGTTTTGGTTAGGGAGAGAAGAGGAGATAGTTGGAAATGTATATATCAAAGAAGCCATCTATCATTATAAACATTGGGGCGCTTCATATAAAGTTCAACTATTGGAACAAGAATATCTCCAAATAACAAACGGCGATAAATTAGTTAACCCGAATCCAACCGGCTTGAAAACAAATACCATTGGTAACAGTACTAATAGCGGGATAACATTTCTTGATCTGCGATCGATAATAAAATTCACTCAGGCAATATCGAGCGAAATAAGGATTGATAAGCTTTTTAAAGTATTAATGAATATTATTGTAGAAAATGTCGGCGCTCAAAATGGTTGTTTGATTCTTAAGAAAGACGGGAGAAATGAACTAATTGTTGAAGTTGTAAAAAATGGCGATGATGGAGAAATACAGGTTTTGAAATCAGTCCCCTTTTCCGAGAGTAACGACTTTTGTCCGGAGATCGTTCAATATGCGGTTAAAACCGCAGAAAACATTGTCATTGATAATGCCGCCGTTGATTCCGACTTTAAAAATAGCGTGTATATTCGAAAGAAAGCTGTTAAGTCGGTATTATGCATGCCGATTATTCATCATAATGTTATCAAAGGAGTTATCTATCTGGAAAACAACCTTATGGAAAACGCTTTTACCCACCAAAGGCTCGAAATATTGAAAATTCTCGTATCACAAATTTCAATATCAATCGAAAACGCCCAACTCTATGAGAAACTTGAAGAAAAGGTCGCGGAAAGGACCAAGCAATTGGAATTAGTCAATGACGAACTAAAAGAATTGGCTCTGCATGATCCTCTCACCAAATTGCATAATCGAAGATATGTGTATGAGTATGTTAACTTGGTCTCAGAAAATTTCATAAAGGCAAAAAACGCAGTGCATCTCAATAAACAAAAAAGAGATCAGAGCGTTGAGAATAATGTGTTAGGTGTTTATTTGGTTGATATTGACCATTTTAAAAAAGTTAATGATGATTATGGACATAAAACCGGGGACAAGGTCTTAATTTTAGTTGCGGAATCATTAAGAAATCTAATTAGGGGGGATGATTTTATTATCAGATGGGGAGGAGAAGAGTTCTTAATTATTCTCAATAAAACCAAAGTAGAGTACTTAAAGGTATTCGCCGAAAAAATCCTTAAATGTATCGCTGAAATCACGATCAAATCACCGAATAATAAACTAATCTCCAAGACATGCTCGGTTGGGTTTACCAATTTGCCGTTTGAATCTCATATGCCAAACCTCATAAACCTGGAACAAACGATCAATATTGCTGATGTTGCTCTATATAAGGCGAAAAATGCCGGAAGGAATAGGGCTGTTTATATTAGCATGAAAAAAGTCGATGATAAAGATATGGATAAGGCGAAGAAATACTTGTTGGAGTTAACAAAGTCTTCTAAAATAAACGATGATTTTATAAATGTTGAGTATATAACCCGTTGAAGAATTATTACCAATAGAATATGGGAAAAAGAAGATCAAAGCTCACATCTTTTGGATTTGAGCTTTTTTTACTTTTTGTTTCTTTAAGGGTAGTAGCCGCCATAAAATTACTAACAAACATCTTAAGATTTTCAGGATTATCTTACATCTTTACGGTATACTGGCAACAGCCCTTATTTTATAATAAAGATAGATTAATGTGTTAAAATGCTAAGGAGTATTACTAATGGTAACAGAATTGGTGGCACGGGATTTACAAACTTCACCCGATCAGCTTTTGCGGAAAAAATTTTCCGAGGTCTTCCGGGAAGACTGGGTGGTTGATGCAATATTTGCCGACAGTGGGATGGACAGGGTGATCGGTATTGCCAATATTAAGCGTAAAATGCCGATCATACTGGAAATAGTTAATGATTGCAATCTAAATTTTTATCTTAACTCAATATTGAAAAATGAAACCTCAGTCTTGATTGTTCCAAACGATTCCAGGACAATGATCGCTATTTTTATAGCTTCCCGAGGCGATCTGCAGGAAATTGCAGAAATCCCTACTGCTGTTAAAGAGAGTATATTATTACTTATATCCAAAGCTGCTACTTGGGGCGGCTACTTGAATCAACGTGGAGAACACGTCATTGACTTAAACTCCCCTTTGCCGGGACCGCATTTTGGCGTCAACTTGTTGCTGGGAAACCGGATTGGTTTTCCTTACGCCTTACAGACTACGCCTAAGAGCGTCGTCGACAGATTGGGGCGGGGCAGTTTCCGGACCCATGCCGCTACACAGGTATTGGCGACCCGATGGGATCTGCGCCAGGAGGAAAACGGGTTTCCGGCTAACCGCCAGTTTTATTTGGTCGAAAAAGGCCGCAAAATTTTTTATTCCGCCGATCCTACCGACAAAAATCTTAAAACAGCGGTCTGTACTCATTCTCAAAACAAAACCGTTATCTGTTATCAGACCTTGTGCGGACTGGAAATAGAACGGACTATCTTCTTGCTTCCCCAGGAAGAGGGATTGCCTTTAGCGGTAGAAGCACATAACATTACTATTCGCAATTTCGGCAGTCATCCCAGAGAACTAAAGCTGGTTTATACCGGTATGTTCGGTGCCGCTTACCCTAATGCCATGCAGGAAGATGTGTTATATACCAATATTATTATGCAATCGAAGTTGCTTCGGAATGATGACGGTTCCATCAAGGCCGCGAGTGTGGCGTATCGTCCGGAGGGAGCGAGGGCGGATTTACGCTTTCACTCTATGTTGGTACATCATGGGGATTGTGTTACATTCCCGCGGGAGTATTGTTTTAACTATAACGAATTTGTCGGGAACGGCACCCTGGAAAACCCCGCCGGACTCTGCCAATTAAGCAATCAACTTTGTCGGAAAGGCCCCGGCTTTTTTGCCCTGGCTGCTTCACTTTTCTTGTCGCCCGGCGAGGTATGCCACTGTCAAAACTTTACGGGGGTAGTTTCCCAAAAAGTAAACCCGCAATTTAATGATAATACCTTCCATGAAGAGATCGACAACCTGATCCTTAAGTTTGTCAAGCCGGGGGCAATAGATGAAATCATCGCCGCAAATGATCGTTTTTATCAACAATACCGCAACTTTCTGCAGATCAGGACCTCCGACGAATCTTTCAATCAATATTTCAATTTGAACTTGCCGTTTCAGGTGTTATACCAGACCTTTGTCTCCCGATCATTCAGCCAGACCCAAAAAGGTTACCGGGAGATTGGCTTCCGGGAGATTCAAGATATTTATGCCACCATGTATTTCTTTGCCGGCATGGGGAAGACGGAATTTGTAAAAGAATTGCTTAAAGAATGGTGTAGTAAAATTTTTGAGTTTGGTTACGCTTATCATAACTTTTTCTGGATTGGCAAGGAGCCGGGGAAATGGTCCGATGACGCGCTCTGGTTTATTCAGGCTCTTTCTCGTTATATCAATCTCAGCGGAGATCTAGGGTTTCTCGATGAAAAATGCGAAATTGCGGGAACCAATCCGGTTCGGACCCGGTCCGTCTATGACACGGTCAAGGCGATCCTTAGGTACTCAGGGGAGATTTCCATTGGAAAGCACGGTATGCCACTATTAGACTATGCTGATTGGAATGATTGTTTAAAGCTGGACGAAGATTATCTAAACGGTATCGCCAAAGAGAAGCTTTACCAGGAGCAGATTGGTAGGGGAGGGGCATTTGGCCGACGGTTTGATAGCGATTATTCCGAAAGCGTCATGAATGCCTTTCTGCTCAAACGGGCTATTGATGAAACAGTTGTTATAGCCGGAAAAAAAGGCGATACTGCTTATGCCGGTAAGTTAAAGCAGTTATCCGGGCAATTGTATGCCAATCTCCAGACCTACGCCTGGCGGGAAAACTTTTTTGCGCGAGTGATCTTTAATCGGTACCAAAACAACGATTTTACCTATCTGGGAGCCAAGGGAGACAGTTTATCGGCTGATCCAGCCATTGATGGCGTCTACTTCCTAAACTCATTTAGTTGGGCCATTCTCTCGGACTCGGCCGGCGATGAACAGATAGAGACCATGATAGATGTTATTGAAAAGGTTTTAAAAACACCATTTGGACTCAAGCTGGTTTCTCCGGCTAATCTTGGCAAGGTAGCCCAAGGGACGGCAACCGGAGAGTATTTCCCCGGTGACCGGGAAAATGGAGGAGTATTCAAACATGCCTGTATGATGGCGACTACCGCAATGTTTAAAGCCGCAAAACAGGTAAAAGACCTCATATTGGCGGAAAAAATCTCCCGTCTCGCCTATTGGATGATCGACTTGGTTCTGCCGTACAAGACCATGGATAATCCTTTTACCATCTGTGGTAACCCGCGTTTTTGCACTCAATATAATAACAGTGAAACCGGAGAGAATATTGGCCCAATGCTTAGCGGCACCTCCACCTGGCTGATCTTGTCCTTACTCGCCGCCTTCGGTATTGAATATACCAACCGGGGAATTGAGCTCAACCCCATCTTAAGACCGGAAGAAGAATTGTTGGAGTACACCTTGAATACCAGGAAAACCAGCTATCAGGTTTCCATCCAAAAACCGCTTGTTTTTTGCCGGTTAACCGACAGCACTGTTTCACTTGAAATCGACGGCAAGAAGGTTGAAGGGGATCACAGGTTCGGTATCTTGTTACCATTATTAGAAGACAGTCGGAAACATAAAGTCAGCTTAGTTTTACGGTTATAACGCAAAAACTTTGATTTGGAGGCGTTCCGAAATAATAACTTTAAGAAATTCAAGTCCGGACAAATAGGTCCGGTAAATGTAATTTATCCCAACGGAAAACTCGATACGTTACTCCTCCAGACCCAAGAAGTCTGGACCGGGGTAGCTTGGTCGGTCAGTGCCGGAATGCTGCAGCAAGGCATGGAAAAAGAGGCAGAAGAATTGGGGTATAGTGTTTATAATACGATTTGGAACACCAACGCCCTTTGGTTCCGGACTCCCGAAGCCTGGTGTGCCAATGGAACAATCCGAGCCCCTTATTACATGAGGGCTACCGCTATTTGGGCCTTGAAACATGCCTATGATATTGGAAAATTACAAGGAGGAAATGAAAATGTTTGCTATTAACGGAGAAATCATACTGATCATTGCTGTGATTTGTTTAGTGTTCCTGACTGTCATTCCTTTGGCGGTTAATGCCCAAATGAGCGGAGCGTCTTCAAATTCGCCCCAATGGAAGCTGGTCTGGAGTGACGAGTTTAACGGGCCGGACGGTTCTCCTGTCGACTCTACCAAATGGGAGTATGATCTGGGCGGCTGGGGTTGGGGCAATGAAGAGGCCGAGTATTACACCGACCGGACTATGAACGTTTATCAAGAAAATGGCTTTCTGGTCATTCAAGCCATGCGGGAAAAATATGAAAGCTGGGAATACACTTCCGGCCGAATCAAGACTAAGGGTAAGTTTGAACCGCTATACGGCAGAATTGAAGCCCGGATCAAATTGCCTTTCGGACAAGGAATATGGCCTGCTTTTTGGATGCTAGGCAACGACATTGACACTAACAACTGGCCAAACTGTGGAGAGATTGATATTATGGAAAACCTAGGACGGGAACCGTACATCATCCATGGCACAATCCACGGGCCGGGATATTTTGGAGCCGGAGGACCGACCAATTTGTTCCAAAGCGAAAATAAAAAAATCTCCGCTGACTTTCATGTTTTCGCTATCGAATGGGACCCAAACCAGATCCGCTGGTATTTTGATGATCAGTGTTATTATTCAATAGGCCCTGATGATATTTTGGATAAATGGGTCTTTGATCACCCTTTTTTTATCCTACTAAATGTAGCGGTCGGAGGGTCTTGGCCCGGGTACCCGGATGAGACCACTGTTTTCCCCCAAAAAATGTTGGTAGATTATGTCCGGGTATATCAAAAACAATAATCTATTTCCGGCAAGCTGCAAAGCGGGCCGATTCCGATTCTGAGCTAGTTCGAAAGAACGGCGCCAAAAGGGTTGGACAATATTTCGGAAAGGCTACTTACTTATGAAATCAACTAATTCCGATTCGGGCTGGCATTTCACCAGCACTAACGGGGATTTTATTCTCGCCAATCCCCAGCAAACGAGCTATTTGTATTTCCCCCTGGCAAACGAGGCGGGGATGATGGCGTCAATTACACCCTTACTCCATGGCGATATTAAGAACGGCCAAAATAGTTTCTTAATGGTTCCCGTATCGGCCATAGACTTACATGTCTCCAGGGCCGCCCGGAATTTCTGGATTTACATTGAAAACGGTGGCGCCTGGTCGGCCACGGGGAATTCCGCCCCGCAGACAGCACAAAACTTCGAGGGCAGAGAACACCAGGAACAGGTTACCATGATCGGTGGATTTCTATGGCATCAATTGACCCGCATCAATTCTCAATTGGGGATAGCGGCCGAAATTACCAATTTTGTGCCCGCTGACGGCGCTTCCGTCGAACTAATGCGGGTTAAAATTACCAATACACGGCAAGTCCCGGTTAAGATCACTCCGACTGCAGCTATCCCCATTTACGGGCGGTCTGCGGACAATCTGCGGGACCATCGCCATGTCACTTCGTTATTACATCAAATCCAGACAACTGTATATGGAGTTGAAGTTCGGCCGACCTTCTGTTTTGACGAACGCGGCCATACCATCAATCAAGTTGTCTATGGCATTTTGGGAGCGGATCAAGACGGCGAGCCGCCGATTGGATTTTTTCCGGTTATGGACGACTTTATTGGAGAAGGCGGTACATTGGATTGGCCGGAGACAGTTGTCAAAAACTTCGGCAATTGTATTCCAGCGGGACAAAGCGCAACAGGTTGCGAAGCTATCGGCGGTTTACGTTTTGCCGATTCCATTCTGGCTGCCGGGGAATCCAAATCCTACATTATGGCGCTTGTCATTAAGAATGATTATTCAACAATGGATCAAATCGCACGAAAGTATTGTTCAGAAAAAGCTTTCGAGGAACACCTGTCCCAAACCAAAGACTATTGGAATTCAAAACTAAACCGTTTGACCTTTACCACCGGGGATGACCGGTTTTCCCAATGGACCAGATGGGTTGCCCTCCAACCGGTTTTACGGAAGATCTATGGTTGCTCCTTTATGCCTCACCATGATTACGGTAGGGGTGGTCGGGGCTGGCGGGATCTATGGCAGGACTGTCTGGCTTTGCTAATCCTCGAACCGGCTGATGTCAGATCATTACTCCGGAACAACTTCGCCGGCATCCGGATCGACGGCAGCAATGCCACGATTATTGGCTCCAAACCAGGTGAGTTCATCGCCGATCGCAACAGTATCAGCCGGGTCTGGATGGATCATGGCGCTTGGCCGTTTTTTACGGTGAAGCTTTATTTGGATGAGACGGGGGATTATCAATTTCTGTTGGAGGAGCAGACCTATTTTAAAGACCACCAAATATATCGTTCCCAATGTCTTGATCCTGATTGGTCCTCAGAACAAGGCAACAAACTACTCCAAATGGATGGTTCAATTTATCAGGGCAGCATTTTGGAGCATATTCTAGTCCAACACTTAACCCAATTCTTTAATGTCGGTGACCATAACAACATCCGGCTCGAGGGCGCCGATTGGAATGATGCCCTAGACATGGCAGCGAAAAAAGGTGAGAGTGTCGCCTTTACGGCGTTCTATGGCTGGAATTTATTAGAAATAGCCAATCTTCTTCAAGATTTAAAGGAAAAGTTGCAATTGATCGCAATTGATTTGGCGGCGGAGATAACCGCTTTGTTGGACTCCCTCTCTAAAAAAGTAGATTATGATTCTGTTCCTGAAAAACAAGGGTTGCTTTATGACTATTTTGACGCGGTCAAGCACCAAATTACCGGGCGAAAGGTCTCTGTTGAACTATCCGGGTTGATAACCGACTTGCGCCAAAAAGCTAATTGGCTTTTCAACCATCTTCGGACTGGGGAGTGGATCAAAAACGCGGCCGGCTTTCAATGGTTTAATGGTTATTATGACAATGCCGGAGAGCGAGTGGAAGGCGATCATCAAAATGGCGTCCGGATGACTCTGACCGGACAGGTTTTTGCTGTTATGGGCGGTGTTGCCGAAGATGATCAAGTCGAAAAAATCATTCAATCGGTTAACCGGTATTTAAAAGAACCTCGATTGGGCGGCTACCGTCTGAATACGGATTTTGCCGAACTCAAAATTAATTTGGGCCGGGCCTTTGGTTTCGCCTTCGGGCAAAAGGAGAATGGGGCCATCTTTAGCCATATGGCAGTCATGTACGGATATGCTCTTTACAAACGGGGTTTTGTTCAGGAAGGCCATGCCGTCTTGGAATCCTTGTATCACTTAGCGGGTGACTTTGAAAAAGGGCGGATTTATCCCGGCATTCCTGAATACTTTGACGCTAAAGGCCGCGGCATGTACCACTATCTTACCGGTTCCGCCAGTTGGTATCTGTTGGCTTTACGCAATGAAGTGTTTGGGGTTAGAGGCTTCCGGGGAGACCTGATCTTGGAACCCAAATTATTGCGCGAACAGTTTGACGGGGAGGGAAACGCCACTATTCAAACTATTTTTGCGGGCCGTCAGTTAAAGATCGTATACCGAAATATCACCAGATTGGATTATGGCCACTACCGGATCAAAAATATTCAGGTGAATGATCGACCGGTTCAATATTCAACCCACAATAATGCCGCCATTATTCGGAGATATGTCATTGAACGGCTGACTCCGGACAATCACCTGATTGAAGTCGAATTAGGGTAATAAAGGAAGGTTTGAAAATCAATGCTCTCATCCCTTTTTTACTACGTCACACCTTCTTATAATCCATCGGGGTAACATTATAGTATTTACGGAAGACCCGGCCGAAATAGGAAGGATCGGTATAACCAACGGCCACGGCCACCTCATAGATTTTTTTCTCGCCGGATTCCAGCAGGGAACGAGCTACTTCCATCTTTCGCCGGGTTACGTAATCTGAAAAACTTTCATTAGTCTGCTCCCGAAATAGGCGGCTCAAATATTGCGGACTCAGAAACACCGAACGGGCCGCCTGTGATAGAGAGATAGTCTCCGCTAAATGATTATCAATATACTCTTTCACCTGATGTATACAACCCCTTAACGAAGTATTGGTCATTTTGCGAATCCCATGGCCTACTTGATCGAACAGGGATTCCCACCACTCAATCAGATATTCGGTGGGTCCAGCCGGACCACCTTGCATCAATAAAGCATATTCATCTTCCTTTAGCACTTCACTAACCTTCAATCCGGCGCGTTGAGCGATTCGGACCAACGCGCCCGTTAAGATCCATCCCGTTTCGCGTTGCCATTGGTTCTGTTCCGGTAGTTCCCGGCTTGCGGAGAATAATTGATGTAGTATTAAATGAATGGTTTCCGGAGCTTGGCCTGTCTCCAAGCAAACGTTCAACCTTTCCTCATCTCGTGGTAAAAAAGTTGGAACTTGGGTCTCCGTTGCAGAATGCGTAGCAATTGCTTCCACGCCCAAACTAGATTGGAATCGCAACGCTTGTTTGGCTTGTTCGAATGAGCGGGCCGCTTCGATAAGGCCCGGGGCTTCTCCTCCGATACCGATCTGAAGAGCACAAGGTAACTGCAACCGAGCTTCATCCAAAATGTCACGGGCCAGGCCATCGGCGATCTTAGACAAGTCGCTTCCCGACGGCTCCCCGAAAATAAGTCCTCCGATCAGACCGCGTTCCATCCGGGTCGCTAAACCAGCTTTTGCAATGGCCGTTGTGACCAGGTGATAGATGGACAACCAAATAAGCTGTCTTTCCTTTTCTTGATAGTTCAAATATAAGCCGGTATGATCTTCGACTTTACAAACTATTGCAACTACTGATTGTTCTGGTTCCAGCGGTAATTGAAGAAAACCGAGGCGTTCTCGTAAATCCTTCTCTTCCAACTCGCCTTGGAACAACTCTCGTAAAAACTGTTCTCGTAACATAGGCTGACTGGCTTCTAACTGAATTTGCATTTGCGCTTGTACTTCTTCGTCGGCCCGTTTTTGGATCAGGATTTGGCATTCCTTAAGAACTGCCGCCAGTATCTCTTCACTGGGAGAAGGTTTTAAAATATATCCGGAAACACCGATTTCCAAGCAAGATTTAGCATAGGAAAATTCGTCATAACCACTGATGACCAAAATTCGGGAATGGGGATAATGGGTCATCGTAAGCTTTGCCAAATCAATACCGTTCATCCCCGGCATTCGGATGTCGGTCAGAATAATTTCCGGTTTTTCTTCCTGAATCAACTGCCAAGCTTCCACCCCATCCACGGCGGGACCGACAATACAGATATCATGATCTTCCCAGGCGATCTCCTGTGCCAGCCATTCCCTAGACCCGGGTTCGTCATCGGCAATCAATAACTTAAACATAGAGGCGCCTCCTCCTTGGAAAAATACTTGCAATCTACCCTGGACAATTGACCGTCTTACTCAATCTCCAGGACCGGCCAACGGATATCCACTCGTAGTCCACCGCCAGGATTGGGAGATAGGGTGATTCCCCAATTCTCACCATAAGCCAGTTTTAACCTGCGGTGCACATTAACCATTCCATGGGCTTTTTTGATCGTAGTATCCGCCAGATCGGCTGCTGCTTTTGACAATTGTTCTTGATTTAAACCGATCCCGTTATCGGAAATGATAAAATGAATCGTGTTATTTTCACCCAACCCGATGATGGATAACAAGCCATTTCCTTGTTTGGGCTCAAGGCCGTGGATGAAGGCGTTTTCCACAATGGGTTGCAGCAGCAGTTTGGGAATTTGGTATCCTAATATATCAGGTTCAATCCTGATCTCCACTTGAATCCGGTCCCCATGGCGCAGTTGCTGCAATTTGAGATAGTGGTCCAGTTGTTCAACGGCCGATTTTATAGTGACAATGGCGGGTCCCCGGCCCAGGCTGAGCCGGAATAATCGGGACAGATTGATAATGGCTTTACCGCCTTCTTCACGATCACCGCCCATGATCAGCCGATAGATGCAATCCAGCGTATTATATAAAAAATGGGGATTAATCTGGGCTTGAAGAAACTCTAACTCGGATTGGCGCCGGGCTAATCGCTGTACGTATGCTTCTTGGATTAATAACTCCAATTGTGTCGCGGTGGAGTTGAAACTTTCGTAAAGTTGCCCAAACTCGTCTTTGCGTAGTTCGGTGATGCGGGTATTAAAATCGCCCTGGCCAAGCCGATCCATTGCCAGAGAAAGCCGATTGAAGGGGCGGACCACATCCAACAGGAGAAACCAGGTCAAAATTAAAGCCGCAATAAAAGCAATCACCACACTGACCCAAATCACGCCGGTTGTTTGCTGGGTGACCGGACCATAGACTTCTTTCAAAGGAATTGATTGAGTATAAATATAACCCATGAAGCCACGTCGGTACATTCCCAACTCTTTATTTTGGCCATTATGATAAATCAGATGGCCTTCGGAAACACCGGGGCCATCCGCCAGCGCTTTGGCAAGTAGCGGGTTTTCCCCAGCATAGTTCTTAAAAAGACGGTGTTTTTCATTGACAATGCTTCCTTGGGAAGGAATGGCCATAAGAAATCCTTTGGCGTCAAAAAGTTCCCCATGGGGTTCGTTTATTGGAAACAACGGTCCAATCGGGGTATCCGACAAGTCGGCATTAAAATCAATCCCAACAACATATTTTAAACTGCTAAAATTTTTGGTTGCTACCCAATATAACGGCATTATGGCGCTGGGTTGAATGTTGTTGCGAATATTTCCAATAAAGCTTAATCTACTATATAGTTCGGATGTGGAGGTCATTTGAGCGCCTAATTCTTCATCCGGCGTCTTTCCATTCAGAATCTGATTCCACCAAGGCCGTTTTTTTAGGTCATTCAAAGTGCTGTCTAGTCCCGCGTAAATCAGTTTTCCATCAGGATACACGATATAAACGGCCAACAGATTGGTTGAATCATTGACTGAATTATTGAGGGAAACATGAATATCCACTAAATATCTGTTTAGAAAGCTTTGGATTTTATCCGGGTCTTTGGTGGCCAACAGATCAATTTGATTCGCCAAACTATAAATCATTTCCGACCGCCGCGTAATTTCGTTTAAAACCCTAGATTCCGCGTGTTGCAACGAAATTTGCATGCTTTGGTAGGTCGTGGCGGTAATCTGATTTTTAACGCGCGTCGAGAAGAAGAAGGCAGTTAGTCCTGCGTTTAGTAAGGAGACGAACAAGATTACAATCAGTATCTTGATTTGCAGGCTGACATATTTAAATCGGCCAAGGTTCATTTGTCATCTTCCTTGCTTAAAAATTAGAACCAATTATAGTTTCAACAAAAAATATCATTATCCTCCGTTATCCCCGTCTATCTGAGGAGAACCGCTGTATCCAAGCTTTTTAGTCGGTTGAATTAAGGATATAAAATAAACCAAATTACCGTTGAAACGGCAACTTGGTTTTTTGTCATTTTTTTTGCGCATAATTTATCCCTTTACCCCGGTAGTGGCGATCCCTTTCATAAAGTATCGTTGCGCGGCAAAAAATAATACTATTAAAGGAAGGGTATATAGCACTCCTACCGCCATTTGATAAGGAATGGGAGGCATTGGAAGGGTATAACTGACATTTGGGATACGCACGTTTTGCATTTGAACGGCCAAGGTTTGGTTTTCGGTTGTCAAATATAATAACGGCGTTAGATAATCCGCAAAAGTCCATTGGAAAGTAAAAATACATGTCGTAATAATGGCCGGCCCTGATAATGGAAAAAAGATATTCCAAAAAGTTCTGAACCGTCCGCAACCGTCAATTAATGCCGCATCCTCTAGTTCTTTAGGCAAGCCTGCGAAAAATTGCCGGAAAAAGAAGATAAAGATTCCCCATCCGGGGGCGGCATTGAGCCAAAAGGGAAGATAGCAGAAGGGCCAAGGTTTATTTAAAATGTTTAATTGGGAAAACATAATATATTGAGGGATCAATGTTACCAATTGGGGTAACATCATGGTCGCCAGGACGATTCCAAATAGAAAATTTCGTCCGGGGGCTCTGTATCGGGCAAATCCAAAACCAGCCAAAGCGCTTGATATTGTGACTAAAACCGTTACTGTAATACTGAGCGTTAATGAGTTGCGTAAAGAACCAAAGAAGTCAAGGGTACGCGGGTCGAAAAGCACTTCCTGGAAATGATTCCACTGCATAACCTTGGGGAAGATTGTCACTGGATATAGGGTCAGTTCTTCCGGAGTTTTTAAGGCCATGATCATCATCCAGAAAAGAGGGAACAGCGCCAAAAGGCTGGCAAACATCAATACAATAATTAAGAAACTGTTTTTATCCTTTCTCATCTTTCGTTCCCCCCATCCTGTTCGACTGAGTAATGGACCCAATAGTGGCTGGATTTCCAGACGATCAAAGTGATCAGCATTGTAAGAATAAACATGATCCAGATTAAGGCCACTCCATATCCCACCCGGTTGGCAACCATCATCTGATTCATGGCGTAACCCGGGAACATATACATGCTACGTTGTGGCGTCCAAAATGTTGTAGCATCAGTTGATACGCTCATGATGCTTGCCGGGATAAACATTTGCAAGGAGTTGATAATCCCCAACACGATCTGAAAATAGGTAATTGGACTTAGAATTGGCCATGTTATATGGCGAAAAACTTGCCACTTTCCAGCACCGTCAATAGCAGCTGCTTCCTCAAGCTCGTGGGGTATTCCCTGCAGACCCGCTAAAAAAACCACCATCGCCGTGCCGCATCCCCAGACAGACATCGCGACTAAGACATATAAACCATAATTGTTAAGCCAATTGATGGCGGTGCCGGGCCGGAAGATACTGATGAATAAATTTAGAAAACCCGAATTAGAGTCGAAAATCGATTTAAATATCAAAGCGGCGGCGCCAATCGGGATCATTGTCGGTAAGTAAAAAGCGGTTCGGTAAACACCGCGGCCCGGTATATTTTTGTTTAATAGTATTGCCAAACCTAAAGCAGTAACCAAAGATAATGGAATTGACAGCAGCGAATAAAATAAAGTTTGACGTATAGTATACCATGCTTCGGGATTGCGAAAAGCTTCGATATAGTTGGAAATACCAATGAATGCGCTCCCTTGTACATTAATGCCGTTAAAATTGGTAAAACTGATTACAACCGCTATAATTAAGGGAAATACCAATAATAGAATGATGCCCAATAACCAGATTGAGATAAACCCATAAAAAGCCGCTGCTTCACTTTTTAAAAATCGCCTCTTCAAAATAGGCTTATCGGTATTTTGGAGCGACCTTTTGATGGATTCCAATCTTGTTGAGTTTCCGTCTTCCATAGAGAATACTCCTTTCAGTATTACAAGAACGGGACTGGTGCAAAATTAAATAAACGAATGTCTTCATCTTTACCAGGCCCTAAAGGACCTGGCTAGGTCTATAAAATCGTTCTCAAGCCCCATTAATGGGGCTTGGTTATGCTTCGAAGCATTTACCGAGCCCCATAGGGGGTTTAGAAGTCTTTCTAGCCCAGCCGTTTAAGGTCTGGATGGATAGAACAGACAAAAAGCTTATTTTGCAACAGTCCCGTTAGATGAGAGGTCATTTCATCGACATTCTGCTGTCGTCGATGGCTTTATTCACTTCATTCTCAACATTTGTAAGGAACTGTTCCAGGGTAATATCACCGCGGAGTGCCAGTTCAAAGTTTTTACTAACTGAGCTGTTAAATACGTCAGGCAGAATATAAGGAGAAGGAGTATCAACTTTGATATTTTTCATTTCGGATTCCAGGTTCAGCTGCCGTTCTTTACCCAACGGGGTATCGGTGGCTACCAATCCGAGCAATGACTTCTGAGCGGGAACACCCCAACCGCTGGCGGCGCGGTCTTGGGCTGGTTTACCGGCAAAGAACCAGTCAAACACCCGGAAAGCCGCTTCGGGGTTTTTGGTTTTGCTAGAGATGAAACCGCCGACGATATTGAAGGACGGGCTGATCGGGCGGCTTTTAGAGTCCCAAACCGGCGAAGCGATTACGCCGACCTTACCTTTGTTTATGTTGCCTTCACTCATGGCGCCATACCAATAGCCATAGAAAATCATGGCTACCCGCTCATTTTGAAACATTTGGCCTTCCCAACCTTCCGAAGGGGAAACCGGGCTGGAAACGATTTTCTCTTTAGCTATATCATAGAAGAATTTCACAATTTCTTTCGCTTTAGGGTTTTTAGACAAGATTAATTTGGTGCCGTCTTTGGAATAAAGATCCTGGCCTGCGCTTAACATCGCAGCGATGATTTGATGGTAGGGTTCACCGGGCCAGAAGGCCAAACCACGTCGTACCACCCGGTCGCCTTGGACTTTTTGTAATTTTCGGGCGATTTCGGCCATCTGCCGATAGGTCATTGGCTTAGTCGGACTTGGGAAGGGGATTCCGGCTTCGGTAAAGACATTTTTGTTATAATAACCGATAGTGGTCGGGCTCCAGTCCTTAACAACCCCGTAAAGTTTCCCTTTGTACTTGAATGAATCGTTGATTGGTAGAAGATCTTTTTCTTTTAGGTACTTGGCTTTTTTAAAGAGAGGAGTGATATCCAGCGCCATTTTATTTGTTGCCAAATAGGGGATCCAGGCGCTGTTACAGCGCATGATATCCGGCGGATTACCGGCGGCGTTCATAGCCATATAACGGGCGGTATCAGTCTCTACTAAAACAATCTTGATATCCGGATTGGCTGCCTCAAATTCTTTAGCCATTTCGGATGGGAACTCCGTATTGTTGTACATGACCGTGACTGTAATTTGTTTGTCGGCCAAAGTTGTCAGGTTAAGACCGGCTACGGCAATCAACAATACTAAAGCAAAAATCCAGGTCCTTTTCAAATCATTCATCTCCTTTATTATTTTGTAAATATTTGGAATCAACCCTTACAAGGTAGTCCTCCACATTAATTTAGATAGGATTAATCCCTATATTTAATAAAATCGTAACATAAAGCAAGCCATTAACCCTATAGAATATTAATACTATTTTTCGGATTATTTTAGCTACTAAATAGTACGTTACTATTTTTCTTGATAAACTGCTTTCTAAAAAGGAATTCGGACTGAACAAGAATTTTTAGATAAACTTTATTTAAGCATTGGAGTTACAATAAAAGAATGACTTTATTCCGGTGATCTGGTAGCGTCGAACTCCATGCCAGGAAATATTGGTGGAATTCTTTTGGTAGGAGGGACGGAGTATATTAACGAGAGAATCGTGGCTTCGGCCAATTTCAATAACGACATTTAAGTTTTCAAAAGGGACCATCGCCTCAATCTTACATTTAGCTTGATTCATTTCAGGACCTAATTCATTTTGCCCATTTAAATAGATGAGGATGGTCCATTTTTTAAAGGTGGTTCCAGTTACTTTGGGGGATTTTGGTTGAAAAAGTAGTTTCTTAGGCCACCAACCAACTATATGTCCAATCATATTGAGTTATCTCTATTTATAAATGATTGATTCCGTATCTATTAATAATAAGCATTAACCGAAGATATATTTATTTTTTGTCGTTTGTGTTCCCAGCTTAAATGATAATGAACAAGAAGGGACAAGGCATTTTTCTGATGAATCATATCTAATGGAGATTAAGTTTGACTGTTTCTTCATTAATTCATGAATCCATATATTTTTCTTATCATAATTAGAAGTAAGCGGTTATTAATTCAAAAAAATGTCTTTTTATCCACTTATATTCCATCTACCAACTTCCTATATTTTTCTATTTCTTCTCTAAAATTACTTGAAAAACACTATACTGTGTGATATCCTTAAATGATATATAATAATATGGGTGATTCTAATAAAGCCTTTTATTATTAAATTGTTTTTTGATTGGCGTTGAAAATTATGATAATTTTACTTTTTCCCAATAACAGCTCCGGTATTATTCATTAAATAACACGGATCAATCTAAAATGTCAATGGTTCTAATACTAACTTATTATTTCGATCATCAGTTCTATCAACTAAAAAACGAAAATTAAATAGCCAAAACTTATTAAGGGATGCAATATAAACTCAGCTGATATTCTTCAAAACAATAAAGTGAAAGGAGGTTATCAGATGAATATTTTTGTTCCAGGAAGGATCTGCTTGTTTGGCGAGCATACTGACTGGGCTGGCGGATACCGGCGAATTAATGGAAAACTCAAAAAAGGACTTGCTATTGTTGTAGGTACCAATCAGGGTATATACGCAAAAGTCAAGCCTCATCCTAATAAATTAATTATCACTTCCACAATTACTAATGGTGAAAAAAGAGAACCTTTTGAGCTTCCTATGCAGCTTGACCATTTGGAAAAAATAGCCAAAAGCGATAATGTCTTTTCATATATAGCAGGTGTGGCTTACCAGGTTTTAAACCACTATAATGTGGGTGGTTTGATTATTGATAATTACTATACGGATTTGCCGTTCAAAAAGGGACTCTCTTCAAGCGCTGCAATTTCCGTGTTGGTAGCCCGTGCTTTTAACAGGATTTACAATTTAAAGATGACTATTCGTGGTGAAATGGAATATGCCTACCGTGGGGAAATCAATACATTATCCCTTTGTGGAAGAATGGATCAAGGATGTGCTTATGGTAATAATCCCATTATGATGACCTTTGATGGAGATCAACTTTATATCAAACAACTGGAAATTAATAATAATTTCCATTTTGTAATTGTGGATTTAAAAGGTAAAAAAGATACGATTAAGATTTTGACAAAATTAAATCAATGTTTTCCATTTCAGGAAAATGCCACACAAGAAAAGGTCAAACATTTTTTATGTGAGATCAGCGAATCCATTACGGAAAAAGCAGCTGCAGCCCTACGGGCAGGAGACGCTGTCGGCCTGGGGAAACTGATGTGTCTGGCCCAGGAAGAATTTGACCGTTATTGTATCCCTGCCTGTCCGGAAGAATTAAGGGCGCCACTTCTCCATAAACTGTTGAACTATAAACCATTGTCTCCTTTGATACTTGGTGGCAAAGGAGTGGGTTCGCAAGGAGATGGTTCTGCTCAGCTCCTAGTAAGAAATGAAAGCGATCAGAATAAAGTTATTTCAATTATCGGTAACGAGTTGGGAATGTCTTGTTTAAAATTAACTATACAAAGCAATAAATGTGCCGAACGAGAGGTTGCTTCTGTTTCCGAATTCGATACTAATTTTTTTACCGGTTCCTCAAGTCATTGATAATGAGCGCAAACCTCAATTTATTATCTTTGATATTGATGGAGTAATGACAACTGGCCAATTTTTATATTCCGAAAATGGGAAAGCCTATAAAATTTTTGGAGCCCATGATAATGATGGAATAAAGCTATTGAAAATAAGTGTAAAATTATATTTTTAACAGCGGATAAGCGTGGTTTTCTT
Source organism: Bacillota bacterium (assembly GCA_012728785.1). Lineage (GTDB taxonomy): Bacteria > Bacillota > UBA4882 > UBA8346 > UBA8346 > JAAYHS01. Next base: position 2,852 of record JAAYEK010000110.1, on the reverse strand, counting down.
ATTTCAAAAAAGAGAATTGTTGATGATATGGGACAAGAGTTATATTTAGTTGGAGAAGGGGAACTGCTATCCTTTATTAAAAAAAATTACGGGTTAAATAATACAATTTATATGGGGGATGGATTGTATGATGCTGAAATTCTTAAAAACTGTTTTTATGGAATTGCACCCCATAATGCCACGGCAGAGGCGAAAAGAAACGCGGCCTATATAACCCGAGTTAATTCCGGTGAAGGGGCCGTTTTGGATGCATGTTTACATATATTAAAAAAATTTTTTCGTACCGAATATAGTGAAATTTTTAAGAGGCGGTATTTGTCAAGATAGTTGTCGCTTGACCCCGCTAATTTGAAGTGTCTAAATAGTCTTTTCCTGCTCGATGTTAGAACGTTCCGGATTTAACCACACTACTGGTTCAAGGGTCCAGTTACGGGTTGATCCTGACCATCGTTCAGAATGGGCGAGCTGGGCCTTCTCGTACAGCCGCTTTCGCGCTTGAAAAACTGCTTGGTCTTGGCCGGTATGCCTTTGGGTGGGTTTTACAAAGTTTAACCCGTTGTGCTTATGAACATTGTTGTACCAAAGGACGAAGGCTAGAACCCACTTTCGTGCTTGTGTCAGATCCCCGAAACCTGCCGCAGGATACCCCGGTCGATACTTGCAGGTCCGAAAGAGCGATTCCGCATAAGGGTTGTCGTTGCTTACCCTTGGACGGCTCCTTGAAGGGGTAATACCTAGTTGATATAAGGTTTCTAAAAGCGTTGCGCCTTTCATGGGACTACCATTATCCGAATGTAGCACCAGGGGCCTAGATGATCCAATCAGACCCTCACTTAGAATAGCTCGCCGGACAAGGGCGGCCTCCTTGTGGGGGAGCGCTTTTTCCATTGATTTCAGTTCTCGACCTTTTTGGCGTAGTTCCTGTTGAAGCCGAGTCGCCTCCTTTGCCACCCCACCATTGGCCTGCATACAAGCGTCTTTCCAGGCGACCACTTGCTCGACATAAAGCCCCTTACTCCGGTAATACTCGGCGAGTTCAATCTCACTAAACCGTGAAGTTTCAACAACAATATTGAATTTATCTTGGGTACTCCAACGCTCTGTCATAATTTCTCCGCCCGGAACCGGTAAACCCTTGGATTTAGCCTGTTTCTGCCAAAGGTATAACGTGCTTAAACTTTATCCGGTTTCCCTAGCTATCTCAGGTATTGACTGGTTGAGCGGTGGCATCATCTTGGACACAATCAAATACTTAAAATCGTCACAATAACGGGCCATTATTGTCACGCTCCTTCGAGATTAAATTCTATCTATATCTCTCGGAGTCCTTTGACAACTATCCTAACATGGGGGGTCCCATCGGGTAATTCAAAGTATTACCGGAGAACAGATTCGGTTATACCGTCCCACCAGCGGTGGATCGTCGATTTAGCCTGGAGTTTAGAGTATTTAGTGGTCTTGTGGAGTATTGATAGTAAGGATTGGAGCGGGCTTAAGCCAAGTTCGATCGCTGTCAAAATCTTAAAAACGGTAAAACCCGGTAGTATTATTCTTTTTCACGATTTAGGGGGCTACCGGGATACCACTGTTAAAACACTGGAAATACTACTCCCGGAACTGACTCGTAAGGGATACCGTTGTTTAACGGTTTCGCAACTGTTAGAAAGAGCAGGCCATGCCTCTTTTACCAGTAAAAGAGATTAAAAACTTAATAGATATTTGATTTGATTTCGTGAACAGCTAACATTCTTTGAGTGTAACAGGATAATTTTCTTGGTCAAATTTGGGCTTATCTATTTGGTTGTTGCCCGGATCTCCACTGTTTCTGGGGAAGCAGTAAATTCCCATGCAATTTCGATAGTCTTTTTGTTTTCTAGTATTTGATATTTAGGGTCAGGGTTTTTTAATTCGCCGGTTATGATTCGATGTCCTTTCAATCGCTTCATATCTTTGGGGAGGGGTAGCGTTAATTCGATCTTATCCAATTCGAATCTTTTCTTAGTTTGACTCAGAACATCTCCGGTTGAGCTGTTAAAGTGGGTTGAATCTCCTTCGGCACCTAATCCCATTGATATGGTATAGGTCTTCTTCTCGGAATCAAAATAGAGACCGATTGCTCCCTGAAAGGTTTGAACAGTAATGTTTTGGGACGGAGCAATATTATATATTAACGGTTTGCCATCGCGATAGATATGGTAATTATAATTAACTGTTCCGGTAACAATGGGTTTATCAATAGCGGGCATATATATTAAGTAATTACCCACTAATAATGCGTTAACCGTACCGTTTTGTTTAACAGTTTCCTGATAATCATGGCTACCTTCTCCGTCCTCAGCTCCTTGGCTTGAAGAGTGATAAGCGCCGGTCACCTTGATAGAGGCCGTACCTTCATAGGATTTGGGAAGGGAATATGTATCCGCATTAACATTTCCATAAATAATACCTGTCCCTAAAAATAAAGCGAAAACCATGTATATAAAGAATGGACCACGCTGCATTCAAGCTCCTCCGTGATTTGCTGCAATTGCTCAATTATGATTACTTATTATACCATGAATAACTACAGCTGTATAATAGAATCTTCAGGTACATTTAGGGTGTAATTTATTTGACATTAAATTAAATATATGATATCATCAACATAGTTAATAATAAATAAAGTTAAGAATTATCAAATATGAAGGGGGAGTTAATTATGAGAGCTGAAAAGTTAAAAGTAAGAGTTGGCAACTCAATGGTTACAATTATTGATAATGGTAAAACTAGAATTCACACCATACGCCCCTTTATAGTAGAGGATCCAGATAAGAGCATTGAAGTAACGCAATGAACTTATCATAACTGTTATT
>JAAYEK010000109.1 GCA_012728785.1 Bacillota bacterium | reverse complement strand
AGATCTTTTAAATCCTGATATTGACGGCCTAGCCCACAAGCCAGCGATACCTTAAGCGCTAAACTCATTTGGGTAAGGATTTCCGCTAAACGAATCGGTAAATCTTGATCGGGTTTGATCATTATTAAGGCCACTTGGTTTCGGTGATGATTGATAATATAGTTTTGATAGGCATTGGTATTGGCATTGACCAATTCTTGGGCTTGCTGATATAACTGAAAATTTAACAAGTATTTTTCTTCTTCATCCATCTCCTGCAACTGATTGTCGGGAATTTCCATAACTGCTATTTGAAAATCCTGATTAAGGATTTCATTTATTCCCAAAAAGTCCAACTGGCCGTCAATATTTGTTTCCCCATTCCCATTGATTAAATCCAGAAACAATTTTTCAATTAAGGCAGCCTTGTTTTTTTTTAACTGTTCCTTTAGAACATTCATCTCCGATTCTTGAGCCTCTTCTTTTTCCAACTCCTCTTTAAAACGAAGTACCACTTCCAACAGTCTTTTACTGGCAAAAGGTTTAAGTAAATAATCGGAGACATTGAGCTTGATTGATTCCTGGGCATATTCAAAATCGGCAAAACCGGAGATGACAATGATCTTCATCTGATAACCACGGTTTTTAACTTCTTTAATCAATTCAATCCCGTTCATCTTTGGCATTTGGACATCGGTTACCATGATTTTGATTGGATGTTTTTCTAAGATTTCCAAGGCTTCCAAACCGTTCGAAGCGCTTAAAACCGGCCCAAATCCATAATCAGCCCAGGAAACATTGTTCATCAGTTTATCTTTAATAGCCTCTTCATCTTCGACTAATAACAGGCCGGTCATCTTCTCACCACCTTAGCTACAACTTCTCCCGCTCAATTACAGGTAACAGCACGGTCACCGTAACTCCCCCGCCGGGAGTAGCGCTCAATTCCAAACCATATTCCGGCCCGAAGGCCAATCTAATCCGTTCGTTAACGTTGCTAAGCCCGAAATAACGCTGTTCGGTCCCACTCTCCCGTAAGCAGCGGTTAATCTCGGCGATCTTTGAAGGCTCCATTCCAACACCGTTATCGATTACTTGGAAGCAAACCTTCTTTTCCTCTTCTCTCAAAACTCCCTTAATCATAATCAGGCCGCCTGGAGTTTCTAACTCCCGAACCCCATGATAGATCGCATTTTCCACTATCGGTTGTAAGATTAATTTGATGGTTTTCTTGTTAAGCAGCTTTTCCACGATCTCCAGCGAGTAATCATATTTATCGCCATGACGTATCCTTTGAATATAAAGATAGTTCCGGACGTGTTCCGTCTCTTCCCGGATGGTGATTAACTCTTGACCATGGCTGAGGCTGGTCCGGAAGAATGTGCCCAAGGCCTCCACCGTATTAATTACATCTTCATTTTTGTTGGTTTCGAGGAGGCCGATGATTAGGTCGAGGGTATTATAGATAAAATGAGGCTTTATTTGCTCTTGCAAGGCTTTCATCTCAGTTCGCCGCAGCTTCTTTTGCTCCTGAACGCTTTGTTCTATCAATTGACGGATCCGGGCCAGCATTTGATTGAAGGACTCGCCCAAGTGGCCGATTTCATCGTTGGTATTAACCGCCACATTGGTGTATAAATCCTCCGAAGCGCGACACATTGATTTCTGTAGTTCCTGCAAGGGTTTGGTAAGGAGGTTGGCAAAATAGAAAGCCATTAATATCAGAACTATGATGGTAATTAAGATAATCATCAGCGATAACCCGGTAATTTTTTGCATCTCCGTAGCCAACTCGAACCGGTTGGAAAGACCGATAATTCTCCAGTTGGCCGGGGCAAATGTCTTAACTGAGATCATTTGATTACCAGGCCCAATCCTCGTGGTAAACCCTTGCTTCCAATCGGTGATCGAAGATTCTCCCAACAACACCCCCAAACTTCTCCCAATTAATTCCGGTTTCGGATGGTAAATGATCCGGTTTTCATCGTCAACCAGCATGATGTAGCCTGTTTTTCCGAGCTTGATGTTTCCACAAATCCGGTTCAACAGTTCCATGTCAACATCAAAGCACATCATGCCCAGGAAATTATCATAATCTCCATGGATTGCGCTCCCAACCGAAAAAACCTGCCCTCCCAACCAGTCCGGGTGAGGCCCCCAAATTGCAGTTTTATCGTCATTGATAGTCCTATTAGCCAGAGTTTGGAATAATTCGTTTTGGGAAAGGTCGGTATGGGTGGTGCCGTAACAACCCACGGTTACCCCGCCTAAGGTTGTAATAGTAACATCCCGTAGTTCAGTTTTATAATGCCTGATATTATTCAAGTTTTCCCAAAGCCGGAAGGTAAATTTACGGTTACCCTCAATATCCCCGGCCAAACTAAGTTTGATAAACTGAACATTATAATAATCATTCCGTAATTCTAAGATCCGTACCAGATCGCTTATGTAAATATCAAGGTTCCGATCTACCCGATCGATAACCTCACTGGTGTATGATTGAATATTGCTTTGTAAAATATCAAGATATACCCGGTAGGAAAAAAAGGCTAACATGATCAAGGGGATAGTGCTGAGGATTACAAATGACAAAATAAATTTGGACCGTAATGATCGAAATTTAATCGGATTAATTATATTAAACAACCTGGAAAAGATCGTGTTAACAACCTTCATTTCATTTCCCATGGTTTCTTTTCTTTTAATAGTTGGTCAAAATTAGATTGGTTCGCCAATTCCAGTCCGGTATCGATATACTCTTCCGGAATTCGGTGGCCTTTGACGGCAGCTACTAAATAATTGACAGTAAGTTCCCCCATTTTACGAAAATCTTGCCCAACCAGTGCCTGGAAAAACCCTTTATTGGCAGCTATCAACACCGGATGGAACGTATCCATGGAAACGGCGATACCACCCCGGTTGCACCATTCCTGATAAAGCGGGAGTGATTCCGTTGGCCCGAAAAATGCCCAACCACCGGAAAAATAAAACACTTCGGTTTCCGGGTGCTGTTTGATATATGATTCAACTACTTTAGCCCCGGTGCTGGTATCGTCATCGCAAGCCAGCAATGCCACGTAATTAAGGTTGATCTTCCCGGCGACCGCTTCTTTAAAACCGCGAATTCTTTCGTTCAAATTGTGGGCCTCGATCCCTCCCGTTAGAATAGCCGTCCGTAAACTCTTTTTGGCCAATCCTTTTTCAGTGATTATTTTAACCATGGACTCGCCGCAAGCCCATCCGGCTTTATAATTATCGGTGCCACAGTAAAATAGTCGTTCGCTGTCGGGACAATCCGCATCAATGGTAGCAACTTTAATACCAGCAGCAACCGCTTTGGTAATTACTTTCCGAATCTTCTCAGGATCGCTGGTACTAATGGCAATCCCATCGACCTTGCGCCAGATCAACCCTTCGATTATCTTTACCTGGGTGTCGGGATCGACTTTAAATGGCCCAACCCACTCCAAATTGACCTTTAGTTTTCGAGCTGCCAATTCGGCCGTTTCTTTGGCATCGACGAAAACCGGGTTATCCAATGATTTAGGAACAATGGCGATTGTAATTGGCCGGGTTCGCGATGGAAATGAACTTGAAACCGGATTTAAATTATTTTTAGCAATGACTGTTTCGGAAGCATAATTCAAAGGAAACAAGAACAAACAACCAAGCAAACATAGTAAAAGGAACGCCCAATTAAAGATTCGACGGCCTTTCAATCACATCACCTCTAATCTTAATTATAACCTTGAAAGACCAAAATTGGAATGTTTTTTGTGGTTGTTGGCGTAACCCAATTATTTACTGTTGGTATGAGTTCCGACTTGGTTCACTATAAATCATTTTCGGCGTATAAAATGATATCCAGACCGCCAGTACCCCAAAGACCACACCCAAAATCAAGATGGTCACGGCTACTTTTTGCCGTTCTTCATATAAAAATGAGGTATGGGCCAGATTTATTAAATACCAACCGTTTCTCCCGCCGATCTCGATTTTACTGCCAATGGTTTTATAGGTTACTAAACTTTCTTTGTGATTAACGTCTACGATAAAACTGCCGTGTGGTTTTCCAGGTGTAATATTCTTTGTAATTTGAGAGATACTTGTCCCGATATCTTCCTTAAATGGAGAAGAGATTATTTCGCCCTTACGATTAATAATGAGCGAATAATTCTCAATCCCATTCAAAGAATTGTTCAAATCGTTATAAATAGTTAGGTTTACTAATTGATCTATTTTATCCTCATCAACGATAATCGCTAATACGCCTAATGGTTTTCCATTGGATAATCTTTTAATGAGCCGGCCCAGAATAACATAGTTGTTCTGATTTACTTTTATTGCGTTTGACCAAACAATGCCTCCGTCAGCCTTCATTATATTACTAAAAGCGTTGGTGCCTTTAAAACCACTTTTAAAACCGATAAATTCCTTTTGAAAATCTTTAGTGACAACAATTGAACGCTCGTTATCCAAATAGCTTAAAAACATAAAACCTAATAAATCCTTATTATTGGTCATATATTCATTAAAACAAGTTTCCAATGATTTATGTATCGCATTATTGGAGAAACTATTTTCAGTGTCTACAAAATTCTCCAGTATAGCGTTGAATTCTTTATTGACAAACAATTGTAATGAGATTGTTTCATATTCAGCCATCTTCAATTGAAGATTAACTGCGGTTTGTCCCAGTTCCGCCAGGGAGTATCGGACAATTTTGTCCATTACGACTCTCTTGAAGCTGTTATTTGAGATTACGCCAATAATTAAGATCGGAGTTAATGAAAAAATAAGAAAGAAGAGAATAAATTTTCCGCGAACCGAAATATTTGTGTAAAGCTTTTGTCCGTAATATCCAAGATACTTTATTTGCTTCGCCCACTTGAAATTGATCATTTGTTCACCTATATTTTAAAATAAGCTTATTTGAAAGTAGGCATGAGGCACGAGACTTCACCCCTCGCGCCTCATGTCCCGTCACTTTGCCGAGCCTAGGTTACGGCTTTACCCTTGGTTCTCGGCCTTTTTCTTGCCCTGCAACAAGTGGGGTTTTAACCAGGGAGGTAGAGCAAGTCTAAATTTACTCCTGCCACGTAACGACATAACGATGCTTTGCAGCACAATGAAGAGATACAGCAAGAGCCCGCTTACTATCGCCTGAAAGTTTGATTGGACACCCGCCGCCCGGATCAGTTCATTGATTGTCAGAAGGGTCAGCGTGCCTATTGGCGCGCCAAGCAGGTTCCCCACGCCGCCGTTAAGCAGAATGCCGCCTATTACATTCGAGGCTATTGCTTTCATTTCGAACGACGCCCCGTTTCCGATATTGCCGGCTCCTGTTGTCATGATGAACACAAAGCCTGCGATACCGGCCGTCAACCCGCAGATCACGTATGAGAAGAATATCGTTTTCTTTACATTGATACCGAGCATCCGAGCGCTCTGACTATTACCACCAACAGCGTAGACATTGCGCCCGAAACGCGACCACTTCATAAGGACGGCGAAGATGACAACAAGAACCACCACAACTATGACGCCCAGTTTGATCTCACACGGGATGAAAACGCCCAACCTGTTTTGGGTACCAAGCCAAGGAATCACTATTGTGAAATCCCGCAAGGCAACAAAAGCAGGCATGGTCACGTTGATCGGATCTTTGTGGAGTGTCGTCAACAGTCCCTGCGCCAAGAACAATCCTGCCAGCGTTATGATAAATGGCTGTATTTCAAGATAGGCAATGAGATATCCATGCAAGAGACCAAACGCGATACCTATGCCCAGCGCCAGAAGTAAGGCGCCCCAAACGTTCCCCATATTCGATTCCAGCAACATGGCACAGGCCATGGTTACCAGGCCACATACTGCGCCGATGGAAATGTCGATGCCACCTACGATCATAACTATGCACAGACCAAGTGTCATGATGAAGAGCGCAGCGTTCAGGTTAAACAGGTCAAAGAAGGTCTGAAACTGCATGAAACTGCCTGGAAAACTGATCAGGGCAAACCCGTACATCAGTACAAATATGATCCCGGCGATAATAAAAAGAAGATTCGAATTCGATAGTCTTATTTTTGGTTTGGCTGTGTTCAGAGTACCCATCCTACTCCTCCTTCTTCCCAGATGTGTCCGTGTTGGAAACCACTGCATTGTTTAACCCACCTATCTTGCGTATGGAGTAGCTAGCTACTAGAGTTTTAGCCTTGTCCAAGACTTTGCTGGCAAAAACCCTAACCACAGGCGATGCAATTACCATGAGAATGATAATGAACACTGCCTTGAAGGCTTTAATGGTCTCGGTTTCTACCTCTAGCCTGAGCAGGGTCCTATTCAGCATCTCGATAGTGTACGCACCGATAATAGAACCGGTGAGGTTGAACTTTCCGCCGGAGAGCGAGTTTCCGCCTATTGCTACGGCAAGAATCGCGTCCATCATGATAAACTTGAGCAGATTGACACTGTCGTGGCGCCCCGCCTTGTTAACTGCGATGAAACCTGCAACCGCGGCACAGAATCCCATAATCAAAAAGGTCAGGAAGATAATTTTTTTCGGGTTGATACCGTTCAGACGCGCAGCACTTGGGTTAATTCCCACCGCCTCCACATAGAGCCTGAGATTCGTGGTCTTAAGTACCACTGCAACGATGGCGATGAATACTGCGGTCAGGATTGTTGGAGTCTGGATTGGCACTCCCGGTATTACGGTGCCGATTTGATTCGATATATCGTTCGCCAGTATGGGAGATAATTTGCCGTCAATCATAAAGGCGATGGACCTGCCCCCCATAAACAGTATGAGGGTCGCAACCATTGGCTGAACCTTGAATACCGAAACCAGGGCGCCGTTGAATGCGCCGATGACTAACCCGGCCACGCAGCTGATGAGGAAACCCGCTAGTATGGTGAACAAGGTGACCTCACCGGCATTTAAGACGAACAGGACAAATACGGCAGAAGTAATGGTAGCGTTCTCACCTATGCTTATGTCCTGCCCTTGTGAGGCCGCAGTAACCAAGGCCATACCTATTGACAGAATAACCAACTCGGAGGCGCCGAAGAGGATATTCGGAATGTTCCCGTAAAATGCACCGTTTACCATGGTAATGCTGAAGTAATCTGCTCCCTTTACCAAGTTAATCACAATGAGGATCAACAGAACAGAGAGAGGAAGGAATAGATGAGATAAGTGAGATAAGTTTGCTTTTAACCTTGGCATATTCGTTCACCTCCCTGAGCTATCGCTTGCATAACATCGTGTTCCGTCAAATTCATTCCACTGAGTTCTCCGACTATTTCACGGTCCTTTATAACGATCATTCGAGAGCAGGTTCGAAGCATTTCGTCAATTTCTGAAGATATAAATGTCAGGCTCATTCCCTCTTCTGCGAGCCCCAGCACAAGTTTTTGAATCTCCACCTTGGTTCCGACATCGATTCCCCGTGTGGGTTCATCGAGGATCAGGAACATGGGGTGCGTGAGCAGCCAGCGGGCCAAAATTACCTTCTGCTGGTTGCCGCCGGATAAAGATTTGATTGGTGTGTCGATGGACGGCGTTTTAATGCTCAGTTTCTCTATATACTGGTTAGAAAATTCCTCAGCCTGTTTCCTTGAAAGAGGCCTAAAAAAGCCTTTCATAACCTGCAAGGCTAGAATAATATTGTCGCGTACCGAAAGCTCGGCGATGATTCCGTCGCCCTTGCGATCCTCTGGTAGATAGCCGATTCCCTGTTTCATGGCGTTTAGGGGCGTCTTGATCTTCACTCTCTTACCTTTCATTTTGACTTCACCGCCTGTCACCTTGTCGGCGGCGAAGATTGCGCGAACACTTTCGCTGCGCCCGGAGCCGAGCAACCCGGCAAACCCGTTCACCTCGCCTTTTTGGATCGTGAAATTGAAAGGCCTTACCCCGGCGGCGCTCGAAAGTGTCATAGCCTCGAACACCGGCACACTGCTGTCGGATTTAAGCGGCTCTTGTTTTTTTATCTTAGAGACATCACTCAGTGCCTTTCCCATCATCTTCGAGATAAGTTCGATTTGGGGAAGGGCAGCTGTTTGGTATTCGCCGATCAACTCTCCATTGCGAAGCACCGTAATCCTGTCGCTGATCTCGTATACCTGATCGATAAAGTGGGTAATGAAGATGATCCCCACACCCCGGCCTTTCAGTTCGCGCATGAGCTCGAAGAGTTTCTTCACCTCATCTTCGTCAAGGGAGGACGTCGGCTCGTCCAGGATGAGAATCTTGCAGTCCATATCGACCGCACGGGCAATCGCGATCATCTGCTGGACAGCAATTGAGCAGCTTGAGAGTTCTTGGGTCGGACTCGCTGGAATACCAAGAGAGCTGAGCATTTGAGCCGCCTTGGCGTTCATCTGCTTCCATTGAACGAAAGGGTTCTGGCTGCGACCGATAAACATATTCTCGGCCACGGTCAAATTGGGGCAAAGCGCTATTTCCTGAAAGACTGTGCCAATTCCCTTATTCTGCGCATCCTGGGGCGACTTGAAAAGAACCGGCCTTCCATCTAAAATAATCTGGCCGGCATCTTTTTGGTAAACACCGGTTATAATCTTGATCAGTGTGGACTTACCCGCTCCATTTTCGCCCATAAGGGCATGGATCTCACCCTTTCGGAGCACGAAGTCTACGTTATGCAGAGCTTTGACCCCTGGAAAAGATTTGCTGATACCTTCCATTTTAAGTATGTTTTCTGACACCAACTAAAGACCCCCTTACTGGTATCATATAAAATAACAGCAGTGCGGTTAGCCCGATATAAGATCCGAACACCGCACTGCGTGAATTATTACGAAAAAACTATCTTGTTATTACACCCTTGCCAGGATCAGCATTGATACCCCATTGTTCGATATCTTTGTCGGTTATCTTGTCAGTCGTAAAGAGCAATTCTTTTTGATAGACGATTCCTTTGGGGATCTTACCACTTTTGATCCACTTAGAAATCTCGGCTGCTTGACGTGGATTGCACTGCATGTCCGCGTCCCAGTAACCGGCTTGTACATTCCTAAGTGCAAAACGGTTAAAGTCAAAACCAATTATCTTGACCTTGCCATTCTTACCATGGCTGATACCAGCTGCTTCGAGAGCTTGAACAGCGCCTTGCGCCATACCGTCATTCTCAGCGTAGATGACGTTAAAATCTTTTTTCGCTGCAATCGCGGCTTCAACCACTTTGCGGGCTTCTTCAAGGCTCCAGCTGTCTCCACCAGTTCCATCAGCCACAATGGTGAGTTTGCCATCTTTTGCGGCTTTGAGCACTGCGGCGCTGCGACCTATTTCAGCTGCGCTACCCAACTGACCACGAATCAGGATCAGATTGATCGGTTTCGGAACACTTTTCAATACCCAGTCTACTGCCGTATTACCCTCATAAGCCATATCCGAGAGAAGTGCTGCCTCATAGTTCGAGGGGTCCGTTTCAATCGAGCGGTCAAAGAGAATAACCTTAACGCCTGCTTTTTTTGCAGACTTTAGGACATCGTCCCATCCAGACGCGTTTGCGGCCGAGATCAGGAGATAGTCCACTCCATCCCGAATGTACCCTTTGGCGGCAGCGATCTGCTCGCTGTTGTCCATGGTATTGGTCTGTTTTGCGTCATAACCGTTTTTCTTTGAGAAGACATTGTTCATGTCTTCAACATTGGCCTGACGGTAGCCGGATTCTTCCGGTGGTAAATTTACGATACCAACCTTAATCATACCTGCGCCAAAGATAGTAGCGGATAAAATAACCATAGCAACTAAACATACGACTAAAAGAATAGACCACTTTTTCATAAAATAACCTCCTCTAATTTTTTAGACCGAGACAAGGTAATCCATTGCCTACAACCTTTCTAAAATTACCTTCCTATATCTGGCCGTAAATACCCCCTTTTTTCTCTGATTTATATTAAGTTGCATTTGCAAACTAGGTTTTTTTGGTATGCAACTTAAAGTTCGGAAATCATTTCCCCTTGTACGTTCAACATCTCCGGCTTTAGTAACATATTTCATAATATAAATTTAACTCAACTTATACAGATTGTTAACATCTCTCTAGGTTTATTATAGAAACGTAACGGAAGTGTTTGAATAGAAAAAAATTAATAATCATATAATTTTTTTAAAATGTCCGTACAAGTTAACCCGGCTTGCTATTCTATTGCCGATAACGTAACCGACAATTAATATATCCATGTCTAAATTATGGTTGACAATCTTCTATTCAATCTTTATGCTATCGTTAGGTGTTATATATAAATTCCAATTATTAATGAAACGGTGAATAAGATGTTTGATCCCAACAATTCAGCCCCCAAATATCATCAACTCAGAGAATACTTGAAAGAACAAATTATTCGGGGGGATTTGTTGCCCGGAGAAAAGCTAACTTCCGAAAACACCTTAGCCAGCCAATTCAATTTAAGCAGGCATACGGTTCGTCAAGCCCTCGGTGAACTGGAAAATGAAGGTTACATTTACCGGGAAAAAGGCCGAGGCACCTTTTGCAGCCGCCCTAAAATAAATGCCCAAAGTATCGCGGTTTTAACCACCTATATTTCGGATTATATCTTTCCCTCAATTATTAGAGGAATTGAAGAGATTCTAAGTGCTGCCGGTTACAACCTGATCTTAGCTAATACCAATAATGATAAGGCCAAAGAAGCCCTGTGTCTTGAGAATTATCTGAGTCAAAAAATCGACGCTTTGATCATCGAACCCACCAAAAGCGCTTTGGAAAATTCCAATATCAATTATTATCATCTGTTGGAAGTGAAAGGCATCCCCTATCTGATGATTAACGCCTTTTATCCTGATCTTGATTCAGCTTATCTAATCATGGATGACACTCAAGGAACATATTTAGCCACCCATCATTTACTTCAATTAGGCCACCGCCGGATTGCCGGCCTATTCAAAACCGATGACTTGCAAGGAGTCAAACGCCAAGCCGGTTTTTTCTCAGCCCTAAAAGATTATGGCATTCCCGAAAATTCCGCCTTGGTTGGCCAGTATACCACCGAACAAATTCGTTCTTATCCGTATCAATTTATTCGAAGTATGTTGCAAAAAGAACCCCGGCCTACCGCCGTAGTCTGCTATAACGATCAGATTGCCTTAGATGTTTTGGAAGCGATCCGAAATGAGGGTTTAAAAGTTCCGGACGATATTTCCATCGTCGGTTATGATGATTCTCCTCTAGCAACCGCAACCGAAATCAAATTGACTACGATTAGGCATCCCAAAGCCAAAATGGGACGCCAGGCCGCTTATAATATAGTAGATATGTTGACCGGACATATTGAAAAACCCCGTTTCGTCTATCCCTCGGAATTAATAATCCGTTCTTCCTGTCGTAACATTTAGCCGAGATTGTTAAAAATCGGTTGGCTTGAACTAAAAAAATTATATTAAAAGAAGTTATTGTCAAGTTGACCATAGAAGGATAATAATATATAATAACTTGTACGTACAGGCATTTTTATTAAAGGGAGGCTAATGAAAGATGATTGATAATTTAAAACAAAAAGAAGTCTGGTTTGTTACCGGAAGCCAACATCTATACGGCGAGGAGACTTTGAGACAGGTTAATGATGATTCTCAAATCATCGCCCAAGCCCTTTCGGACAATCCAAACATACCCGTTAAAATTGTTTTCAAACCGGTTTTAACAACTCCCGAGGCAATCCTTAATCTCTGCATTGATGCTAATTCCACTCCTAACTGTATCGGAATCATTACCTGGATGCATACTTTCTCTCCGGCCAAAATGTGGATTGCCGGTTTAAAAGTACTAGCCAAACCAATGGTCCACCTTCATACTCAATTTAACCGAGATATTCCTTGGTCGACTATAGATATGGATTTCATGAACCTGAATCAATCAGCCCATGGTGATCGGGAGTACGGATTTATCGGCGCCCGGATGCGCAAAGCCCGCAAAGTTATTGTCGGATTCTGGCAGGATGCTGAGGTCATTGAGCGTTTAGCGACGTGGATCAGGGCCGCCCTTGCCTGGAATGACCTACAAGGCGCAAAGTTTGCACGTTTCGGCGATAACATGCGGGAAGTAGCCGTAACCGACGGTGATAAAGTCGCCGCCCAAATCCGGTTTGGTTATTCGGTCAACGGCTATGGTATCGGAGATCTGGTAAATTCGATCAATAGTATTGATGCGGCGGAAGTGAATAAGTTGGTCGCTGAATATGATCGACAGTATCGGGTCCAAAAGGAACTGGCCCCTGGCGGAACTCAAAGAGGTTCACTAGAGGAAGCGGCCCGGATTGAACTTGGATTAAAAGAGTTTCTGGAAGCAGGCGGTTTTAAAGGTTTCACCACTACCTTTGAAGATTTGCACGGCATGCTTCAATTACCTGGGCTGGCGGTACAGCGTCTAATGGCGGACGGTTACGGATTTGGCGCCGAAGGGGATTGGAAGACCGCCGCTTTGGTTAGAGCGATGAAAGTAATGGCTTGCGGCCTCAAAGGCGGTACTTCTTTTATGGAAGATTATACTTATCATTTTCAGGATGGGAAGATGAAAGAATTAGGCGCACATATGTTGGAGGTTTGTGAAACCATTGCCGCCGACCAACCTTCCCTGGAGATTCACCCCCTCGGTATCGGCGGTAAAGCGGACCCGGCGCGCTTGGTCTTTAATGTTCCTGCCGGAAGAGGCCTAAATGCGTCAATGATTGATATGGGCAACCGTTTCCGTTTATTAATCAATGAGGTCGATGTGGTCGCTCCGGACTACGATCTGCCTAAACTCCCGGTAGCTCGAGCCCTTTGGGCGCCGCAACCCAATCTGAAAATTGCCGCCGAAGCCTGGATCTTAGCCGGCGGAGCCCACCATACCGGATTTAGCCAAGCCCTTACCAAAGAGCACCTGGAAGATTTCGCGGAGATCGCCGGAATTGAATACTTGCTCATCGATAATGATACCAAAATTCGAGATTTCCAAAAAGAACTCCGCTGGAACGACCTTTACTATCATTTGGCCCAAGGGTTGGGGGATTAACAGAAATCCCTTAAATCCGTGTTAATCCCTTCAAAAAAATATTTTTAGACGGAATAGTTTGAAAGGAGATGTTAAGAATGGGCAATGAACAATATGTTCTAGGACTTGATTTCGGGACTGATTCGGTTCGCGCTTTGATTATTGAAACAACTAACGGAAAAGAAGCGGCCAGTGAGGTTTCCTATTATCCCCGCTGGGCCAAGGGACTATATTGCAACCCGGATAAATATCAATTCCGGCAACATCCTCTCGATTATATCGAAAGCATGGAAGCAGCCGTACAAGGGGCATTGGCGAAACTGCCTCCCGGTACCGGAGAAAAAATAATTGGAATCGGAGTCGATACTACCGGATCAACTCCCTGCGCAGTCAATGGAAATGGGGTTCCCTTGGCATTATTGGAAGAATTTCGCGAGAACCCAAACGCCATGTTCATCCTTTGGAAGGACCATACCTCCGTTAACGAAGCCGGTGAAATCAACCAAACCGCCAAAACTTGGGGCGGTATTGATTACACCAAATATGAAGGCGGAGTATATTCCTCGGAATGGTTCTGGGCCAAAATACTCCATACCATCCGTGAAGATCCTCTGATTCGTAAGAATGCTTACTCCTGGGTGGAACATTGTGACTGGATCCCCGCGCTGTTAACCGATACCCAAAACCCATCGTTACTAAAACGAAGCCGTTGCGCGGCCGGGCATAAAGCCATGTGGCACCAAGATTGGAACGGTCTTCCGGAAGAGAAATTTCTAACCAAGATCGACCCCTTGTTGGCCGGTGTGCGAGAACGGCTTTATCAAGCTACTTTCACCTCCGACGTTAAAACCGGAGAACTTACCCCCGAATGGGCGGAACGGTTCGGAGTGAAACCGGGGATCGCCGTTGCGGTAGGCGCTTTTGATGCCCATATGGGCGCGGTCGGTGCTGAAATCACCGAAGCGACTTTAGTTAAGATCATGGGAACCTCCACTTGTGATATTATGATTGCTTCCCCGGAGGTAATCGGTAATAAGCTAATCGCCGGCATCTGCGGCCAAGTTGACGGCTCAGTCATCCCCGGTTTCATCGGTTTGGAAGCGGGCCAATCAGCCTATGGCGATGTTTACGCCTGGTTTCGCAAGTTGCTCGGCTGGCCTTTGGAAGCAATCCTCCCGGAGACCTCGAGCTTGAATCAGGAAACGGCTGTTAAATTAAGAGCGGAGATCGAATCCAAAATCCTGAATCGTCTTGCCAGCGAAGCGGAGCAAATTGATATCGGGGAATCCTCCCTAATTGCTCTCGATTGGTTGAACGGACGCCGGACACCTTACGCCGATCAAACCTTAAAAGGAGCAATCGCCGGGATAACCTTAGGCACCACCGCGCCAAAACTCTATCGCGCCCTAGTTGAAGCCACCGCTTTCGGCGCTAAAGCGATCGTTGAAAGATTCCGGGAAGAAGGAGTTCAAATCAATCAAGTGATCGCCATCGGCGGAATCGCTCGGAAAAGCGATTTTGTGATGCAAGTGACCGCCGATGTCTTCAATATGCCGATTAAAGTCGCCAAATCTGATCAGGCCTGTGCTTTGGGAGCCGGAATGTTCGGCGCTGTCGCCGCCGGGGCCTATTCCGGAGTATCGGAAGCGCAAGCCGGAATGAGCGGCGGATTTGATAAAACTTATCTCCCCCGGCCGGAATCAGCCAAACAATATCAAAAATTCTACCAAAGATATTTGGAACTCGGCAAAGCATTGGAAGAACAATTAAGAGACCTTTAAAGAGGTGTTTAAATTGCTGGAACAATTAAAGGAACAGGTATTGGAAGCCAATTTGGAATTGGACCGGAGGAATCTGGTAATTTATACTTGGGGAAACGTCAGCGGCATTGACCGGGAAAAAAGCCTGGTAGTGATTAAACCCAGCGGAGTGGCCTACGAAGAACTACGGCCTAATTCCATGGTAGTATTATCATTGGATGGTGAAATAGTGGAAGGCAAGTTAAAGCCATCTTCGGATACCCCCACTCACTTAGACCTCTATCGTAATTTCCCGGAGATCGGCGGGGTGGTCCACACCCATTCGCCTCACGCCACAGCCTGGGCCCAAGCGAACCGGGATATTCCCTGTTTGGGAACGACCCATGCCGATTATTTTTATGGCACAATTCCCTGTACCCGGCCACTGAATAAAAAGGAAATTGAGTATGAATACGAAAAAAATACCGCCCAAGTAATTATTGAACGTTTTCAAAATCTTGATTACCGGAGTATTCCCGGAGTATTGGCAGCCGGTCACGGACCTTTCACCTGGGGTAAAAATGCCTTAGACGCTGTTCATAACAGCGTTGTCTTGGAGGAAATTGCTAAAATGGCACTGGCCTCCGTTCAACTAAACCCCAAGGTTGAATCATTATCCCAGTATTTGTTGGATAAACATTTTCTAAGAAAACATGGTTCCAACGCATACTACGGGCAAAACAATGAATGATATAGACAATTGGCCTCCCTTGAGCTAAACTATTATTAATACAGTAGCGGAGGTTAGACATGGAAAACTTCATCTTTCAAAACCCAACCCGAATCACATTTGGAAAAGGCGCCGAAAACCAAGTGGGTCATGAAGTATTACCATATGCCAAAAAGATTTTGCTCCATTATGGCGGAGGCAGCATCAAAAAAACCGGCCTCTATCAAAAAGTAATCAGCTCTTTGAAGGAAGCCGGAATTGAATTCATAGAGCTTTCCGGGGTACAGCCGAATCCCAGGTTGAGCTTGGTCCATGAAGGAATCAAGATCTGCCGCGAACAAAGAATCCAATTGGTTCTAGCGGTAGGCGGCGGCAGCGTCATTGACTCGGCAAAGGCGATTGGAGCCGGCGTGCCATACTCGGGAGATGTTTGGGATTTCTACACCGGCAAAGCAGTCCCTAAAGAAACATTGCCGGTCGGGACCATCCTCACGATCCCGGCTGCCGGAAGCGAGGCAAGCAACTCTGCGGTAATTACCAATGAAGACGGCTGGTTCAAACGAGGGCTCACTAGTGATCTAATCTACCCCAAATTTTCGATTCTAAATCCGGAACTAGCCTTTACACTCCCTAAACATCAGGTGGCCTGCGGTGTGTCGGATATTATGGCCCACTTGATGGAACGTTACTTTACCAATACTCCTAATGTAGAATTAACGGACCGGCTTTGTGAGTCAACCTTGAAGACGATTATCAATAATGCTCCTCTTGTTTTGGAGCAACCTGATAATTATGATGCCTGGGCTGAAGTGATGTGGGGCGGAACGGTGGCCCATAATAATTTGTTGAATACGGGGCGTACCGGGGATTGGGCCTCCCATGATATTGAACATGAACTAAGCGGCATCTATGATGTGGCCCATGGCGCCGGACTGGCCGTCATTTTCCCGGCCTGGATGAAGTATGTCTATCAGCATGATCTCAACCGTTTCGTCCAATATGCGGTCCGGGTCTGGAATGTGGAAAACTCATTCCGAACACCGGAACGGACTGCGCTGGAAGGGATTCGGAGGCTTGAGAATTTCTATCATTCCATGGGCTTGGCAACGGATTTAAAAGGCATCGGCATTGATGATAACCGCTTGGAAGAGATGGCAAGCAAATGTACCAATTCCGGCCATTCTACTGTTGGTAATTTTGTGAAACTAGGCCAAGGGGATGTGTTACAGATTCTTAAACTCAGTGGTATTAACACTGCCAAAAAATAATGTCCCGTTTTAACTAAAGTATCACAGTAATCAAGACCGTGGTTTTGTAGACCACGGTCTTGATTGTTTTATCGATCAAAGGCAACTTCATTTATTCCTGCCTCATAAACACAAAAGCCACCTTATCAAAGTATGACCATTGATCCCGTTCATCCAAAAGAACCGCCGCATTCCATCCGGACTTAAAAGGGATATAGCCGATCCAACCACTTTCCATAATCACCGAAGCTTTAGGGGCTAATTTAAAAGCATCGGTAAAAGCCATTCCCGGCCTAATTTTTTCCACGGTAACAAATTGGGGATCTTCGGTGCTAATGAAGATAATAGCATTATTGCCATCGACGCCAATTTTATATTCAATCTCCTTATACTCAATGTTATATCCGGGAGCGGTTTGTGATGAACTAACTTTTAATTCCCGCGGCTTATTCTTATCCAAAAACTTCTGAGGCAAGATCGCTCCTATTTCCAGCTTAAAACCGTCAATCTTATCAACCTTGCGGTACTTCTCAGCCGCAAAACATGGAGTACTCAATAAAATTACAATTAACAAACCTAACCAAACAGTTTTCAATAGACCTTTTTTCATTATTGTTCCCCTTTTCTTTTATTAATTCATCTGCTTTGCCCATTGACTGTTATTTTAACCTTAATCTCAAGGCCCCTTCGGAACAGGTAAGCGTTATTCTAAAAAGTTCAAATTCCAAACCTTTAAGTTTATCCAAAATCAGATCAAAAATGGATTCTTGATGAATCACCCAACTGAAGATTAGATAATCAAAGGAGCTATTCTTTAAAAAATTCCGTAACTGATAGGTAATATTATCGATAACCATCACTTTATTTTCTTCCCTGAAATCCCAGGGATGCATCATCCAGCACCAATCGCCGTCGAGCCAAACCGCTCTTTCCAGCTTTTGATGGAGTTTCTTACAAACGGTGGTCTTCCACACTCCCATTGTTCCTTTGATAATTACTAGTTTTTTCGTCTTTTCTTCCTCTTGTTTCGGCATATTCTCGGTTTTTATTATTGAGCAATCGCTCTGATTGTTAGAACCTATCTTCCATATTTCACCTAAAACATAATTTTACCTCTCTCCTTCTTTTTGATCATAATCATGCCATGCCGGGTCAATATTTCTTATAATCCGACAGATAGCCACTCCTAAAAGTAAGGTATGCTCCATCCACTTCCGAACGTCCCCGGCGTCATGCCAGCCGCCGGTTGTCTCCGCATAATCCCCGTTTCCCCGGATTATGGCATCTTCTAAATGGCATGGCCCGTGATCCGGGTTTGAATCCCAAATGATTGACGAAGATTTTCATTCCGTTACCCTTCTTTCCTGAAAAGATTCAATGAATAGATTATAAATTAAGTTTATAACAAAAACCCCCGACAGGTCTTGTCAGGGATTGCTAATCATTTCTCAATCTGTTAATTGCCATATAAATTTCCAGCTGATACTCCCGTAAGCTGCTCACAAACAGTCACATACTCAGTATCAATTTTAGCGGTTTTACCATTATTTCGGAAATTGTTGAGCACATTTTGCATTACTGTAAATTCCTGCTTGTTGAGGGTGTATTTCCTTAAGGCTAATAACATCACAATCAAAAATACCAAAGGGATAACAGTAAACATAAGCTTAACTCCCCAATCGGTTACGGGATCGATATTACCTGATTTTACTGCCAAGGCGCTGTATTTCACCGCATCAAGCATTAGCCCTATAGCGCCAACTACGATTCCGCCCGAGAGCTTGCGCAAAAAGGTTGACACCCCCGAATATAAACCCTCTCTGCGCCTACCGGTGATAAGCTCATCAACATCGGAGATATCAGGGAGAATTGACCAGGAAACCAGGTTGCATCCGGCAGCCCCTATGCCGATAAAAGAACAAGTGATTATGACAACTAGATCCGGTGTCTGTGGTGATAATGTAAATATGAGCACAGCGTCTACAATCCATACAATTGCTGCAATTAATGCCGGAACTTTTTTGCCATACTTTTGGGATATCACGGAAAAAATACCGATGAACACGAACTGGACAATTAATATTGCTGCCATAGCCGGTACAAAAAGTTGTGGTTTTCGAAGCGTTACTCCGACATAGTAAACTGCCAATGCCATAACAACGTCAATTGCCATCTGGGAAGATACGAATATTCCGGCATACAAGCGGAAGGCTTTATTTTTGAAAATTGACAGCCAATCCTTGTATGAGAAGCCTGGGTCCTCCGACTCCCTGGTGTTTTCCCAGGTGCCTAAAAAGACCGCAAGCCAGCATACGCCAAAGACCAACCCGAATACAAGCGCCATGACAAGATACCCTTCCTTTTGGTCGTCAATAGCTCCGGTTATCATGGGAGGGATGATTGCGCATAGTATAGCTGCGCCGGCGGAAAAGCTAAGACGGACTCCTGTAAAGGCGCTACGTTTATTGTAGTCCTTTACCATCTCGGCCAGTATAGCATTATATGGGACCATAACTATGGTAAAGGCGGAGGAGAAAAAGATGAAGGCAAAAGTGAAATAAATGAATTTCGCAGTTGTCCCAGTAATACCAAAGGAATACCACAGCATGATCCAGGAAATCAACACCGGTACACTTCCGATCAGAAAGTAGATCCGACGCCTTCCAAATCTTGTCCTTGTCCGGTCTGAAATTATACCCATAAAGGGGTCGGTTATGGCATCCCAGGCCTTTCCTATAAAGATAATGATACCCGCTAGAACGCCCGAAAGCCCTTCCACATTAGTTAAAAACACCAGGAAAAGCACACCGACAATTAGAAAGGAGCCTCCTCCGTAGATATCTCCACTACCGTATGCCAACTTTGCTAAGAGTCCGTTCTTTTGCTTCATCTTCATTCGCCCTTTCATAATATCGGTCCCTTATTTGTCTTATCGCCATTACCCATTTAATCTGTTGGGTAAGATCATCGAACACAAACCGGCTGATATCAGGTCCCCTGGCAATCTCAATATACTCACCGGCCGCATAAGGTACCATCAGGATACTTTTCATTGGGAATACCCACTGCTGAACTTGGCCATTTACAGTACCGGCGTAGGTGATTTCATTCCTCGTGATCCTGACCGTCCCATGGCCCAGATGCTGATAACCATATTTTCCAGGTTCCGCACACTTAAGTTCCGTCTCTGCATTCATCTCAAACTCGGGATGTTCAATCTCCCTTTCAAGGCATTCCTTTTGATAATCAAACCACTTATCAATGCCGTCAAAGTAGAGAGAGTCCTTGCCTTCCGGTTCAAAAAACAGATATTTGTTCATCCTTACGGAATTGCCGCAAGCGGTGCAAATCAGCCTATCTCCCTCGGAGCGGAGGGTAAACTCCTCCCGGCATTTAGCACATTTATACAACACATACTCAACACCTTCGGCTAGATCACGGCCCTTGAACTCTATCATTTTTTCCCGTTGCCACTTAAAGTCGTCAAAGGCTGTCCCGCTTATAACTCTGTTATAAATATCAGCTTCTGAAAGGGAATTGATTTCAGCGACTGTGAGTAGTTGAAATACCTTTGTTTCCAATCTGCCACGTCTAGCTTGTTTTGTCCACCTAGGGCGGGTAAGGTATCCTCCATCAGTTTTTATGGCAATAACCGGGACATTTAAAAACCGAATCAGCTTTGCAATGCTAAAAACAGCGAAACCTCCCGGTCTTCCTTCATTCGAGAGACATCCATTCGGGAAAATAGCTACAATTCCCCGGCGGTCAATCACACTTTTCATTGTCTTGACAGCCCCAAGATCGTTGGTAAACTGGTACTTAGGTATTACTCCCATAATAGTAAAGGCAATTTTCATAAGTCTATCTCTGAAAAAATTGTAGGCGCCGACATAGTTCATTCGGATTGGAAATACGCTGGCAGTGGTGATGGCATAATCAAGCCAGGAGCTGTGGCCTGCAACTACCAGATAAGGCGGTTTGATATCCTTAAGGATGGCATTATCCACTGAATGGTGATAGATAAGCCGGTAATAAACTTTTACAATTAAGCCTGCGCTGTAATACAAAATCGCATTAGGTTTCCTTATATAACTATTTGCTTTTTTTTTCAAAATGTTCATCCCCAAGTTCCGTACTTTTTGTTTCAATCATTTATCGGTTTTATTTCGTTTTCCATTTCATTTTACCATTTAAAGTGAAGTATAAGCAATATTTTGATTTACTTCTCAACTTATAGCAGGCATTGTCTCCACGTATCGACTTTGTCGAATGAACATTATTACCTAGATGACTGATTCTCAATTATCACCAAGAAATCAATTAACCAGCATCTCCCTTAGATACCCGACCAGATAAAGGGAACCACAGATAACAGCCGGCTCATTAGCGGTCTTTAACAATAGCTCCAAAGCCTTTTCCCGATTAGGCTCGGCAATAGTCTCCACTCCCAAGCCGGTAAAGACCTTACTCAAATCCTCCGTTAACGAGCTCTTTGAGTCAGGAACTGTCGTCACTATCACCCGCCGGGCTATCGGCACTAAAATCGCAGCCATCTCTTGCAACGGACGGTTATTCAAAATGCCGACCAAAAAATCAACCTTTTTCCCAGGGTAAATCCAGGTCAAAGTCTCGGTTAAGGCCCGCATCCCATCGGGATTATGAGCGCCGTCCAGATAAAGTTTTACTTTTTCCAACCCGAAGACCCGTTCAAAACGCCCCGGCCAAACTGCCTCGGAGAGACCCTTAACTACATTTGCTTGAGTGAGGTTTAGATCAGCGCGGGACAAAAAGTCAATCCCGGCCAAAAAGTTGAGGCAATTAGTAATTTGATGCCTCCCAATCAGACCGGTCCGGATGGTTATCCTACCATATCCAGGAAGGTTGGTATTGAAACAATTTCCCGTTTCATCAATGATTGCCTGTTCTACTTGGAGACCGCCGGCCAGACTAACCGGCGCCCCCCGGTCGGCGGCAATCTTTGCCAAATACCTTTCGATCTCCGGTTCCTGAGCGCCAATGACCACCGGTACCCCCGATTTAATAATCCCCGCTTTCTCAAAGGCGATCTTTTCCAAAGTGTCGCCCAGATACTCCCGGTGATCCAAGGCAATATGGGTAATCACCGTCAGCGCCGGAGTTACCACGTTGGTGGCATCAAACCTCCCGCCCATTCCCACCTCGACTACGGCGACATCCACTTCCCGATGGGCAAAATATAACAACGCCAACGCCGTTCCCAGTTCAAATTCGGTTGGAGGGCCAAAACCGTCCGCCGCCACTACTTCAAGTTTTGGTATTAATTGAGTTACTAATTTAGCTAAATCCTTTTCCGGTATTGGTTCGCCGTTAACGGTAATTCGCTCCCGGTAGCAGCAAAGGTGAGGGGAGGTAAACCGGCCTACTTTTAAACCGGTCTCACGAAGGGCAAAATCGTAAAAAACCGCTGTCGAACCCTTACCGTTGGTCCCGGCGATATGAATAATTTTGTATAGTTCTTGGGGGTTACCGACCCGCTTTAAAATCTCACTAATCCGCTCCAGGCCGAGTTTGATTCCAAACTTGGAACAGTCGTGAATATATTGTATAGCAGCTTGATAATCCATTTCACTCTCTCCAAAAAAGAAGAAAACGGTCTAATCCCGCTTTCCTCTTATATTTTTCAGTGTTATAATGATATCATTGTACCACAAATTACACTCAACACAATACATTCTAAATTATTTTGCGAACACGGGTACGGTTTTAAGTAGCTACTCCTTAGAACCGACCCTCACTTCTGACTCCTGTCTTCTGTCTTCTATCTTTTGACTTTTGACTACTTAATCAACGGAGGCCTATCAATGCATATCGTTCTCTACGAACCGGAAATTCCCCAAAACACCGGAAACATCGCCCGGCTTTGCGCCGCAGCCCAAGTCGGACTGCACTTGATTGAACCCTTAGGTTTTTTCTGGGACGACCAGCGTTTAAAACGGGCCGGACTGGACTACTGGGAATTGGTGAACATCAAACGCCATTTAAACTTCGAGACTTACCGTTCGCTATACCCGGAACAACGTCTACTATACGCCTCCACCAAGGGGCGGCGATTTTATTCCGAGGTTAATTTCGCGGCTAACGATTCCTTAGTATTCGGCCCGGAAACCCGCGGCCTTCCGCCGGAGATTTTAAGTCTCAACCCGGAGCATAACATCAAAATCCCCATGTATCAGGAAGCCAGGTCATTAAACCTTGCCAACTCCGTCGGAATCATTCTCTATGAAGCTTTACGCCAACAGAGTTTCCCGGGATTAACTTAAGCAGCCTTTAAGCTTGATCTTATAATGGAAAAATACCCAAGTTTCCAAGGGTATTTCTAATCCATTAGCCTGTTTAACCAATCTAAGCTTGTGCTCAAACGTTTTCAACGCTTTTCACTTCCGGAAGAGCCTGTTTAAGATAACGCTCAATACCGTTTTTCAGTGTCATCTGCGACATAGGGCAACCGGCGCAAGCGCCTTTTAAGCGGACTTGGACTATACCGTCCACAACATCCACCAGTTCCACATCACCGCCGTCCGCTTGCAAGGAAGGCCTTATTTGATTTAACGCTTCAGTTACTTTTTCTTTCATCGCGATCCCCTTTTCAAATTCTATCGGTTCAATCTTACCATAGGATTTCTGAAATAACAACTATTCCAATAGCTTTGGAACCATCGTTAATAGAAAATTTACCCGTCAACCTATTTTTTTATTCGCTGCACAATTCCTTAAGGGCAAGATATAAAAGACGGCTTGCTTGCCTGTAATGATCCTGGTTCTTCTCCGGCTCGGCAAGGACCAAGGAAGCTTCATAAATAGCATCGGTTACTTTTTTGAGACCCACGAACAAGCGGTCCGGCAACCCGTATTTAATAAAGTCTTGAATCTCGGTTAATAATGTTTGTACCTTCCCAGATGAAAAACATTCTTCCCCTTTAGCTTCATATGTAGCTATTACATCTTTCCATTTAATAATTTGGCTTTGTTGTTCCTGTGTAAGCTCTTTCTTTTGGGTTAACAACATAATCACCTCGGATCAAATTATAATCCTATTCGCATTCCGGCGGCTAATCCGGATATATCGAGATCTCCGGAATCGGATTCGAACTCTAAGATCCGATATCCGACAAAAAAGTCGATCAAAGGAGCGGTTGTGAAGATCAGGTCGAGCTTAGCGCTGTTAAAGTCAACCTCTTCATCCTCAGCCTCCATATCCGCCGATACTATGGCCACACCACGCAGGGAAAAGAAATTATTCATTTTATGTTCCAGGCCAACACCAAGGACTGTGCCTTTTACTTCAATATCAACACCAGGAAACTCGAACTTATAAGCTTGATATCCGCCGAAAGCGACTAATTTGAAAAGGACCAGCGGCAGCTCGGTACCGATTCGGACTCCGCTCATCGTATACTCGGTATCATCTAGTTCTCCATATCCCAAATCCAGCCCGGTGCGGAGCACTACGAAATTCAGCTCGGCGCTAAGGTTATAAATATTTCCGGATTCGGAATTAGTGCCTGTATCCAACTCAGCGTCGATTACTTCGGGTATAAGCCGAAATATATCGGCACAGGCCATAACTGAAACGGAAAACAAGAGACAAACCGCTAAGAACAGAACCAACATAACCCTCATAAAAACCCCTCCAATAATCTTTTTAAATATGTTATTTTATTTATCGGAATAATTGATGACAAAATTTACAACAATTAAAATTTCGACTTTGGGGTAATGATTCCTGTGTTACCATGATTTAGCTAGAAAACATTACCCTTTGTTTGAATCACACTATTCGTGGCTTTGATAATAAAAAAAGCCCTGAACCAGACGATCAGGGCTTGACTTTTTTAAAAATGCGAAATTCACCAGCAAATCATGGCATCTTTGGTATCGCTCTTAAGATTAGCCAATTTCTTAGCCTTTTCAAGATCGATCACTGTGATTTTTGATTTATCCGGGATATAGATCCGCTTCCCGTCGGGACTGAAATAAGGAGTCGGAGCTTCCGCCGCCTGAAACGCCAACCGGACTGAAACCCCTGAAGGGTTAAAATTAAGAACAGCTTTATCGGTCTCGGTACTAATCAATTTCCAGCCATCACCTGAGACTAATACTACGTATTTCCGATTCGGCGCCATTTGTAAGTACATGCTATTTTGGCCAAAATTGCCGAGCTTCTTATCGACTTCGTCCTTTTGCAGATCATAAGTATAGATTTGGGCCAGGAAAGAATTGAGCATGTAAAGTTTATTCTTTTCCAGGCAAGGTACAATATTACCTTGGGGTGAATTGATCCAATGAACCGGTTGCACATTTTGGGGCATCCGGACTCCGTTAACATACCGTGGTTGTAAACTATCATAATAACTAATGGAAGAAGCGACAAATGCCGCTGTTTTTAGTACGGCAAATCCGGTGCTACCCGCCGCCAAAGTCTTTTCGATTGAAAGATTGTCGAGATTCATAATGTTTAATTTACGGTTATTCATGTTATACCCGTAGGCATAAGCAGAATTCTCCAAAAAGAGAAATGGCTTGACTTCGTTTGGAGCGGAAATGCTTTTTAGAATCTCACCGGTTGTTTTTTCGATGATACTGATGTTTTTCCCGCCGATGATCCATACCTCTTCCGTTCCAGGTCTTTCTTGTATATATTTAGGAACGAAATCGCAGTTTCGCTCCCATAATAACCCTTTTGGTCCAACGGCTCTGACGATCCCCTTCATTTCTTCACTGACAATAGTGTAAATCGTCGCGTTATTACCAACGATAAACTCATTGTTTGCTATTCCCAAGTCAATTTTTTGACTTTGTAGCGATAATAAATCTATAACATCGGCTCCGGCCGGAACCGGTTCCTTAAGTCTTATGAAATATTTGGTCGGAATTTTGAAGTTTTCTTGATACTTATACCCATATCCGGCTACCACCAATGAATCATTCTCGTTATTAAACATCACAAATCCCGGATTTTTAGCTATGTCAAAACGTCCGGCCAGAACCATGGAATCAGCTTCATATATTGTTAAAAACGAATTCGGAGTTTCCGCACCGCCCAGTTCCGTTACTGCCATCCATTGCCCATCTCCGGAAACCGTCACATCACAGGGAATAGATTCTAATTCCTTCTCCAACACTTCAAGGGAGTTCAAACTAACCCGATAGACTTTAGGCTTTACATTTTCCTTTTCAACTACTCCACCCCTAACGGCAAGCCAGACCGTTGTCTGATCATTATCGATGGCATAGGCCGTCAAGGATGAATCACATTGAACCGTCTTTTCGTAGGATTTTAAATCCGGAGCCAACAGCCTTAATGAGGCCCCTTGTTCAATATTCCCCGCTTTGTTCGCTTCTCCGGCGCATAAAATTAATTTTCGCCCTTCGCTATTGGTAATAAGCTGGATCGGGTTTTTACCGAGTTCCAAAGAAATGGTCTTCCCCGCTATTATTACCTCCGCTTTTTCATTTTGGCCGAGCAAAAACATGGGCTGTTCTTCGGCGGTTTCTGCTTGAACGTAAAAGGTTGAAAGCACAATAATAACGATTAATAAAACGGTAGAGTATTTTTTCACGAAATACACCTCTCTTACACATAATACAATAACTGCCTTAATTTCATAATTTAATAAATTCCATAAGAATTCTTTTTTTCCTGCAAAATTCCAATAACATTACTAAAATAACTTCCAAGGATTTAATACTGCTTAACTATATCAAAGAAGGCTTCTCCTGTAGTCTTTTCATACTCAGCATATATTGCGTATAATATTTGCTTCGCTCATGAGAAATGCCGTGATTTAATTGTTAAGACAAAGGCGTTGTCATTATGGATAAAAACGCGGTTATCGACAGAGTAAAACGGTATGCCAATTTAGTTTGTAATTACTTCCCGGTCCAAAAGGTTATTCTTTACGGTTCTTATGCGAATGGAACGGCTGGAAAATATAGCGATATTGATGAAATGCATTCAAAACGCAAACATCCTATTTGAAGTCATTAGCAAATACATGGAGTTTGGCTACGATTTCAAATTATTTTTATTAAATGTTAAAAAATATGATAAAATAGATTAGGATCAATTCCGGGGAGTGATTCGCCATGGATGATAATAAAGTAGCGGTATTACTAGAGGATTTGCGGGTCCAGTTCCGGACTTTCGGCGAAGGGTTGCAATTGTTAAATGATAAGGTTGATCAGGGCTTTGATACTTTAAATAACCGAATAGATCGGTTGGAGGCAAGTAACCATCAAGAACACCAACAATTACATCAAATGATTAGCGATTTAAATCAAGAAGTCAAAAAACTAGATACTGAAGTGGTTCAACTAAAACGAATAAAATAACATTCCGCTAGCTGCCTAAACCAAAAGCGGTTTTTTGTTCTTCCTCCGCCGTTTGTCCCAAATTAGAACCGGCCTCGGTCCGATTAGAAAACAACCCCGCCGCCCATTGTCTCCGCCCGAAGAAGCCGAACAACGGTCACGGCCTAACTTTCGGCAGGTAAGAAGGAAACTCGTAAACTGTCGCCGAGTCCATCCACAACACTTTACTAAAACACCTGAGTTTTAAAACTGCATTGGTTTAGAAGTAACTCAATGCTTAAATATCAAACTTCCCTTCTCCCTACATTCAGTTTGTAATACTTTCCAGGAGAAGGGAACGTCAGTTGAGTCACTATCACCGACCGGCTAACGATAGGGATGAGGCGAACCCCGGAGGATCAGGGTCACGGTAGAGCCGCTGATTTCTCGACGCCCCCCGCACAGATCCCGGCGTGCGGATTTCCCGCACCGGGCTCTTCAGTTATACTCGCTTCCGTAATCCGGCTAAGCAAACTTCATCTTTAGT
>JAAYEK010000108.1 GCA_012728785.1 Bacillota bacterium | reverse complement strand
CCATAGTTTACTATCTGAACTGCCTGCGTCCAACCTCCGACACTCAAACTTAAAGAAGGCAACATAGCACCTATTAAGCCAAGTATTATGCCTAATATAATCACATAAGCAATCACTTGTACCACTTTATCACCCCTTTACTATTTCCGGGATACGCCTATACATGTAAATCGTTGTAAGCAATATAAGTACCCCCGAGGTAAAACCCTTTATTGTGGGCCTTGCATTCTCTAACGTTTCTGAATTCAAAACCTCAAATGAAATATTAATTGGATGATTGATAGTTACCATCCATGACCACTCACGTTCACTAAAACCGGATGTATCTAAATCCGGTAATTCAGGCACCTTCCCAGTTATGAACGTTTTCAAATCGTTTATCGGTTCTTGAAGTATATTCGGGTCAAGTGTTGTGCTAATAGAATCTACTATAGCTTGCAAATATGTATAAACTCTTGCGAAACCTTGCGTTACTGCATTCCATACATTTTGCAACGCACCGATTACCCCTGTTAAATCTGTTGCTTCAGGCCATGTTACTGGTGGGTTTATAGCAGGTGGATTATATACATTAGTAACCACATCCCCCGTTATTGTAGTTCCTGCTAAAGCGGCAATCTGCTCTGGCGTTAGCCCTGCATCAGTATAATCGACACCATTTACAATCACATCGCTACCAAATGTTTCAAAGGAATATGCACCTTCCAATGATACACCAGAAACCTGCGAATATACTATTTTTCCCAATGTTGCACCAGGAATTATAGCACTCATCATTATTACCCCATCTAGATAAAATGTGACATTACCTTCTTCGTCACAACTGATACCGATAGTGTGAGGCTCCATATTTGCTACAACAAATCCTCCATCATATACTAATGGCGCTGTATCTAAATCTATACTTCCCGTTGTACTACCCCCACCCCCGAACACTTCTGCACGATATCTATTTACATAATGACTTGTCCCAACATTTGCACCTATCGTCAGTTTAGATGAAGCTTTCATTACCCCATCACTATTTAAAATTGTTAATTCTGCTTTACTAGTTTGGCCTCCCTTACCTGCCGTAGTAGTACCAAACACTACATATCCATAATCAATGCCAAGCATTTGACTTACAGGCGGGCTTATACTTGTATCTGGACCAACTATACTGAATTCTACTTCTTCACCACTTTCAGCCACATCATTCACATTTTGAACCATATCCGCAATATCTTGTGCTAAATACTTGTCGATTGGCAATGTATATACACCACCCGGCCCAACTGCATTTACAGCAGCAGATAGCCTTTCTAATGCGGCACTGCCTAAACCAGCAACAGCAGCAGCCACTACTTTTACCTGCTCGGATTCACCTGCAGCAACAATACCTCCGGCAGCCAATAAACCACCACCGACCGCAACCAATGTGCCTTCACTACAGCCCAGTGCAGCAGCAGCAGCAGCGATACCGGGTATAACTGCATCCGCTCTTTTCGGTACTCCGCCTATTATCAAAAATGCAACAAGCACTATACTAATAATCTTCTTTGCAATCTTAAACACCCCCTGAAAGTTATAGGAGCCGGGGAATACCCCGGCCCCCTAAGAAAGAAGGATTTTGACTATTGGGTCATACTACAGAAAACGGTAGATAATTTTGGGTATTACGGAAATGGCAACGAATACGCCCATAATGGTGAGAGCGACCGGGAGAATAACCGCAACATTATCGGTTACAGCACTAGACAGACCTTCAAGCATTTCAGTAGTTACAATCGCAGTACCAACCATTTTTTAACCTCCCCTCTTTATGTATTTATCCCAAACACTAATACATATAGCGTTTAAGAACCCACCATAGAATCAAACAGAATGCCACCAAAGGAAACATTATTTGTACAACCCACACAATATTTGTTTGAATCTGCGCCAACCATTCAGTAACATCAACAAGCTGTTCCTGTATAGAAGCTAAATCTAATAGAACCTGCTCTGCCTGCAACTCCGTCATAAAATCACCTATACCCTAACTATACTTACAAGCCTTGCCTGCCGGTTTTGCACCTTGATTTTAACCTTGCAATCCTCAAACATTTTTAGCGGAGGAACGACAATATCATTCCCTATATAAAACTCGCAAAAATCTCCAGTATCTGAATCCACTACCTTTAAAATCTCAAACGCTTTACCCTCCTTTGTCAATATTTTATTAATTCCACTATATTTACATAAACCCTCAAACACACATTTCCCCCCCCTCTTATAATATTTACTCTATTTTGACATATTATTCTTGTAAGTCAATTGTTTCACGTGAAACTTTTGCTTTTTCATAGTCATAATCCATATATTTCACAGACAAACCAGCCGCAGGGATATGATAAACCTTACCTTCTATTTCTTCAAACCCTATGTTCTCATACCTTGTCGGGACTTCTCTTTTTAAATACTTACCTCCTGCAAAGTAACTTTTACCAAAAATCCTCGCATTATCTTTCGTTATGTATTTCAATAAATAGTTGACGATCCGATTATAAGGCCCTTCTAATTTTACGGCAGTAGAAAAGCCCAAATCCCATTTTCCAGCGTTATATATTGTTTGTCCTCTTTTTGTTTTTCTACCTGAATCCTCCATCTTTAACCAACCTGATACAAAACCATGAAAGTGTATTGCTCCATCCTCGTGTAATTCCGGTACCAATATATACTTAAAATCATGCGCCCTTCTTTTTAACCAACTATGTAACTTTTTTAAAATCATATCCTTATCATATCTATTTACCTTTTCTTGATTTAGAGTAAATGTCACGAAATATTCAAAACGGTTGGCGTGTGCTATGTCCATAATTTTGATTCTAGCCCTTCTTATACTATCCTCCCTTATTTCATTATCTTTACTTTTTTTAAAACATGTCCGTTTTCTTCTAATAACCGGTTCGCAATAAGGATTCAATATGGGCTTACTAAACACCGTCCACTTATCAATATTTCCATACCTTTTAACCCTACAATTATATAACGCCTCATTTTCAGCGAGCCTGTATTTTAAGCTCAATTATTTTCAGGACTTTTTTGTGGCTATTATCAAGTATAGCCACAAAAAAAAGGTCGTGCCTAAACACGACCAAGACACACCGGGACTGCCGCTTCCCTGCATGTCAATATAATTATACCATGTTCCTCCGCCCTATTCACGTTCCTACCTCCTAACACAAAACTACTACATAATCTAGTTTAAAATTTTTCCATTTATGTGTCAATACTATCAATATCAGACATATTTCTTAACACAGCAATTTTACTTTTCAGGTTACAGTTTTGGGGAAATTTTTATTTCCTTTGGGAAATAAAAACCGCGTGCTCTGGAGTACAAGGTACTCCTGCCGCCCGCTTTTCTAGGGGTAATGCCCTACGGGCTAACTGGACAAGACAGTTAGCCCTGCGGGGAAGTCACTAACTGGACAAGCCAGTTAGCTCCAAAAAAATCTAACTGGTCAAGCCAGTTAGATTAAAGGGGTACTGCCCTACGGGCTAACTGGACAAGACAGTTAGCCCTGCGGGAAAGTCACTAACTGGACAAGCCAGTTAGCTCCAAAAAATCTAACTGGTCAAGCCAGTTAGATTAAAGGGGTACTGGGTTACGGTCTATCTGCAACATATTTTTCCTTCCTTTTCTTCCCATCTTACCATGACAATCAAGGGGAAAAAAAAATTCAGGGTCCATAGTATTGTCACGTTATCGAATTTTTTTTTACTTCGTTTCGCTACGCTCACCCCTTGACTTGTCATGTGCATAGTCACTCTAGAAAGGAAGGAAAGGAGAGATGCGATGAACGACCTAAGCCCAGTTTATAAATCTGCCGTTTTATCTATATGAAAGGAGCTTTACCAAATGAAAGAAACTTATTATCTTGTTGACAGGTCACGAGACATAAAAACAGAACTCACATTTCTAGAATTCCAAAAAATTTACAACGAAGCACCTATTGTTTTTAATGGCGAAATGCACAATATCGGCCATGACGTTGAACTTGCAATATTCAACTGCACCCTAGAGAGGTTTCCGATCGTTGAAGCCATATTCCGAAATGGCACTTGGGAAACAATCCCATGGATATACGTTAGAAAGGTTTTCGAAGAACTAATGCAACATGAATTCTTGCCCTTCTAAATACAACGGCCCGCCGGGAGCCTATCCCGGCAGAAAGGCGGTTACAATGTTTAGTTTTGATAAATTTCAATCCACTATAACCAATATATTCACATGGTCTTATCTAAAAGGATTTCACGTTCTAGCTTTAAAGCCTGCTTCTATTCATCCTGATGACCACTACTTAGCCATTGTATTAATCGACACTAACCCTAATGATATTTTAGATGTTAAATCGCGTTATGTTACTTGGCGGTGGAATACCGATTCAATGAACAACGGACGCTATTTTACTTCCCTTAGAGATGCTAAGGTTGATTTTGAACTACGTTAATTAAATTCGGCCCGCCGGGAGCCTATCCCGGCAGAAAGGCGGTTACTATGAAATTCGTTAAAAACAAAAACGATGATAGCTCAATCAGAAAAGTTTACAGTGACGATAATAAGACACTTTATGGTATTGTTGGAACCGTTGAAGATTTACTCAAAGCCGAGATTTTCACTTATGTTGCTTTTTTGGAATCTGAAAAACCAGCATACGCATTTATATCATTCAATGGGAAAAACGTGCATTTTGCCAAAACTCGTGACGAAGCTATAAAGTATTTAAAATCTGAATCTTATAAATAAATTCACTAAGACCGGGAGCAATCCCGGTCTTTTTTAATCAATTCCCTATTATCTTCTCTAATCTTCTTAACTCATGTTTGGCACCCGGTTCTAAATTCTTTATTTTCTCTATTACCAAATCCGTATCATATAACTTCCTAAACTCATCCGTTTGTATAAAAGATAACTTCCACTTCTTATACAATTTTCGTTTTTTATCCGGGTCATCAATTACCGTATTATAATCCTCTGCATCATAACACTTGCAGAATGTCCAACGTCCAAATAGTGTATAGCACTCAACAACCTCAAAACATTGTTCCCTGAGAGCCTTTACCACCCTTGTATAAACTTGAGATGTTGCTACAATCTTAATCTTTTGCTTACGTTGCATGGTTATTTGTCTTAAAATGCCATCCGGGAACTGGGACCATTTAGCCGAATCCCATTCGTTTTGCATTTCATCAAATGCGAATATTACACCATTTTCACCATTTCTTATCTCTATCAAATCTTCCCACCCTTTTATTTCAAAATCTTGCCCAACATACTGAAAATTCGTACCTATCAGACAATGAGGATATTTTACACGCATTTCCTCTAAATAACGTACCATTGATATCGTTTTTCCCGCTCCTTGCCGACCACAATACATAGTCAATCCATATTCAGAAAATTTCCTGCCATATTTTATAAACCTGATTAAATCAACAATCTTCCAATAAAAAAACTGTATTAGTTTTGCTTGACGTCCTTCTTTATATTGCTTTTTACCGGGCTTTTCCTCCGGGTCAGGGGCCAAATCATGCCGCTTTAATGTACTTCTAATTAATCCTGTTACCGTATATAAAAAGCAAAAAACTATAATTATCCATATCACCGCCATTTTATTCCCTCCCTT
The DNA here is from genome assembly GCA_012728785.1 of Bacillota bacterium. GTDB lineage: Bacteria > Bacillota > UBA4882 > UBA8346 > UBA8346 > JAAYHS01. The sequence goes on along the minus strand of JAAYEK010000108.1, from coordinate 485 downwards.
GTATATAACACAATGTCACAACTATACCTATAAACAGCCAAAAACCATTATTTATCCCACTTATTAAACTATTTTCTAATGTCACATTAATCCCCCTAAATGAGCCGGTCCGCTCCACGTACCGTTGGAGCCGTCCCGGCTTTTCATTTTAATCGGTATTATCTAATTTTCTGTTTTCATGTACTTTCTTACAAAACAAATATATTAAAAAATATAGCAATACTAAACCCAATATTTCCATTAAAACTTCACCACCTTAATAAGCCAATGACCAAGTGACCATAATAAGTCAATCTGTGACAATGTGACTATTACAATAAAGCAGACCGTAAATATTGCGGGATCGATAAATAAAAATCCATAGTTTACTATCTGAACTGCCTGCGTCCAACCTCCGACACTCAAACTTAAAGAAGGCAACATAGCACCTATTAAGCCAAGTATTATGCCTAATATAATCACATAAGCAATCACTTGTACCACTT
>JAAYEK010000107.1 GCA_012728785.1 Bacillota bacterium | reverse complement strand
TTCAGGATCGGCAATAAATATTTTATCTACCCATTTCTTCATTCTTTTAAGATCTTTTAATATAATAGCTATATCAAGAATACCCCATACGATTAAAAAGCTTTCATCATATTCCGCTTTATTATTCGGAAGTTCATCCCATGCTTGTTCCAATAATGAAATTGATTTATCTAAATTCCCCTTATCAAATTCATCATTACTCTTATTCATCAACTCTTCAATATAAGCACCTTTTTCTCCACTTACATAGGCCATTTTAGTGCCCCCTAAATCAGATTCTTAATCATAAGATAGTACTTTTCATCTTCACCATCAAAAACATCATACCCTTCAAGCATATAAGCCTTCATTAGATATTCTTTAGCTTTTTCTAAATCTCCCAGTTCAAACAGGCTTTCTCCCAAGCGCAACATTATAAACGGATTATCCGTTCCACCCGGGCAATTTATTGCATCATACAAGTACTCTTTCGATTCGGCAAAATCTCCGTTTATGAAACAAGTATCTCCTAATGCTGTATAAATCCATGTACTAGCTTCCCAATCCGTCTTCGGTTCCGGAATAAGATTTAAAGCTTTTACATATTTCTCAATAGCATCATTGTATTTATCTATTTCAACTAATTGGTCGCCTTCTAAACACAGATCCATTATTTCAGTATGCAATTGATCATTTAGTTCCAATTATATACCTCCCTAGACTTATAATCATACTATCAAGCACACCTAATATAAAAAAGGTAACGAATAAACTTTTCGTTACCATCTCTTCTTTTCAATCTCACACTACCGGCTTCCGAAATAAATCCGAAACATCTATTTGTTCCTTTAGCAATAATTCCTCTAATGCTTCTGCACCATTTTTTTGATAGAATACCAGCTCTGATTCGGTTATTGGAACACATAATATAAATTCAACTTGCTGATCATCAATTTGTATCGGTTCTATGAGTTTATCATTTAAAAGAATAGGACGCATGAAAAAGAGATGTTCTAAATCACTAAACTGATATTGATATTTGTTCGAAAAAAACCGTATCCAAACATCACCCGGAGCTAAATAATCTTCTTTAATTATGTTATAACAACTGATATATATTAAAGCATCTTCATAAAAACTTTTTTTGTCATTACAGTTACCTGTCAATTGATCAAAGTCTGTATTATCCTTCAAAACACTGACCAATTCAACTCTAAGTGGAGGTCGGTTATTCTGATTGTCCCTCAATTCGTATTCAGATAAACCCATGGTAATGTAAGTTGTTAAACCTTCAAGCGGTGAGTTATGAAAACTCATTATATCTAGAGCATAGTTCTTCCATCCGGCTTCTCTAGTCCATTGTGATTCTTCACTTTTAATTCGCTGCATTACCGATTTTGCCTTTATAGTTTTTTCTAAAAATATCGGAAGTTTGCTGGAATAATTAACATTCCCATTCAACATTATCCATCACCTCTTATATACTATTATAACACCAAGAACACATGTTCGCTATATAATTGTCAATATTATTTCAATGACTACAAAAGGTCTTCTGGCTCTTGAAGATTATCAATAAATTCAAAAAGATTATCTGCTAACCAATACATATTACTCATATCCATTTTGCTCAGCCCTTTTTCATCAAGTTCATCATGATGATCCCAAAAGTATATACTTCCAATATAAGGAGCTTGAGTCCCAATACAAATTAAGTTTCCCCCAGGGTCTTCTCCAATTGGAATAAACTCCTTTGGAAGACGGCCCTTGTAGGTTTCAAGTATGTATTCAAGATTTGCATAAGACGGAACACCTATCCCAAAAAACAGATCGACATAAGAACCATCGCCATCTTGATTAGGGATTTCAAAGAAATTAGGTTCAGGTATACCTCCATTGTGTTGAACTAAGAACTCAATATAATCTCCTGGAAACTCAATCTTAGTTAGCAATTGAAGTTTTTTAATCTGTCCAAGAGTTACTATATTATCATCATTATCATCAAGTTTATTAATTACCATTATTAATACACTCCTTATTTTGGTTTGTTTCGCACAATAGAAGCTCCACCTGTATGAGAAAATTCTCTGTTAATTTCTCGTGGAATCAATTGCATGGTCTTTCCATCTTCATTATGATGCCATGTCATGTCTGCTGGTTTTTTCCAGTCAGGATCTCCAATTTTCTCTCGATATGCTTTATCTGCAGCAGAAAAATCAGCTTTTTTCCCCTTCATATCGATTTCTACTTTATCAAGTTCGTATTTTTTAAAATTTGGATAACCATCTTTATTATATGTAACAGATTGTCCATTTTTATTTGTATAAGTCGTTGTTCCATCTCTATTATCATTAACCGTTCCACCCTTTTGTACCCAAGTATTTCTGTCAGGTTGCCGAGGTTTTTGGGGTCTAAATTTTGGTGATCCATTTTGTCCTTGACTTATACTTTTATTTGTGACCTTTCCCGTATTTCCGGTCTTTGGCTTTGTGGTCGAAGTACTATTTGATTTAATAAATTTTCTCGTCCCCGCATTCCCCGCCGTTTTTGTCTGCCCAACCGCATCCGTCTTGCCTGACTTCAACTTCAAGGCTGAGGTGGTACTTTTCCCTGAGTTTCCCGAGGTAGCCGTTTTCCCGGACGTCGCCCCCGTATTACTCGTTGTTTTTGTCTGTTTAGTCGAATCCGCTTTCCCGGATTTCATTCCTCCCGACGCTGCGCTCACCGTTTGGGCCACCGGCGCTAAGACCATGGTCCCCACCGCTGCCGTAGTGGTTACGATCCCTTTGGCTTGGTTGTATGCCGCTTCGTCTCCGCCATATCCAAAATCCCTCACAACGTTAACCGATGACGTGTCGCTTCCCAGCGCCCCAAAGACCACGTCTTGACCGCCTTCAGCCACCTCCGAGCCGCCGATTACCGTGGTGGCTGCACCGGCAGCTGCAACACCAACGGCCGCTACCGTAACCGCTCCACCGGCCACTGCCGCTGTAGTTGCGCCAACGCCTGCTGCGACTAGGAGGGTGGGAACTGAGACCGGCGCGGTAAGGATCGTTATTGCGGTTATTAAGGAGAATGCAAATCAAACTGAATCAGATTATTGAAGAAAAAAAGCGGGTTAGCATGCCAATCGCCTCACCCCACCCGATACCCGATCAGTCTTAGTTACTTAACAGCAACGCCCCTTTCCACGAACGTTACCTGGTTTTGAATGTTCGGAGAGGGGCAGCTTGATTTATTTGTGGTTGTAGTTATTTTGGTATTAAAAAACCCAGTCAAGAGCCGTATGCTGCTATTTTCTGGTTTTTACCGCTATACACTTAACTAATATTTACACATTAATGCTTGTGGAACTGCTTTTTGTAAATACCAAAGCCAAAAATTCTCGGTGCCTCTCAATATTCCCTTCTTTCCCCAGTCCACCTGTATATGCAGCTGCAGTAAGATAACTTGGTTTATATGACTCGGGATCTAAATCTTCATCCTCCTGAACATACATAACTGAATTATCTCTACAATCAGTAATTGCGGTTAATATGGTGTTAACAGCCCCATGCCCTACAAACATTGGCAAAACATTTTCGGGAGGATATTTTCGGTTGCCTACAATTTCTACATAAAACTGATCATATAGGTTTTGTGCTTCTTCTTCATCTATCTGGCCAGCAACTATTTGGTGAACAATTTCCAAAATATGTTCCAGAAAATTATCGCCTGGAAACACTTTGAACCAGATATTAAGTACGTGTCTAACACAAATACAATCTAATTCTGTCAATTGTTTTCTTACTAGTTGTTTATCGCTACTATTTCCATTTAGTTTGTCCCATATTTGTCTCCTCATAAAAGGGGGGAGTTCACTATTTGTTTTAACTTGGATAATCATTTTGTCGATTAAGTTTTGAAGTTCTTTAGAAACAAACATAATTTCACCTCATTTCTTATGGTTTAATTGGTGATGTAATACTACCATCAGAGTGGAAAATCAAAGTTCCCTTGGGATCTGTTACAATTTGATCAATACCCTCTGATTGTGCAAGCTTTGAAAAATAATTTTGACAGTCTCTACACATCGATTTTGAAACTCCAATGGGATCATTTGGACTTATTATCGACATTTGTTTTTCAGCTTTTGAGCAAAAAAAAGCCACGTCAGCCGAAACTGTGTGACCTCATCAAATGCATTTACTAAAATTCTTTTAAACTGACTGTTACTCTTTCTCCATCATATGTAAATACTTTCAAACTAAATCTGTCTGATTTTCTTAATTCTTGTTCAAGCGCAACTTCAATTCCGAGCTTCATTGAGACTATGGAAGCAACTATTTCAGCAAAACCAAGCAGAGCATTATCGTCAGCAAGTTTCGTTCCAATACCCTTTTTAATGCTTATCGTATAATTATAATAATCCTCGTAATCGTAATTGTTTTCATCTATTTTTATTACAATTCCAAGAACCATTCCTTCCAGATAATAGCCGTTTGTGCTAAAACTACTATCACCTTCCATCATGTTATTAATTCCTAATGCTAATAATACTTTTTCCGCCACTTCGTCTAATGACATTTCACTGCTAAAAAATAATGTTTGCACACTATTCCACCCTCTTTCAATGTACAATTTTATTTAAGATGTATATTACTTGGATCGCTCTGTAAAGTTCCTGGTTGCCAACCCCCAGGAGTAATTTCTCTACCAAGAATTTCGGACCATTTTTCAGACCAGGCTTTCAATTCAGGGAAGTTTTTCATCATTTTATCTGGGTGAATAAATCCTAGTTGATTTTTAGAGGTTGTTATGTTTTGAACTGTATCACTAAACTCAATTCCAACATCAATATCACTTGGTTTTAGACCATTTTGAGCCTCCATTCTAAAGTTACCGCCTTTTCTTGATACACCTGTAGCAGCACTCCCTCTAACTTGTATAGATTTTACTTTTAGTCCTGATTTACTTAATGCTTGCTCTAATTCTACAGTACATTGTTTCACTTGACCTGCACTACTAAACCCTCTTGGCCTAGAGTAAGCTATCTGAGCAGGAGTCTTTCTTGTTCCCTGAGCAATTACACTTACTCCCGCATTACCTTTACCCGCTCCACTTATATTCCCCCTCGTCCCCGCATTCGCCGCCGCTTTCGTCTGCCCAACCGTATCTATCTTCCCCGACTTCAACTTCAAAGCTGAGGTGGTACTTTTTCCCCGGCTTCTGGCTATTTTAAGCTTCCCGGCGGCTGTATCACCGGTTACTTTTCTTTGGGTAGATGCAGTCTGATTCATCGCTGCTTTAGAGGTGAGCTTGTTCGCACCGTCAGTCATCATGAAAGGAGCTAGGTAAGGCGCTGTTGCTAATGCGCATGCGCCAACCATTGTGCCGATGAGTTCCGCAAAGCGCTACGGTGGCTACACCTGCTGCCGCTACACAACCGGCTACTAATAGGATTGGTAATGAAACCCCTCCAGCAATCACCGCTCCAACTGAGATCGCCAACTTAAGTGCGGATGCAGCAATAAAACATGACAAACCGCCACGGCAAGTTGTAAAATGAATTGAGCAAAGTACACCTTTCGGGTGTCTGTGATCGCCATAAAACAGCCAATCTGCAAGATTTTCAAGATTCCCGTTATAGGTCATTATTGAAAGTTCTATCAAAAAATCTGATAAAATAATTCTGCATTCTCTAATCTTTCATCATGCTTTCTGTCTTGCTCAAAAGTCATTTGTCCCATAGCTTTTAAATAATCGTATAATGCTTTTAGTAGAAAGGTCTTATCCTTTTGGGAAACAACAACTTTTGGCTTTATATTATTGGTAATTTCTTTTGGTAACATATTGCCTTCACCATATTCAACATAGTTTGATTTGGGTACGTTAAGCACTTCTATTTCAAATTCATAATAGTGCAATTCATATAAAGCCCCATCTTTAAGGTTAATCAAATATGGCGTTATTAGTATTGTTTCAATGTCATCGGAATTTTCTAAATATATTCCAAGTTTTTCTATGTTTGCTGGTGAAATATAAATATCTCCGCTTTCTCTGATGTGGTTTCCATTTAATTGTCCAATTTCTTTAATAATCTGCTGAAGTCTCATCTCTGCGGCCTCCTATCATGGTTTATATGGATTGATTATACTAGGATCTGGAATCCAAGTAGAGGGATTAATATTATCGCTAACTTGAACGACTGCTTTAGTGGTATCATCAATAATTACATATCCTCCTGCTTGGTTATAGTAGACAGTTGCCGAATTGCCTGTTGCCTTATTTGTGCTTACACGAGTAGTATAAGGATTGCTAACAGTATCACTAACCGTACTTTCAGTCCAGCCCCTTTGAGTCATCTGATTTGAAAGCTTTTGAGCAGACTTTGTATCACTTCCGAATTTAATGCTACTCCCCGCTCCATTAGTCTTAGGCGTTCCCTCACTAATTACACTTACTCCCGCATTACCTTTACCCGCACCCTTTATACTTCCCCTTGTCCCCGCATTCCCCGCCGTTTTTGTCTGCCCAACCGCATCCGTCTCCCCTGACTTCAACTTCAAAGCTGAGGTGGTACTTTTCCCTGAGTTTCCCGAGGTAGCCGTTTTCCCGGACGTTGCCCCCGTATTACTCGTTGTTTTTGTCTGCTTCGTCGAATCCGTTTTCCCGGATTTCATTCCTCCCGACGCGGCGCTCACTGTTTGGGCCACCGGCGCTAAGACCATGGTCCCTACCGCTGCCGTAGTGGTTACGATCCCTTTGGCTTGGTTGTATGCCGCTTCGTCTCCGCCGAAACCAAAATCCCTCACAACGTTAACCGATGATGTATCGCTTCCCAGCGCCCCAAAGACCACGTCTTGACCGCCTTCAGCCACCTCCGAGCCGCCGATCACCGTGGTGGCTGCACCGGCAGCTGCAACACCAACGGCCGCTACCGTAACCGCTCCACCGGCCACTGCCGCTGTAG
>JAAYEK010000293.1 GCA_012728785.1 Bacillota bacterium | reverse complement strand
TCTATGGGGGTGCGCACGATCTCGCTCCCAAAGAGCGGACCCTGCATGCGCTGGAGTTGGTCGAGTTGACACATAGACGGGACGTGGAGGCGGCGCATCTGACATTGTCCGACCGCCGTCTGCTGGAGATAGCCATGGCTCTCGCGTCCATGCCTTCTTTGATCTTGCTCGATGAGCCCATGGCCGGTCTGACCGCGACCGAGATCGACAATCTGCTCAACGTGATCAGGGCTACCAAAGAGGAGAGGAAGTTCTCGATCCTGTGGATCGAGCACAAGGTGGATGCCGTCCTGGACTTCTGCGATCGGGTGGGCGTGCTCGATTATGGCGCCAAGATCGCTGACGCCTGTCCGGACGAAGTGGCGTGCAACCCCAAAGTAATCGAGGCGTACCTTGGCGAACCCGTTACTTGAAGTCAGGAATCTGAGCGTTTCCTACGGCGACGTCCGTGCCCTCTTCGACGTTTCCCTCACGGTTGAGGAGGGGTTGATCGTCGCCCTGGTGGGTAGCAACGGCGGGGGTAAGAGTACTCTGCTCAAAACCATCTCCGGGTTGCTCCACCCCACGGGTGGAGACGTCCTCTTTGAGGGTGAGAGTCTGGGCAAGACCAGCGTCAAGCAAAGGGTGGACAAGGGCATCGTGCAGGTGCCGGAGGGGCGCAGACTTTTCGCGAACCTCACTATCCGGGAGAATCTCAGGCTGGGTGCATATCTGCCCAAGGCTCGCGCCAACTATAAGGACTCTCTTGAGCGGGTCTTCGGGTTGTTCCCGGTGCTCAAGGAGCGGCAGAACGGAAAGGCCGGACTGCTGAGCGGCGGCGAGCAGCAGATGCTGGCCATTGGCCGGGCCGTGATGGCCCAACCCAAGCTCATCATGATTGATGAAGCCTCCCTGGGCCTGAGTCCCATCCTCACCAAGACGATATTCGACCTCATCGACGCCCTGCACGAGCAGGGTACGACCACCCTCCTCATCGAGCAGAACGTCAACATGGCGCTCAAGCACTGCGACAAGGCCTATGTCATGAGGACGGGCAATATCGTGATGTCGGGGACTGGTGACGAACTACTTGCTGACGAAGAACTGCGCAAGGCTTACCTGGGTAGACGGGCGGTCGCCGAGAGCCGGGGAGGTGAGTCGTGAGTATTCTCCTGCAGGTCCTCATAAACGGCCTCCTCTTCGGTACCATGTACGGTATCGCCGCTATCGGGCTGAGTCTGATATTCGGCACGATGAGGATCATCTTCCTCGCCCAGGGGTCGATGATCGTCCTGTTCGCGTACCTGACCTATTGGGTGTTCACGCTGGCAGGCATCGATCCTTACATCTGCATCCTCATAACTGTCCCAGTGGCTTTCATCGTCGGCTTGGGTCTTTTCTACACTTTGTTCAAAGATGCTGCGGCGATCGAGGACAAGAACGTCTCGCTGTTGTTGGCTGTGGGTCTCATGTACATGGTCGACAACCTCATGTTGACCGTTTGGACGGCAAACCCGCGCTTCGTGGCGACGTCCTACGCCAGTTACACCATCCGCATCGGCGACATCAATATCTCCTTTGTGCGTCTCATGGCCCTGGTGCTCGCTCTTGCGGCTGCCTTCATCGTCTACTACTTCCTCAAGAACACCCG
>JAAYEK010000106.1 GCA_012728785.1 Bacillota bacterium | reverse complement strand
TTTGATTTTGTGATCGCTTGCGGCCCTACTCCAATGCTGAGGGCGGTTCAAAAAATAGCCTCATTATTTAGGCTTTCCGGACAAATTTCACTAGAATCGTATATGGCTTGCGGAGTCGGGGCTTGTTTGGGATGTGTTTGTCAAACGGAGCAAGGGTCCCGCCGGGTTTGCGTTGATGGACCGGTTTTCCCTATTGAAGAGGTGATCTTATAATGCCCCAACCAATCATGGCAGTGGAAATAAGTGGTTTAAAATTGAAAAACCCGGTTCTGCCCGCTTCAGGAACTTATGGTTATGGCAAGGAGTATCTACCTTTTTTTACCCCGGATCGTCTCGGAGCGGTAGTGACTAAAGGGGTGTCGTTAACCCCCTGGCCGGGAAACCAAACGCCGCGAATCCACGAGACACCCGGTGGTATGCTCAATGCGATCGGATTACAAAACCCGGGAGTCGGACAATTTATTAAGGAAGCCATTCCTTTTTTGAGAAGATATCAAACGCCGGTGATCGTAAATATAGTTGGGAAGACCATTGAAGAATACGCTCAAGTCGCTGAAATTTTAAATGAACAACCGGAAGTATCCGGATTTGAACTTAACATTTCTTGTCCCAATGTTAAAGAGGGCGGGATTGCTTTTGGGGTGGATCCTTTAATGGCCGCTCTAGTAACCAGTGAAGTCCGTAAGAAAACTAATAAGCCTTTAATTGTAAAGCTTTCACCTAATGTAACCGATATCGTGACCATCGCTCGTCATGTGGAAGATGCCGGCGCCGATGGACTAAGTTTAATCAATACCTTACTGGGAATGGCGATTGATATCCGGAAACGAAAACCGATCTTGGCAAATTTAGTTGGAGGATTATCGGGGCCGGCGATCAAACCGGTGGCGCTTCGGATGGTATGGCAGACTTTCCAGAAAGTGAAGATACCGATAATTGGGATTGGTGGCATTTGCACGGCATCCGACGCTATCGAATTCATTATGGCCGGAGCGACCGCAGTGGGGATTGGGACCGGTATCTTTAGAGAACCGTTGGCCCCGGTCAAAATTATTGAAGGAATCAGAGAGTTTCTTGTCGAAGAAGGCTTTGCTAGTATTGCCGAGTTAAAGGGAGTTGCCCATTGTTAATTGAAAATGGCGACAAAGTTACTTTTATTTTAAGAAATAGCGGTTTTAATTAAGCTAAGGAGGAACATCTGTTGCTGGAAGAAAAAGAGATTTTAGAAATTTTGCGCGAGACCAAAGTACTACGTGAAGGACATTTTCGTTTGACATCAGGACGTCATAGTAAAAAGTATATGCAATGCGCCCAAGTTTTACAATACCCGAATTTTACCCAGAGATTATGCGAGGATTTAGCTAGGCGCTTTAAAGGCCATGAAATTCATGCGGTTGTCGCGCCGGCCATCGGCGGAATCATTATTGCTTATGAGATCGCTAAGGTCCTTGGAGTCCGGGCGTTATTTACGGAGCGGGAAGATGGAAAAATGACTTTCCGGCGGGGCTTTGACTTGGAAGATGATGAAAATGTATTAGTCGTTGAAGATGTGATTACTACCGGTGGCTCAGTTCAAGAGGTAATGGAAGCCGTCCGGGAGCGGGGCGCCAATGTATGCGGAGTTGGAGTGTTGGTTGACCGGAGCGCGGGTAAGTCGGATTTCGGAGTACATACCGAATCTTTGATTTCAATTCAAATCGAGACCTGGGAACCGGAAGACTGTCCTTTATGTAAGGAAGGGGCCTCTATTACAAAACCGGGGAGCCGTAGGTAATAAGTGTATCGGTAGAGGAGTTGATGAATATGCCGTTAGTAGGGATAGTCATGGGGAGTGACAGTGATCTCCCGATAATGAAGTCTGCTGCAGAGATTTTGGAAAAGTTCGGAGTAGAGTACGAGATGACCGTAATTTCGGCGCATCGTTCTCCGAAACGGGCGATTGAATACGCTTCGACTGCTGTTGAACGAGGCCTGGAAGTGATAATTGCCGCAGCGGGAGGGGCTGCCCACCTCCCAGGAGTTTTAGCGGCGCTGACTCCTTTGCCTGTGGTTGGGGTACCGATCAAAGCCAACACCTTGGATGGAATTGACTCTTTATATTCGATCGTTCAGATGCCCAGCGGGATTCCCGTGGCCACGGTCAGTATTAATGGAGCTAAAAATGCCGGGATTTTAGCGGCCCAGATTTTGAGTGTAGTCGATCCTGGGTTACGCCATAAGATTACCGACTACAAAAAAGATTTGGCCAAAGAAGTTAATGACAAAGGGACCTTGTTGGAGGAGATCGGATATAAGGCCTACTTAGCCCAAAAGGAACACAAGTAACCCGATCATTGACAACCATGTTCCGGTTTTGTTAGAATAGGAATGTATTGTTTCACAATTTCGGTAGCTATTATTTTGATAGTAATTGAAACCGCTAAAATAAATATTTGGAAGTGCGCCTAGGGTTCCGCTTCATTTTATTTTTGGAGGCCTGGTCCAAGTGGCGCAGGCGCTGGCAGCGTTACACCGTAGAGGGATAAAAACCCGGGCGGATAGGTTCTTTATTTACCTATCCGTCTTCTATTTTTTTACTTTATACCGTATTACTAATTGTTCACTAATAACTGTACACTGACAACTGTTCACGGGGGTGTGTTTTTTTTGGACCGAAACATCTTTTTAAATTTAAGCCCGCTTGACCACCGTTATTATGCTTCAAATCAATCGCTTTTCACCGAGTTGGCGGATTTCTTTTCCGAAAACGCTTATATTCGCTATGAATTGAAAGTCGAGGCCGCTTTGGCCAGAGTATTGGCAAAACGTGGTTTTTGTAGCCAAGGGGTTGCTGACGAGATTATCAAGGCTTGCAATCAAGTGGAGCCGGAAGAGGTTTATCTAGAAGAAGAAATAATCAAGCATAGTATTCGGGCTTTAGTCAATTGCATTCAGCGCCGGGTGAGCGATGAAGCCAAACCTTTTGTTCATTTTACTACCACTTCGGTGGATATCATGGACACTGCAACCGCGATGCGGTTCAAAGAGGCTACCGAAAAAGTAGTTCTTCCTAGAGTTATGGATTTGGAAAGGATTTTAATAAATATTACTCGCCGGGAAAAAGATACTTTACAAGTTGGTCGGACTCATGGTCAACACGCCGTCCCCGTGACTTTTGGTTTTGCCATGGCGGAATATGTCAGTAGGTTTGGTTCCAGGATAGAATTGATTAAACAGACCGCTCAAAACTTACGGGGGAAGATTGCCGGAGCGGTCGGAGCTTATAATGCCAGTTCGCTCTTTTTCGACGACCCCTTTGAGTTTGAAACGGAAATCCTTTGGGAACTTGGCTTAAAGCCTTCCGAATATTCAAACCAAATTGTGGCGCCTGAATATTTAACCGATTATATCCATGCCATTATTTCCGCATTTGGGGTACTGGCTAATTTGGCGGATGATATCCGCAATTTGCAACGGACCGAAATCAGTGAAGTGGGAGAAGCCTTTGAAGCCAATCAAGTAGGTTCATCCACTATGCCTCAAAAACGGAACCCATGGAACTTTGAGCATGTTAAAAGTATGTGGAAAGAGTTCATGCCCAGGATGATAACCATCTATGCCGATCAAATCTCCGAACATCAACGTGACTTAACCAACTCCGCTTCCGGCCGTTTCGTGCCCGAGATTGTGGTTGGTTTTGTGGCGGAGGTAGACCGTCTATCCAGGGTGTTGAGTAAATTGGTGGTTGATCGGGAACGTATGGCGCGGAACTTCGAATACACCAAAGAAATGGTTATTGCAGAACCTCTTTATATTTTATTAGCTTCAATGGGTCATCCTGCCGCCCATGAAGCGGTCCGGTTATTGACTCTTGAATCTCAAAAAACCGGCAAAACTCTTCGTGAACTTTTGGTGGAAAGAACCGAACTGCTTGCTTATTGGGAAAAGTTAACTCCCAGTCAAAGGGAAGTCCTTGAAAATCCCGCTAAATATGTTGGTAAGGCAGCTGAAAAAGTTGACAAGATATGCGACAATTGGGAAAAAAGATTGTTCTGAATTTGACGTGCAATGTACAATAATTAACCGGAAGGAAAATCATAATGGAGCAACTGGATCTGGTAAGGGAAAATCTTATTTTTGAAGAAGACAAGCAGGAGGAAGCTTGTGGCGTTTTCGGCATTTATAGCAATGATTCCGAATTTGAAGCCGCCGCTTTGACCTATCTGGGACTTTATGCCCTGCAGCATCGGGGACAGGAAAGCGCCGGGATAGTAGTATCCGATGGTCAACATTTTTTAGTCCATAAAAACATGGGGCTGGTCTCCAATGTTTTTAATCGGGACATTATTGACGGCTTGAAAGGACGAATGGCCATCGGTCATGTCCGTTATTCGACCACCGGTTCCAGTTTTTTGGCCAATGCTCAACCTCTAATGGCCCGCTGTTCCAAAGGAACCTTGGCAGTCGCTCATAACGGGAATTTGGTTAATGCTGAAGAACTCCGAAAAAAACTGGAGGATAGCGGATCGGTCTTTCAATCCACCACTGATACTGAGGTAATCATTAATCTAATTGCCCGGCATAGTCAGGAGACTTTATGTAATGCCTTTTTAAAAGCGGCCGAAGATTTACAGGGATCTTATTCTTTGGTTTTGATGTCTAAGGATACGTTGATTGGCTTAAGGGATCCATTTGGCGTACGCCCTTTGTGTCTTGGAAAATTAGCCGACGCTTATGTTATTTCTTCTGAAAGTTGTGTTTTCTCAAGTATGGGAGGTCATTTTATCCGAGATATAAACCCTGGTGAAATGATTGTGATCGACAAGGATGGGATAAAAAGTTATTATTTGACGGAGAAGAGAACTCAAGCTACTTGTGTTTTTGAGTATATCTATTTTGCCCGTCCCGATAGTAATATCGATGGCCTCAATGTTCACTTGTCCCGTAAAGCAATGGGACGGGAACTAGCCAAACAATTTAACCGGGAAGCCGATGTAGTCATCGCGGTCCCTGATACCGGCCGTTCAGCGGCGATGGGGTTCGCGGAGGCTTCCGGAATTCCTTATGATATCGGATTGATTAAAAATCCGTATATGGGTCGGACCTTCATTCAACCTCATCAAAAAATGCGGGATATCGGAGTCCGGATTAAACTCAACCCGGTTGAGGGAGTTTTAAAAGATAAACGGGTAGTGATTATCGATGATTCCATTGTCCGAGGCACTACCAGCGGAAAGATCATTCATCTCTTGCGGGAAGCGGGAGCCAAAGAGGTCCATATGTGCATTAGCGCTCCGCCAATCACCTATCCTTGTTATTATGGAATTGATACGTCGGTCCGGAAAGAATTAATCGCTTCCGCCCATAAGGTGGAGGATATTCGTACTTTTATCGAAGCCGATAGCTTAACTTATTTGACTTTGGAAGGATTGTACCGGGCCGTTCAGCCCAATAAAGACCTTTGTGTGGCTTGTTTTAACGGGGATTTCCCAATACCAATTCCCAAAGAAAATCACAAATACTCATTAGAAGAGGAGTAATTACATGGCGGATCTCTATCAATCAGCCGGTGTTAATATCGATGCCGGACTTGAAGCTGTAAAGAGAATCAAAAAATTAGCGCAGGGAACCTATAATCAGCAGGTTTTAGGGGATTTAGGCAGTTTTGGAGGTTTATACTCTTTTCCGGCTTCCGAATACCGTGATCCGGTATTGGTGTCAAGCACCGATGGAGTCGGGACTAAACTTAAAATAGCCTTTGCTTTAAACCGGTATGATTCAGTCGGTTATGATTTGGTTAATCATTGCGTCAACGATATCCTGGTCCAGGGAGCAAAACCCCTCTTTTTCCTCGATTATATCGGTACCGGATCGGTTAATCCAATTAATATTGAGTCGATTGTCTCCGGCTTGGCTCGGGGTTGTCGGGAAAACGGCTGTGTGTTGATTGGCGGTGAAACCGCCGAAATGCCGGGTATTTATTCTAAAGAAGAATTTGACTTGGTGGGCACAATTGTTGGCGTTGCCGATCGAAAACAGGTGATCACCGGTTCAAACATTAAACCCGGTGACTTGGTGCTTGGTTTACCATCTTTAGGTTTGCATACTAATGGCTATTCACTGGCGCGTAAGATCTGTTTTGATGATTTAGGACTGAAACCAACCGATATGGTAGCTGAATTAGCGGATTCCATCGGTGAGGTTTTATTGGCGCCCCACCGGTCCTATTTTAAGGAAGTTTATCCATTGATCGAGGATGAATTAATCAATGGCCTAGCCCATATCACCGGCGGTGGATTTTATGACAATATTCCCCGGATTTTGCCTTCAGGATGTGGTGTCCGGATTAACAAAGGTTCTTGGCCACTCCTGCCGATTTTTGAGTTTTTGCAAAAGAAAGGCTCTGTCCCGGATGACCAGGCTTACCGGGTCTTTAATATGGGAATTGGAATGGTATTAATTTGCCGTCCGGAAAACTTGGATCGGATCCAAAAGGCTTTATCGGAATGTTATTTAATCGGAACGGTAATCGAGGGAGAATCGATTGTGAAGTTAAGTTAGGAAATGCTAGCAAAACAACAGCAATATAAAGGAGAGTAATTATGGAAGCAAATTGGAAATTGTTATCCGAAAATGACCCTGAAATCTACCATGCGATCAAAGGCGAGGAGGAGCGGGAGAAGAAAGGGATCGAATTAATCCCTTCGGAAAACTATACATATCCTGAAGTCTTGGCAGCCAACGGTTCCGTTTTCACTAACAAATACGCTGAGGGATATCCCGGTAGACGGTATTACGGCGGACAAGACTACACTGATGTGATCGAGAAAATAGCAATGGACAGGGCCAAACAAGTGTTTCGCTGCGAACATGCCAATGTACAGGCCCTCTCCGGTTCACCGATGAACCAAGCGGTATACTTAGCTTTCTTGAAACCGGGAGACACGGTTTTAGGCATGGATCTCTCCCATGGAGGCCATTTAACTCATGGCGCCCCTGTATCACATATGGGAAAGATCTTTAACTTCGTCCGTTATAAGACCCAACCGGATGCAGCCGGGAAAATTGATTTCGAAGAATTGATGCGAGTCGCCAAAGAAACCAAACCCAAGATCGTACTTTGCGGTTATACATCATATCCAAGGGATTATGATTATGAAGATTTTAAAAAAGTCGCCGATGCCGTTGGAGCCATTACCATGGCGGATGTGTCCCATATCGGCGGTTTGATCGCCGGTGGCGTAATGCGCAATCCTTTTGATTATGGGTTTGATATAGTGACTACTACCACTCATAAAAGTTTAAGAGGACCTCGCGGCGGTTTAGTTTTGTGCCGGGAACAATATGCGAAAGATATTGATAAATCTGTTTTTCCAGGGCTCCAGGGCGGCCCCCATATGCATACCATCGCCGGGATCGCCGTTACCCTTGGTAAAGCCCTCCAACCGGAGTTTAAGACCTATGCGGTCCAAACCCTTAAAAACGCCAAAGCCTTGGCTGAAACTTTAATGAATAACGGCGCTCAATTAATCACCGGCGGCACTGATAACCACATGATGGTAATCAATACTGTAGCAAGCTTTGGTATTGACGGAAAAGAAGCGGAGCGGGTTTTGGATCGGGTAAGCATTACCACTAACAAACAGATCATTCCCGATGATCCTAATCCGCCACTCCGACCTAGCGGGATCCGGCTCGGCACTCCGGCGGCCACCACCCGAGGAATGAAAGAAGCGGAGATGAAACAGATCGGTGAGTGGCTCACCAACGCTTTGAAGAATCACCAAAACGAAGCTTATCTTGATGAAATCAAGAGCAAAGTGGAAGTTTTCTGTTCCAAATATCCGGTGCCGGGGATTTAGTAATTTACAATGTACAATTTATAATTTACAATTTACAATGTACAATTTATAATTTACAATTAAAACCCAAAAAATCTCCAATTTTAAACTGTGAAGAAAACAGGGAGCTAACTAGGATATGAAACGAATCGGAGTTTTAGTGTCAGGCGGGGGGAGCAACCTCCAGGCTATTATCGATTCAATTGATAATGGAAGTTTAGAAGCGGAGATTGCGGTGGTTATTAGTAACAAGCCGGGAGTTTTTGCTTTAGAACGGGCCTCCACCCATGGGATCCCCACGTTGGTAATTGACCACCGAGGTTTTGCGGTAAACCATGAGTTTGACGCCGCAATTTTAAAGGTTTTATTGGAATACCGGGTTGATCTGGTTTGTTTGGCCGGGTTTTTAAGAATTCTAGATCGAATACTTACCGATGCTTATCCAAATCGGGTCCTTAACATCCACCCGGCCTTGTTGCCGGCCTTTGGAGGTAAGGGGATGTACGGTCATCATGTCCATGAAGCGGTGATCGCTTCCGGGACCAAGTATTCAGGGGCTACCGTCCACTTAGTTACCCCCGAAACCGACATAGGGCCGATAATTCGCCAAGGAATAGTGGCAATCACTGATACGGACACCCCGGAGACTTTGGCGGAGAAAGTATTAAAGATCGAGCATCAGATCTATCCGGAGGCGATCAAGTCAGTATTGGAAGAGCGAATAATTATCGACGGGATGAGAACGAGGGAGAATTTGGGGAGGGAATCTAAATGATCAAAAGAGCGTTACTAAGTGTTTCCGATAAGGCCGGCTTGGTAGATTTAGCAAAGTTTCTAGCCGATGCCGGAGTAGAGATGATCTCTACCGGAGGAACCTACAATACAATCAAGGAAGCTGGATTACCGGTGACCTATATCTCAGAAGTGACCGGATTTCCGGAAATACTGGATGGAAGGGTGAAAACTCTGCATCCTAAAATCCACGGGGGTTTACTAGCGATTCGAGATGCGGAGGAACACTGCCGACAACTTGCTTCCGAGCAGATTGAAACCATCGATTTGGTGGTGGTAAACTTATATCCGTTCGCGGCGACAATCGCCAAACCTAATGTAACCCTCGAAGACGCCATCGAGAATATTGATATCGGAGGGCCTTCAATGTTGCGCTCCGCCGCCAAAAACCACCGTTTTGTCACCGTGGTGGTTGACCCCTCGGATTATCTGGGTTTGATGGCGGATATGAAGGCTAATAACGGCGACACTACTTTGGAGTTCCGCCAAAAATGCGCCTTGAAGGTCTTTAACACCACGGCTTTATATGATTCGATGATCTTTAATTACCTTAACTCAAAATACGGGACCGCTGAAGACGGATATCCCGATTTGCTTCAATTAACGTATACCAAAAAACAAAGTTTACGATATGGGGAAAACCCCCACCAAAAAGCATCTTTCTACCAGGAAACCTCCGTATTACCGGGGACGATTACTGCGGCAAAGCAATTGCATGGCAAGGAATTATCCTTCAATAATATTAACGATGCTAATGCCGCCATTGAACTGGTAAAGGAATTTACCGAACCGGCGGTGGTGGCTCTTAAGCATGCCAACCCTTGCGGAGTAGGTATCGGTAAAGATGGGTTTGAAGCATATCAGAAAGCTTACGAAAGTGATCCGGTATCCATCTTCGGTGGAATTATCGCTTTTAACCGGGAAGTGGACTTCCAATCGGCCAAAGCAATGAGTGAGTTATTTCTGGAGATCATCATCGCGCCGTCTTTTGTTCCGGAGGCCTTTGATTTACTGGCAAAAAAGAAGAACATCCGCCTTTTGGAACTTCCCGAACTGGGTAAAATAACTTCCGCATCCGGATTTGATTTGAAAAAAGTAAGCGGCGGACTGTTAATCCAAGAGACGGATACCATAAAATCAAATACTGCCAAATGGAAAGTAGTGACTAAAAAACAGCCCACTCCGGCGGAGCTTGCCGAAGTTCAATTCGGTTGGCGGGTTGTCAAATATGTAAAGTCAAACGCTATTGTTTTGACAAAGGATTTAGGTACCGTTGGGATTGGCCCGGGACAAACCAATCGGGTTGGGGCGGCCCTGATCGCCATCGGTCAAGCCGGATCTAAAGCTAAAGGTTCCTGTCTGGCTTCGGATGCCTATTTCCCAATGCCGGATACTGTGGAAGAAGCAGCTAAAGCTGGGGTTACGGTCATTATTCAACCGGGTGGTTCCATTAGGGACCAAGATTCGATCGATATGGCCGATAAATTGGGTTTAGCGATGATCTTTACCGGAGTTAGGCATTTCCGACACTGAAATGAGGTGACAAATATGTTGGATATAAATGAGATTAAAAAGGTATTGCCACATAGGTTTCCATTTTTACTGGTAGACCGGATTGTTGAGATCGAAAGCGGGAAGAGAGCGGTGGGGATTAAGAATGTGACCACTAATGAGTTCTTTTCTCAACAGGATTATTTCAATGGCGACATGCCTGGAGCTATCCAAGTGGAAGCAATGGCCCAAGTCGCCGCTTTTGTGGTTTTGGATTTGATTGAGGATAAGTCGCAAATACCCTTGTTCGCCGCCATTAATAAAGCCCGGTTCCGTAAACCGGTGGTTCCCGGGGACCAACTGCGGATCGAAGTAATCCTGAAAAGGTTTAAAGCGAATATTGGTAAATTTAAAGCCACTACCTATATTGGGGATGAAATCGCCAGCGAAGCGGAGATCACTTGTGTTTTATCGAAATTGGGCTAGCTAATTATCAGACCACTTACTACTTTGTCGCGGAGGTCTCCATGAAAGTCCTAATTATCGGAAACGGCGGGAGGGAGCATGCTATTGCCTGGAAGCTCAACCAAAGCCCGTTAGTTTCTAAGATTTATTGTTGCCCCGGTAACGCCGGAACAGCTCAAATCGGGGAGAATATTAGAGTTGATTGTAATGTAATCGAGGATATTGCCGATTTTGTTGAGCAGAACAAGGTCGAACTGACTATAGTTGGAGCGGAGGCTTATCTAGCTCAAGGCGCGGTTGATTATTTTCAAATGAGAGGGCTGAATGTTTACGGCCCGACCCAAGCCGCCGCCGGTCTGGAGTCAAGTAAATCTTGGGCCAAGGAATTTATGTTTAAATACCATATTCCAACCGCTCATTCCCAAACCTTTAGCCATCCGGAGGCAGCTAAGGATTATATCCGTCAAACCGGAGTCCCGATCGTGATTAAGGCTGATGGATTAGCCGCCGGTAAGGGTGTGGTAGTTGCCTTTGAACTGGAGACTGCTTTAAAAGCAATTGATGACTGTATGGTAGCCCAAATTTATGGAGAAGCGGGAACTACCGTTATTGTCGAGGAGTATCTGGAAGGGGAAGAAGTGTCCTTACTGGCTTTTTCGGATGGGTACTTAGCGGTTCCGATGCTTCCGGTCCAGGACCACAAGCGGATTGGCGACGGTGACACCGGCCCCAATACCGGCGGTATGGGGACTTATGCTCCGACTACTGCTTTTACTGCTGCCATCAAGGAAAAGGTGGTCAATGAGATATTGATCCCAACCATTCAGGGGATGAAGAATGAGGGGACCCCTTTTGTTGGTACGCTTTTTATCGGATTGATGCTTACTTCAGACGGGCCGAAAGTTGTCGAATATAATGTCAGGTTTGGCGATCCCGAAACTCAAGTGGTGTTGCCTTTATTGGAATCGGATTTGGCCCAAATTTTCATAGATTGTGTAAGCGGGAAGCTTAATCCGGATTCGATTAAATGGAAGATGGGAAAAACCGCAGTTTGCGTGGTGGCCGCTTCCGGCGGTTATCCGGGAAAGTATCAAACCGGGGAACCCATTGACGGTTTGGAAGAGATTCGGAATTCCCTTGTTTTTCATGCCGGTACTAAGTTTAATTTTAACGGTGATATTGTCACCGCCGGCGGCCGGGTCTTGAATGTAGTCCATTTGGGAAATAACATCGGCGCAGCGATTGACGGCGCCTATCGTGATTTAGCCTTGTTGAGCTTTGAAGGTATGTACTACCGGAAAGATATCGGAAGACGAGAGCTTTTGAGAAGTGGGGTTTAAAATGTTAAAACCAAAACTGATTACTACCTTGAAGGATTATTCTTGGGAACGTTTTGTTTCGGATTTGATCGCCGGAATAATCGTCGGTATTGTAGCCTTGCCGTTGGCCATCGCTTTTGCCATCGCTTCGGGAGTTTCACCGGAAAAAGGGATCTTTACCGCGATTATTGCCGGTTTTATAATTTCAACCTTAGGGGGCAGCCGGGTCCAGATTGGCGGCCCTACCGGAGCGTTTGTGGTTATTGTCTATGGTATTGTCCAGAAATATGGTTTGGACGGTCTTACCATCGCCACGATCATGGCCGGGATTATTTTGGTGATAATGGGTGTAGCCCGTTTCGGCTCAATGATTAAGTTCATCCCTTATCCGGTAATTGCCGGGTTTACTAGTGGTATCGCCGTAATTATCTTTTCTACGCAAATCAAGGATTTTTTTGGGCTGACAATGGGAGAAGTACCCTCGGAATTTTTACATAAGATAGCTGCGTATGTTGCTAATTTTTCATCCGTTAACTATTGGGCATTGATGGTTAGTGTTGTGACCTTACTGATTATTATCGTTTTACAAAAAGTATCGCGCCGCATCCCCGGGTCACTGATAGCTTTGGTCTTCTGTACAGCGCTAGTTTATCTTTTTAAATTGCCGGTAGAAACTATTGGAAACCGGTTCGGCCAAATACCCTCAATGTTACCGGCACCGGTTTTTCCCAAGATCGATTTTCAGATTGTACGAAATTTAATCGGGCCATCAATGACAATCGCGGTTTTAGCCGGAATCGAGGCTTTGTTGTCGGCGGTGGTGGCTGATGGGATGATCGGTGACAAGCACCGTTCCAATATGGAATTGGTCGCCAATGGAGTCGCCAATATTGTTGCCCCATTTTTCGGCGGGATTCCGGCTACCGGCGCAATTGCCCGGACCGCGACTAATATTAAAAACGGTGGCAGGACTCCCGTGGCCGGGATTATTCACTCGATAGTTTTAGTACTAATATTATTGTTCTTCGGCAAATGGGCTTCCTTAATTCCGCTCTCTTGCCTAGCCGCGATTCTGGTGGTAGTGGCGTATAATATGAGCGAATGGCGTTCATTCGTAAGGCTTTTAAAAAGCCCCCGCAGCGATGTGATGGTACTCCTGTTTACCTTCGGTTTAACCGTATTGTTCGATTTGACCGTTGCAATCGAAGTCGGTTTGCTGATGGCGGTATTTTTGTTTATGAGAAGGATGGCTCTGGTTACCAATGTGGATGTTATTACCAAAGAGTTGGAGGACCATGACGATATCGATACTTTAGAGGAGAAGTTGGTCCCCGAAGGAGTGGAAGTTTATGAGATCAACGGCCCGCTCTTTTTCGGGGCCGCTTATAAGTTTGAAGAAGCCCTCAATTTGGTAAAAGGTTCGCCTCAGATCTTGATCATTCGGATGCGTAACGTTCCAGCCATCGATTCTACCGGATTACATATATTACAAGAGATTATCAAAAGGAACCGCAAGAATCAAATGACTTTCATTTTATCGGGAGTCCAGGAACAACCGTTAAAAGCTTTGGAACAATCCGGTTTTGTGGCGAAGATTGGCGCCGAGAATATCTGTAAAAATATCGAAGCTTCCCTGAAACGAGCCCGTAAAATACTGGACTTAAATGCCAATGAATTGAAAATGGATGCCTAGTTGGGCAAAACAGTAAAAAGATTCTTTTGAGACAGCCCCTAATCTATGCCTTCGGGGTCAAGATGCTTTTTGAGATCGGAGGCTTACGGTTACCGGGCTGTTCCTATTTGGTTCCTAAATTTTATCGGTTCAGCTAAGATCAAAAGCAATATCTCCCGCGGAGGCGCAGAGTTAAGGGGAGAATAGCAATTTACAATTTACAATTTAAAATGTACAATGTAAAATCCAACCAAGAGGAGATACAATGCCCGCGACAATAGATACAATACCCCCGAGTAGAGATGCAACTGCCCCGACGACAGAGTCAATTGGCTGGAGAGGAGATACAGTATTTCTTCCTTCTTCATATTTTGGATGCACCTCCAGAGATTAACTACCTACCGTTTGGTAGTGTTATAGCATGATACTTTTAAATCCGCAAGAAAAAGCTCCTTCGGAACGAGAAAAAGCTGCTGGAAAACCATTGTCCAACCAGGATTAGTCAGGATTAAACGGATGGGACAGATTTAGAATCAGTGCTTAATGGTTGAACCGATTTAAAATTGATCAACTAAAGATAATGTAACATTTTAAAACCTAAGTAACTACCAGCAGAAGAGTAAATCCGTATAATCCGAAAAACCAACCAGGATTAGTCAGGATTAAACGGATTGGACGGATTAAAAATTATTGCTTAAAGATTCACCTTATTCAAATTGGTCAACAAAGAAAATATAACATTTAAAGATCAAAGTAATTATCGGCAAAAGAGTAAATCCGTATAATCCGAGAAATCCGTCTAATCCTGGTTCAGACAGGAGACATCATCGAAATTGCAATAATTAATTTTAACCTCTTTCGTTCTCCGTCCTCCCCTTTAGAGGTATGCCTATTATAACCTAAATAGATATATTTGCTCCTAGTCAACAAACGATAGGTTCTGATCATAATCGGTTTGGTTTCGATTACTAATCGTTAAGTAAAAGTCAGTAAATGATTAATGAAATTTACTAAACGATTGGTTCCGGTTGCCAAACGATTAGTAAAAACCACTAAACGGTAAGTTCCAATTATTAAACGATAGGTGATTACCGTTAAACGATTGGTTGTAATCACTAAAAGTT
>JAAYEK010000105.1 GCA_012728785.1 Bacillota bacterium | reverse complement strand
CCGACCACGAGTTAAAACTCGTGGCTGGTACAGACCGTACCGGTTAAAACCGGTATCCAAACGACTAGAGTGATTCAATTCACCTATGATAGAACCCGAAAAATATCGGTTTCAACCGATAAGCTTTTAAGACAGCCATGGGTTTCTAACCTGTGGATTGGGGTCGAAGCATATGTTTATTGACGTATTAAATTATTGAATCCTTCGCCTTTTTTACCCTTTCCACTTTTTAATTGTATTCGTCACTCCTCCAGATCTTGTACGGGCAATATATAAATAGAACCACCGCGTTTGCTGTTCTTTTCAAACTCCTCATGAATTTTATTACAGATGGTGTCGGTCACCTCTTTCGTAGCGATGATCAGTACAATTTCCTCTTCCGGTTCGATTTTGATACTGAACAGACCCTCTTTTGCCGAATGGTCGGCTCCTCGCGCACGGAGGATAGTGGCGCCCGTCGCGCCGACTTCATTGGCGGCAGTGATCACTTTATCAGCATATCCTAAAGGAACAACCACTATATTCATAAAATAATTCATTGCTCCGCCTCCCCGTCTTTACCGTCATCCTGAAACAGGCCAATCGTCTTGTTAACGCCAAGCTTGACTAAAATTCCCGTATTCGGCTGTTCCAGGTGTAACTCTTCCCTGAGAAGCATAGCTAACTGATGGGCGGATTTACTCTTCATCAACATTAATACCGCTTCCTTTTCCGGCTCCACGATCATGTTTAAGACAATATTTAAGTTACTGGCGGAACCACGGGCTTTAATTATTGTACCACCATAGTAACCGGCCTCTTGGCTGATCTGGATAACACTTTCCCCTTTGCCTTTGTCAACCACCAGGAATAGAGCGGTATAATCCCATTGATTTGACAAACTGGAATTCTTCCATTTGATTGAAGTGTCTTGCTTGATTTTCAAGATACCCGCAAGAGGCATTGTAAAAGCGATACCTTGATTAGGCCGGTCAAAATGGAATTTCTCTTTTAGCTGCTCTAGAATTTTAGTTTCGCTCTCGCCAGGCACTACGATTAGAATGATCTCCTTAGCTACTTCATTCAATTCGATCATCTTTAATACATTATTATTGATGGTGCCTTTCCCAAAAAAACAACTTGCGTCTCTAGCCCCGATCTCCCGCGCAAATCCTAAGATCTTGCTTCCCTTTCCCCGGTTAACGATAATGGTCAATAGGCTATAGGAGATGCCATTTGGCAATATATGACTCGCCATACTAAATTTCCTCCATATATTCGTCCATTTCGCTTACTTCCGACAATAAAGGACGTGTTTTTAATTTATAAATCAATCCCAACAATTGTACTGCTACTAGAGGTGTCATCGCAACTAAGGCAATAATTCCAAAACTATCCCGGACGATATCGGCGCCGGGAATAAACTCCGCCGCCCCTTGGGCGAAGGGCAGAATAAAAACGGATGTCATGGTTCCCGCTGCAACCCCTCCGGAATCATAGGCAATACCAACAAAGATGTCAGGGACAATATAAGATAAGATGATTGCAATAACCATGCCTGGGAGCAAGATATGCCAAAGTTGAAGTCCGGGAATGGAAATTCGAAGCATTGACAAGCCGACCGCTGCCGCAACCCCCAAACAAAGGGTCAACATTACTCTAAGGGCTTTGATGGATCCGGCGGTATTATCTTCGATCTGACGGGTAAGGACATGCACCGATGGCTCAGCGGGGATAGTTATGACTCCAAATACCATACCGATCAGCACTAAGAGCCACGGTTTACCAAATGCCGCTACTTGATAACCCACTTGGCGGCTGGCTTGAAGAAATCCGATGTTGATGCCGGTAAGGAAGATAACGAAACCAATGTAAGTATAAGCGGAACCGACAAAAATACGTTTTAGCTTGTACAACGGTTGTCTGATCCAGATTAGTTCAATAACTACATAAATAATTAAGATTGGCATTAAAACAAAAAAAGTGTCTGTGCCATTCTCTGCAATAGCGGTCCAAATACTATGGAACACACTACCAGTCACTATTTTAGCCGTCGGTAAGCTGCCGCTGATTGGTCCCGTAGCGGTAAGCAGTCCCTGGATCATAACGGCGACAATGGCCCCGGTTGAAGCAATGCCCAGCATGCCGAAACCATCATTCTCTTCGATTTCATTACTGCGGGTCATTACGGATATTCCCACCGCCAGGGCAAGTATGAACGGGACCGAAACAGCGCCTGTGGTATTGCCGGAAGCGTCAAAGGCAATCGCCAAAAAATCCGGTTGGGTAAAAATCCCCAGCGCTAAAATGATTAGATAGACAACTGTCATGAACCGATTCAGACGAATGTTCTTCAATATTCGGAAGATCCCAAATGAGACCAGGGCGCCAACCCCCGCAGATACCAGTAAGATCATCAGATTTGAATTGAAATGGCCGCTGGTAATCGCTTTCACCTGATCCGCCAAAATATGCAGATCCGGTTCGGCAACAGTAACAATGAATCCAAAAAAACCTCCACCCAATAAAATCAGCCAGAGCTTGTTCGATTTTACCAACACCTCGCTGATCTGCTCGCCAATTGGGGTAATGGAAAGATCGATCCCCAATAAAAAAAGTGGGATGCCGATGATCATCAATAATGCTCCGAAGATAAATTTGGCGACAATCTCCGTATCCAGCGGGGTTAAGGTAAAATGCAAGATCAGAATAGTGATTGTAATCGGGAGTATCGAAAATAGAGCTTCTTCCAATTTAGAAACAAGCAGACCCAAAAATTATCCGTCCTTTCTTTCAACTGAAATCATCGTTGTAAATCTTAGCGACGCGCTATGGATATTTCCT
Source organism: Bacillota bacterium (assembly GCA_012728785.1). Taxonomy (GTDB): domain Bacteria; phylum Bacillota; class UBA4882; order UBA8346; family UBA8346; genus JAAYHS01. The sequence continues at coordinate 27,929 of JAAYEK010000105.1, read as the reverse complement.
ATCTGGTCTTGATAGTTAACCAGTTATTGTTTTCATCATTGTAAACAATCTTCTTGTTTGAGTCAATCCAAAGGGACTGTTTTCCGGGGGAAAATAGACAAGCAATGAATCTAGGTTTTAATTTTCAGGACCTTTTTTTGCTTTTCATAGTTTGGAATTTAAGTTATAATTAAAAAGATGATTAATTTTGAGTAACAAGCTAAATTTAGATTATTATTACAAATATTATTGAAATTTTGGCCAATATTTGTAATAACCGGAATTTATTAATTTTAGGGGTTTTTAAATGAGAGATTATGAAAAAAACTTAACTCGCCTCGGAGAGTCTGCCCAAAACTTTGAAAGCATTTATCAAATTATTATGGCCAATAACAGCATCGCCTGTGAATTCGTGGAAAACGGCCAAATAGTTAAATGGACTTATCGTGATTACCACGACAAAATTTTAAAGGCCGCCACCAAGTTATCGAAGCTCTGCGCCGGTATTGACCAGGGTTCATACATAGGGCTGAAAATGCCGAATTCTCCATTGTGGCCGGTGATGTTTTGGGCGATCTTGATGTCGGGGTATAAGCCGTTATTGTTAAATGCAGCCCAAGGAGATGAAGGCACTGCCCATCTAATGGGTCAAGCTGGAGCGAAAATGCTACTGACTTCTGTCTTTGATTTTGAAGCCGAGGACCCGTCCGGATTCCTTCCCCGGTGGAGTAATGAGTATGCCTTATGCACTTCCGGCACCACCTCAACCAGTAAAGTATACTATTATACCGGGGCAGCGGTCTGTTATCAAATTTTTAATACTAGGGAACTGATCATCGAAAACGACCGGATCAGGCCGCTAAAGACCGATAAAATACTGGCGTTTTTACCTTTTCACCATATATTCGGATTTATTGGGACTTATATCTGGTTTAGCTTTTACGGCGCCGCTTTTATTTATCCCAAGGTCCGGGGTCCGGAGACGATCTTGGAGGCCTGCCGCAACCATGGGGTTACCCATATTCTCACTGTGCCGATACTCCCAAACAATTTGGTTAAATCAATTCAAAAAAAGCTTAACCGGAGACCCAAGCGGGAGCAATTAGCGGTCTACCTCTTGATGGAGCTAAGCCTATTACTACAAAGACTTAATTCGGAGTTAGGATTGAAGGCTGCAACTCAAATGTTCAAGGGTCTATTAGCCCAGGTAATGGGGGACCAAATTAAGGTGATCATCTGCGGGGGAAGTTATACCTCATCCAAGACCTTGAGGATGATGAATGCCCTTGGATACTATACGGTATGCGGCTATGGCATGACCGAAGTCGGGATTACTTCTTGCGAAAGTAGTAAGGATTTGAATAAAAGGGTAAATGGTTCGATCGGGAAACCCTTAAAATATTGTGAGTATCAGATTGATGGCCAAGATAGGGTAGGTTCTCTTTATATTAGAGGGAAAGGGATCCATAGCGGTAGGCTGATTGAGGGAGCGCAATGTCCCGCCGATATTGACGGCGCCGGATGGTTGAATTCCGAGGATATCGGGAGATATGCCAAAGGTACTTATTGGATTGAGGGCAGAATCAAAGAAATTATCAATAATGAATCCGGGGAAAATATCTATCCCGATGAGCTGGAAGGCTATTTTGAAGCACTGCCGTTTCAAAATAACATCTGTGTGCTAGGAACGAAAAAGGATACTAATTATGAATATATTACACTGGTAATTTGTATCGAGCATACTGATATGAATCGGGAGGTATATCATAAACTACGTAATGCGATCAATACCATTAATAATACTTTGCCGATTATGAAAAGAATTAATAAAGTCTACTTAACAACGGAGCCTTTGCCGACTGTAAACGGGATTAAGGTGAAACGGAAACAATTGCGCAAGCAGATTGAAAACAAAAAGATTGACCTGGTGGAACTGGCTCTTAGAAATTCCGGATATGAAATTATCCATGGCGCGAAGGCGGGCGGTAAAAAAAATATCGAGAATGAGATTAATGCCAATGAGTACCAAATGATTAAAACCGAGATTAAGAAAGCCTTTAGCGAGGTCCTTGATTTACCCGAAGCTAAAATAGGCGATACTGCTCACTTCATCAATGATCTGGGTGGGGATAGTTTATCCAGTATCAGCCTTCTAGCCAAGGTGGAAGAGAAGTATAAGATTGAAATAGCAGATTCGGAGTATTTTAGCTGTTCGGACGTGAATAGTCTTTCGGATCTGGTCTTAAAGAAAAGGGAAAGTTGCAGCGGCTACGGGCAAATTGCCGCTGCTTCAAAAGGGGTTTCCTTTGATTCGCTGCTCTCTTTAGAAAATTTAAAAAGTATCGGTAATCTATTCACTAACAAAAGCTTTCGAAGGAAACTGGCGCTCCCTGTTTCAAATGTCGTGATTCATTTGAAAAGGAGGCTTCCCTGGTAGAATTTGGTCTTACCTTCCGAAACGTTTCGCGAAACAGGCCTAATATTGTTAAGGAGTTAGTTTCTCTGGTGAAACTAACTTTCTTTCATTAATGCGGATAATGCCAGGGCAAATAGCCCGACCCCGGTGAGAACATTCATTCCAGAATTGAATTGTCCTAGGATTGTTAAAACGGTGATTGCTACTCCCATGGCCAGGGCTAATGCTTTTAAAACCAATCCGATAATTTGATTAGCTTTCTCCATCTGAAAAGGTCTCCTTTCTAATTTTCATACTCCACCAGATAATAACCGCCGGGAACAAACTGATTAACAGCGAATAATGGAAAGCCGGGGCTCCGCCGCAGATGATGGATTGATAAAAGAATGGAACCAATGTATCCACGGCTAAAAAGAAGAAAAAAATGAATCGGCTTGAAACGGTTGCTTTTTCCTTTTGCCGATTAAACAGATAGATACAAACTACATTTACCAGAAACGCGACTACGAACATTAACTGAATTTTTATATTACCGGCAGGGCAACCTTTCCGGCGAAGCGGAGGAAATTTTTCCAGTCTTTCATTTGGTTCACCTTCCTGTGAATTAATCTCTTAAATAAGCTTAGCAAAATAAGGTCAATGAGAGATCAGTCCAAAGATGTATTTTGGGTAGGTAAAAAGGATGAGTTTTATAATCTTGGGACTTTTTAAGTTTTGTTTGAATTATAGTCAGGGGGAGATATGTTATGACTAATAAAGGAGATCATGGAATTATTGGCGAATTACATATATAATTACTAATTAGGAGGTATTATTAATGAGTGAAATATTACCTTGACTTTTTCAAGAAAAGCAAGAAATATCTTGGTAGTAAAAGTAATTATTTTATTGATTGTAAGTAGTTTATTAGGCTTTGTTCTGTCAAAAGAAATGGATCAAAATTATCAGGAAATAAAAACTTATCATTTGAACAATATCAACAAAACTTTGAAACTTATAAAGCCGAAAATTTGGTAGAACCTCTGGGAGCCGTTGGAAGTATTATTATTACAAACATAATGATATTTTTTTGCTTTGGTATTTACGAATTAATCAGTTATTGGCTGTCCACAGTCATTTCAAGAAAAACGGAAAAAGTTACATCCACTAAAACATTGTAATTGTCTTGACCGGTAAAACTAACGAAAAGGAGAACAAATGAAAAACAAAATATGTTTTTTACTAATTTTAACGGTTTGTATCACATTTTTAAGCGGGTGCATTAATTATTCGGAGAATATGACTCTTAATAAAGATTTTTCGGGAAAGGCCAGTATCCAAATGGTAATTCCATCCATGGTGTTCGGAATGATGGGTGAAAGTCCTTCTTCAACATTGAAGGGTATGGAAGAGTCATTTAAAGCATCTGAAAAAATAACTTTGCTTGAATCAAAAACTTATAATGAAAATGACAATCAAGTTTTTGCTTTTGAAATAGAGTTCAAATCGATTGAAGATCTTAATTCCCTTCGTGATGATAGTACAGAGATGCCTTTTATTGGGGAAGTGTCTTTGGTAGAAGAAAAAGGCGGGAAAGTAACATTAAAACGCGTTATCTACGAAAAGGAAGATATTAATTCGGAAATGCGAAGCTCTTTCGCGGAATATAAATGGACTTATGAATTGAAGACTCCTTACAAGATAATTAATGCAAATACTGCGCCGTCTTATATTGATCACAAAACAAAGACTGTCAAATGGGAAATTCCTTTATTGTCCGTCTATAGCGAACCTCAAGAAATGATCATAACCATGGAAACTTTTAATCCAATAATTTATATTTATGCGATTGGGATAGGAATCATATTATTGTTAATTACATTTGGAGTACTGATCATTAAAAGAAAAAAAAGGTTAACAGTAAATTAGGATTGATTGAAAATATTAACCGGATTGTATTATTACGAATCCGAACGTCAAATAGCTTATTCAATCGGGGTTCAATATGCTTTTAACAAGTTTGACATAGGTTTTGGATATCATTCGGTTCGGGGGCTATAAAGAAAGACTTAGAAGGTCAACCAGAAAAGGGAACAGAAGAGGTAAAGCAGGAAGAACTGGAAAATCAGGAAGAGGAGGAAGCAGAATCATAAAAAGTCGCCTCGATCCTAGTTCCCTGTCCTGGTATTGATTTTATTGTAAAAGATCCGTTATTCTCCCGGCAACGGGACTCCATATTTAACAATCCATTACCAGGCTGAGCAGATTCCATATCAAATCCTTTACCATTATCCTTGATGACTAATTTTAAGCAAGCGCCATCTTGAAATAAACTTAAGTTTACTTCGTCCGCTTCGGCATGCTGTTGGATATTGGCCAGGGATTCCTGGACAATTCGGTAAACGGCCATTTCCTGTCGGGAGGTAACCCCGTGAATATCGCCTATGGAAAGATCGCATCTGATCTTTAGTCGCTGGGCGAAAAGGTCGCAATGAAGTTTTAAGGCTTCAAACAATCCGCGCTCCTTCAGTAAAGAAGGTTTTAATTCTAAGATCATCGCTCGTAATTCATTGAGGGTTGTCTCGGCAGTAGTTAGAAGGTGTTCCAAAATTTTCTCGGTTATATTATCTTCTTGGGGTAATTGCTGTTTTAGGGAATGGGCGCTATAAATAATCCCGTGAATACCTTGGGAAATTGAGTCATGTAATTCCCGGGCCATCCGGTTTCGTTCCTCGGCAATTATTAAATTTATAGTGGTTTCTTGTAGTTGTTGGTCTTTTTCCGCTAATTCAGCCAGATACTTATTTTTCATTTCCAAAACCAACACTTTACGCCGGATATTCCATAAATGATCATCAATTATGCCAACAACCATCCCCAGAACCAGTCCAATAACTGAAGTTGTTAAAATGAAGGGACGCTGTGCTTCATCATCAAGGAACCCAAAGTAAGAAGATAGTAAGAGACTCACAGATATTGCCACCAATATGGAGAATATAATTCCCAAATAATTTCTTTTTTTGGAATCGGTTAGTCCAAGTTTTAACAAAATCCTATCTAAATAAAGACTGCTTAGACCGGCTAACCCTGCAATAAGCGCGCAGAAAAAGGGAATGCCGAGAAAATATAAGTAAACCGAATCAGGGAAACCGTACCTCGAAAAAATGAGGGTCGTAATTATTAATCCGAAGGCTCCTCCTAATCCGGCGGATAGACCTAGTGTTTTTCCGATACTGTCTTGTGCCGGTAGAATATTCACTTGGTTCTCATGATAATCTCTTACTTGATTCAAATCGACTCACCTTCATTACATCAGGTTATGCCGGATTGCGTATAGGGCTGCTTGAGTTCGGTTGGTAACTTGTAATTTTTGTAATATGTTAGCCACATGGGTTTTAACGGTTTTTTCACTTAAAACAAGTTCTGAAGCGATCGCGCGGTTTCCCAATCCCCGGCCTATCTGTCTTAAAACTTCCAGTTCCCGGTTGGTTAAGGGTTCCGGCAATTTGTTGCCCACCGTTTCTTTTTCCGACCCAATCGGACTTAATATTTCATTAGCCACTTGTGTTCCCAAGTAAAGGCCACCGTTTGCCACTGCTTTAATAGCCGCCACTAATTCTTCCGGAGGGGCGTCTTTCAAGATATAACCGGAAGCCCCGGATTTTAAAGCGGTATAAACCTGATCCCAACTGTTGAAACTGGTTAAAACCAGGACTTTGGTCTCCGGCCATGCTTCTTTAATCCGTTTGGTTGTCTCCACTCCGTCCATTCCCGGCATTTGGAGATCCATTAAGATTAGATCAACCGAATGTTCTGCCAGAAAAGATAAAGCAACTTTTCCGTTTTCAACTTCACCGATCAACTCCAGCTCAGGAATGGATTCCAGATAAAAACGAACCCCTTGCCGGAATAAGGGGTGGTCATCGACTATCAGTAAGCGGATTTCAACCGACATTAATATTACCTACTTTTAAATAATGAAAAGAATAAATACTGATAATTATAATTATTTGCCAAATTTCTTTAAAGGCCTTCCTTTATGAGCTTTTTTTTGCGCTTGCCGCGATTGGAGGCGATTTTGGGCGGATTTATTCTCAGCTACAATGAGCATTTTCTGTTCCTCTTTGCGGCGGAGATTTTTTTCTACGAATAATTGTTCCCCGGTAAAAGGATTTATCCCCGTATAGTACATCAACGCCGAATAGGTTGAGGGTAACGGAGTGAAGATTTGTACTTGCTCAGGACGGAGTTTCAGCTCTTTGGCGGCAAATTGCTTCAGTTTAATCATATCTTCCCGATCACAACCGGGGTGGGCGGCGATGAAGTAGTAAGTAAGAAATTGCTTTTTACCGGCCTTTTGGTTTAACTTATTGTATAAATCGATAAAGTTCAACAGTTGGCTCCGGCCTGGTTTGCCCATTAGCTTTAAAACTTGATCCTCGGTATGCTCCGGAGCGATCTTCATTTGTCCGGAGACGTGGCACCTTATAATCTCCTCTAGATAAGGTATTCCAAATTGGCGGTCATTAAGGATCAAATCATAACGGATTCCGGAGGCCACAAATACCTTCTTAATTCCGGGAATCTTCCGAATCTTCTTTAAAAGCTCAATCTGTCTCACATGACTTACCTTAAGGTTCTTACAAACGTTCGGGTGAAGGCAGCGTTTACTCGCGCAACCTCCCTTGGTCAGCTTGTTTTGACATTCGATCCCGTACATGTTGGCGGTGGGACCGCCCAGATCCAGGATATAACCTTTAAAGTCAGGCAGTTTGGTTAAGGTGCGGGCTTCGGCTAAAATCGATTCTTCGTTTCGGCTCCGAACGGTGCGGCCTTGATGGACGGCGATTGAGCAAAAGTTGCACTCGCCATAACAGCCGCGATGAGTATTGATGGAAAACCTGATTGTATCCAAGGCCCGGACTTCCCCGTTCTTTTTATAATAGGGATGGACATCCCTTTCGTAATCAAGATCATGGACTGCGGAGAGCTCTTTTTCCGATAGGTATTTTGAAGGTGGGTTTTGAATTAGATAACGTCCGTCGTAAAGTTGGACCAAGCCTTTGGCGGTTGCTGGGTCACTATTGCCATAGAAAAGATGGAACATTTTGATCAGTTGTTCCGGAACGGTTTTTACCTCGGTAAAAGAGGGCAACTGTAAGTAGTCGGCGGGGGGAACGGCAGCGATATAACAGATTCCCCGGAGGGATTGAAACTGAATACCCGCAGCTAGTTTCCGGGTTAGTTCTAAAATGGTGGCTTCTCCCATACCATACACTATCAAATCGGCTTTAGTATCAAATAAAATTGAACGGCGAATAGTGTCGGTCCAATAGTCGTAATGAGCGATTCTTCTGAGGCTGGCTTCGATTCCGCCTAGAACTATCGGTTTAGTGGTTTTGAAATATCTTCTAATTAGGTTGGTATAGACAATTAAAGCCCGGTCCGGCCGCTGACTATTGATGCCTCCTGGGGTAAAGTCATCCTGGCGGCGGCGTTTTTTAGAAGCGGTATAATTAGCCACCATGGAATCGACACTTCCGGAAGTAACTCCCCAAAACAAATAAGGTTCGCCTAAACGGGTAATATCCGCTTCGGTTTCAGTATCGGGCTGGGCGATGATTCCCACCCGGTAACCGGCGTTTTGTAAAACTTTTCCGATGACCGCCGCTCCAATGTAAGGACTGTCGATGTAGGTGTCGCCGGATATTAAAATCACATCAAGGCCGTCCCATCCGAGACGGTCCATTTCTTCGCGGGTAGTAGGGAGAAACATCAGGTACTCCTTTTTGTTTTGGGTTATGATAAGCGGCCTATAGTAGTCAGAAGTCAGGAGTCAGAAGGATTTTTGCCAATACTCCGGGGCCATCTTTTAGAGTTTACAGTGTACAGTTGACAGCTCCTGACTCCTGTCTCCTTTATTCTATAGACAATAATAATTACCAATTTCCTTTATTATTGCGCTTTTACTGAGATTATGCAACTTTTAATTTTTCTTCGACTTGAGGCAGGGGAAAGAGGTAATAGATAGAAAATATAAAAGTGGGGCTTATTAGGAGGAGTGTTATGCGATAATAGGTCGCCTAATTTGGGAGGTCTTAATATGTATTGTAGTAAATGCGGTAAGAGTTACCAAGCGGATTTAAAAAAATGTCCTTATTGTAATCAACAAGAAACTAAAACAGCGTCGGCTCGGGAGGATTTTGGCAATTACCGGGATCGGGCTTGTCTCCGAGTTTTCCAGTATAAACAAGCCGATTTTGCTCTTAGAATGACCGCGACGCTGATCGATTTGATAATCTTAATCATCCCGGTGATCCTTTTGATTGTTTTTACTAAAGTTTTTGGGGTTATCATAAGTGTGATTATCGGTTGGGCTTATTATGCTTTGTTAGAAAGCTCCAGTCTTCAAGGGACTATCGGGAAATTCGCCCTTAAGCTCGAAGTAACCGATTTGGAAGGGCAGCCGTTAAATTTACTCCAAGCTACCAAACGGTATTTTGCCCATTATCTATCAATCTTGACCCTTGGGGCCGGATATATAATTCTGGCTTTTAACGATAAGAAACAGGCTGTCCATGATTTACTCACTGATTGCATGGTTCTGGATGTAGTCCAACAAAATAAAACTGCTAATTCACAGATACTCGAGGATAATTAAATTCATACTAAAGCTAGCCCCGAAATATTTTAAAAATCCGGATCGCTACCGGATTTTTTTAACTTGATTCAACCTTAAGAGTACATTCGGGTCTTAAATACCGTCATATAGATTGATAATGCCGCACGCCAGACGTTTCCCGGCGTTACCTGCCGGTTGGGAGCGGTAATCATCGGGATTTTCATGAATGACCACTGACTTCCCGATTATATCCGCAACTTGGAACCGGTTGGTCAAAAAACTCATTTCGGCACGGCCATTGTTCGAAAAAAGCACTGGAAAGTCTCCGGCGTGATTGCCGTGGGGCTGATTGTCGGGGTTCCAATGGCCCCCTGCGGCCTGAAATGGCTCTAGGGGATCACCAATACTGCAATCTCCAAATTGGTGAAGATGAAACCCATGGGGCCCGATTGGACTTTGATTATTTAGGCCGGGTTGATAAGGTGGGAGACCGGAGATGGCCGTCCACACTTGAACGCCTCCTGGAACATCCCAAAAGTATACATATCCATTTATCTGAGGAGCTATAGGTCCACCTTTAATCCGGGCGACAGCAAATTTCGCCGGGGTTTCCAAGTGTGGCCAAATCATGCCTCGGGCATAGGTAGCAGAATTATTAGCCGCCTCTTTCGGGGGTTTCCCTATTGAGGCTTTGTTTTTTTTCATTATCTTCTCCCCGCTTTATTAGATATTTTTAAGATAGTTACTGGTCGTTTATGGTCATTATATGAGCCTGAGGCGGGGATGGTTTTTGTTTTAGAAGCGAAAAGATCCGATCTATTTCAAATCCAATTGACAAAACGGTTTGACCATATTAATATTAAACCATATCAATGCCAAGTCGATTATATTGGAAACAAAATTCCCTAGTTATCGTTTACAATATTAAAGTGGGTTATCGCGTAATTAAATAGTCGAAGTTCTTAATTTACCGAAGTTGAAAGATTACTAACGGTAATAATTTTAACTTCGAATTAGCACTCATCTTGATAGAGTGCTAACAATGGAATTTTAATGAGACTACTTATATTAATAAAGGAGTGAACTGATAATGGATCCCAACCGGTTTACTGAAAAAACGCAACAAGCTTTAATGAGCGCTCAAAATCTAGCGGCGCGAGAGAACAATCAACAAATTGAGGTGGAGCATTTATTACTTGCTTTATTAGAACAAGAAGGCGGATTGACGGCTTCGGTGTTAACTAAAGCGGGGGTTGATTTAGCACGCTTAGCCCGTCTGATCAAAGAAGAGATTGGACGTTTTCCGAAAGTGACCAGCCCTTCCGGAGGAGCAAGCCAAATCTATATTAGCGGCCGTCTCAATAAAATACTGGCTTTAGCTGAAGATGAAGGGAAAAAACTACAAGACGAATATCTTTCAGTTGAACATTTACTATTGGCGATGACTGGGGATGACGGAGCGGTTGGGCGGATTTTAAAGGAGCAAAACCTTACCCGAGAAAAAATAATTAGTATCCTCAAAGAGATTCGGGGTAACCAGCGGGTGACTTCGCCGAATCCGGAGGGGACTTATGAAGCTTTGGAGAAATATGGCCGGGATTTAACCAAACTTGCCGTCGAAAGTAAACTTGATCCGGTTATCGGCAGGGATGAAGAGATCCGCCGCGTGATTCAAGTGCTATCGCGCCGGACCAAAAATAATCCGGTATTGATCGGAGAGCCCGGTGTAGGTAAAACCGCTATTGTGGAAGGGTTGGCCCAGCGGATCGTCCGGGGGGATGTACCGGATGGACTGAAGCATAAACGGGTAATTTCTTTGGATATGGGGGCTTTGATCGCTGGGGCCAAATACCGGGGAGAATTTGAGGAACGGCTGAAAGCGGTGTTGAAAGAAGTGCAAAACTCCGATGGACAAATAGTCCTTTTTATCGATGAGTTACATACCGTAGTTGGGGCCGGCAGGACTGAAGGGGCAATGGATGCCGGCAATCTGCTGAAACCGATGTTGGCCAGGGGAGAACTCCATTGCATCGGAGCTACAACCCTCGATGAATACCGGAAGCATATTGAGAAGGATGCTGCCTTGGAAAGGCGTTTCCAAACAGTATTGGTCGATCAGCCGACGGTAGAGGATACTATCTCTATTTTACGCGGCTTAAAGGAACGGTACGAAGTCCATCACGGAGTTAGGATCAGGGACGGCGCCTTGGTATCGGCGGCGGTATTATCGCACCGCTATATTTCCGATCGTTTTCTCCCTGATAAAGCTATCGACCTGGTAGATGAAGCCGCTGCCAAGCTCCGAACGGAGATTGACTCGATGCCTGCGGAGTTAGATGAGATGCTGCGGCGGGTAATGCAGTTGGAGATTGAACGGGAAGCTTTAAGAAAAGAAACGGACGAAGCTTCCAAGGAACGTCTGCTTCGTTTAGAGAAAGAGCTGGCCGATTTGAAAGCCGAGTCCGATGAGCTTAAAGTCAGATGGACATCGGAAAAGGAAGCCATTCGTAACTTACACCGGATTCGGGAGGAGATCGAAACCACCAAGGCTGAGATGGAACGGGCTGAACTGGAGTACGATCTGAACCGGGCCGCAGAATTAAAATACGGTAAGTTAATTGGCTTAGAAAAGAAACTTAAGGAAGCAGAGGATTCTTTAGAGAATAATCAGGGAAGTTCAAAGTTGATCAAAGAGGAAGTTGATGAACAGGATATTGCCGATGTAGTAAGCCGTTGGACTGGGATTCCGGTGAGTAAGTTAATGGAAGGCGAGGTTCAAAAGCTGCTCCATCTTGAAGAAGAGTTACACCGACGGGTGATCGGGCAGGATGAAGCGGTGACGGCGATTTCGGAGGCGGTAATTCGGGCCCGTTCCGGGCTGAAGGACCCTAACCGACCGATTGGTTCATTTATCTTCCTGGGGCCCACCGGCGTTGGCAAAACCGAGTTGGCCAGGGCTTTGGCAGAGTTTCTCTTCGATGATGAAAATACCATGATCCGGATCGATATGTCCGAGTACCAGGAAAAACATACGGTAGCTCGGCTAATCGGAGCGCCTCCCGGCTATGTGGGCTACGAAGAAGGCGGACAATTGACTGAGTCGGTTCGCCGGCGGCCTTATTCGGTGGTTCTTTTTGATGAAATTGAAAAAGCCCATTATGATGTCTTCAACTTAATGCTTCAGATTTTGGATGACGGCAGGCTCACCGATGGTCAAGGACGCACAGTAGACTTTAAAAATACGGTAGTGATAATGACTTCCAATGTTGGGAGTCAGAAGATCCTTGAATATAAAGGGGCTTTTGATGGCGTCGGCTATGAGTCAATGAAAGGGGCAGTACTGGAGGAGATGGGCCGCAGCTTCCGGCCGGAGTTTTTAAATCGAATCGATGAAATTATCGTCTTCCACGCTTTAGATGAGGAACATTTGAAGCAGATCGTTGATATTCATTTAAATCGGGTCAGGAAGAGATTGGAGGAACGGCAGATCAGCTTGGAACTAAGCGACGCCGCTAAGAGTCATTTGGTAAAGGTCGGCTATGAACCGGCATATGGGGCTAGGCCTTTGAAACGGGCAATTCAGAAAGAATTGGAGACTCCCTTGGGGCGGTTGTTACTCCAAGGCCAGGTCCGGGATGGGCAGAAGGTTAAAGTGGTATATGAATCAGAAAAGGGATTGATTTTTAAGGCTGAATGATAAGGTGTGTTGAGGTAGACAAGGTGAAATGAAGAACTATAAGTCTGAGAATTTTCAAAATGGAGTAAATTATGATCTTAAAAGTTCATTCGAAAGCTCGGGGATTGATCTTCGACATTGACGGAACCTTAATCGATACCATGCCGATTCATTTTAAAGCCTGGCAAGAGTTGGCCGGTAGGTACGGGTTCGAGTATCCCGAGGAGTTATTTTACCAATTAGCCGGGATGCCAACCGGCGATATCATTCTACATATAAACCAAAATCAAGGAAAGGCTTTAGACCCGGAGGAGATAGTCAAAGCTAAGAATGAAGCTTATTTACGGTTGAACGGCGCAATTAGGATTATTAAGCCGGTTTTAGAAATTGTCCAGAAAAATTATGGCAAAATACCAATGGCGCTTGGAACCGGCGAATACCGTGATATTGCCTTAATTAATCTCAAAGTGACCGGAATTGATCGTTACTTCGACAAGTTAGTCTCCGCAGATGATGTTGTTAATTCCAAACCGGATCCGGAAACATTTCTAAAATGCGCTCAGTTAATGAATGTTCCACCGGAAGCTTGCCAGGTTTTTGAGGATGGGGCTGCCGGTCTGGAAGCGGCCAAGCGGGCAGGGATGATAGTAACGGATGTTAGGCCCTATATCTAATTTTATGAGTTTTACGCCCTTAAAGGGGATCAGTGTGACTCTCATGTATTGTAAGTTAGGCTTCGAAGCAAATCCAACAATTGGCTTAGGATTCAGCCAATTCCCTTTAAGGGGAAGGGTCGCTTTTAGACCGACAGTTTGGGCTTACAAGAGTATTTCTAGATGGGAACAAGATATAACCTAAAATTCTTAAAATTTAACCAAATACAGGAACTTGCTAAAGGAATCACTTTGTAGTATAATGGCTCATAATAAAAAGGGAATTCAAACTAATGAGACTTTTGCGCCCGATTAGGGCGCAATGGTTTTTTTACATTACCGGTTTATTCATTCTTAGTTTGCCGGGAGGAATGTAAGTTGAAGATTGTGATCATCGGTGCCGGAAAGTTGGGCTTTGATCTGGCCCGGGTATTGTCCCAAGAGAACCATGACATTATCGTCATTGACAAAAATGCCGAAGCCATCGGACCAATTGCTGATAATTTCGACGTGATGACCGTAGTGGGAAATGGGGCCAGTATAAAGGTTTTAGAGGAAGTCCAAGTAAAGACGGCCGACATTTTACTAGCGGTCACCAATAATGACGAGTTAAATATTATCGCCTGTATGTTTGCCAAACAATTAGGCGTAAGGACTACAGCAGCCCGGGTTAGAAATCCGGATTACTCAACCGTATTACCCTCAGTCTTATCCTACACTAACTTTGGGATCAATTTAATAATCAACCCCGAATATCTAGCTGCCCAAGAAATATTTCGCCTGATTGAAGTGCCCACCGCGACCGGGATCGATTATTTTGCCGGAGGCAAGTTAAGCATGATCAGCATTAAAGTTGCTGAAGATATGGAGATCGTCGGAAAAAAAATTGCCGAACTCAATCTGGAGAAGTATACCATAGTCGCGGTGATTCGGAAGGAAGAAGTGATTATCCCCAATGGAAAAACGCAGCTGTTACAGAACGATAAAATCTATGTTTTGGGGAAAACCGCTGGATTTCATAATTTAAACGGCTTAATAAAATTAAAGAAACCTAAGTTTAAACAGATCGTAATTGCCGGGGGTGGCTTAATCACTCACTATCTGGTTTCTCTATTGCAGACTAAGAAAAATCTTCCGGAGATCAAAATAATCGAACCTTCAGCGGATAGGTGCCGTACTTTATCTACGGAACTGGGAGATTGCCAGATCATTTGCGCCGATGCAACCAAGATGGAGATTTTAGATGAAGAGAATTTAGGCGGGACGGATATTTTTATCGCTTCGACCGGCTCGGACAATTCAAATCTGGTAGCTTGTATGTTGGCCAAAAAGAAAGAAGTTGGCGAGATTATTTGTGAAGTGTCTCGGGAAGATTATATTAACCTAGCGGAGGGGATTGGGGTTACAGCCGCCATTACACCGCGACTGTTAACGGTGAGTACGGTCCTGAAGTTAATGCGGAGAAAGAACGTGATCTCGGTTAACCTGCTAAATACCGGTGAAGCGGCGATGCTTGAATTGGAAGCTGAGCCCGAATCGCCGATCACTCGTTCATACTTGCGTAATCTTAAGTTGCCACCCGGTGTGGTCATCGGTTCAATTACTCAACAAGGAAACATATTGGTTCCCCGGGGTGATACCCTGATCCAACCGGGGGACCGGGCGATTATCTTTGCCTTACGTGCGGTGGCTCCTAAGATCGAGCAGCTTTTTCATTATGATGGGGTAATGGCGTAGGGGGAAAAATGTGTTATCGACTGATAATTCACTCAATCGGGAATATTTTGGTACTGCTGGCTTTGGCCATGATATTTCCGGCGATTTGGTCCCTTAAAGATCATTCTGCGGAGTTGTCTTCTTTTGTACTCTCAATTGCAATCACTCTGGCTGCAGGGTTATTAATGCGACTCTTTAAACCCGAAGGCAAGTTTGGCCGGAGAGAAGGATTTGTGATTGTTGGGATTGGTTGGGTTTTGATTGTGGCTTTTGGAGCGCTTCCCCTTTCTATTTCAGGGGCTACCCCAAGCTATGTCGATGCTTATTTTGAAATCATGTCCGGTTTCACTACCACCGGGGCTACAGTAATCGGTGATGTTGAGAGTCTAGGACGGGGAATAATCTTTTGGCGGAGCTTAACCGTATGGATTGGCGGTATGGGGATTATTGTGCTCTCCCTGGCTATCTTTGCCCTTTTTGGCGGTGGAGTTTCAATGTTCAATGCTGAGGTGCCTTCGTTGGTTCCGGAGAGGATTACGCCCCGCTTGAAACAGACTGCCATAGCTTTATGGGGAATTTATTCAGCCATCTCGATAGTCCTGATTATCGTACTAAAATTAGCGGGTCTCTCGTTCTTTGACAGTTTAGTCCATACTTTCAGTGCGATGGGCACCGGAGGCTTTTCATCCCGGAACATTAGTGTTGAAGCTTTTAATAGTATTTCGGTGGAAATGATTTTGGCGCTCTTCATGACCTTGGCTGGGATCAACTTTTCCCTTTATTACCGGGCTGTCCAAAGACGTAGCTTAAAAGCGATCTATCAAGATCCTGAAGCTAAGGGATTTATATTAATTTTAGCGGTCGCCACTTTTTTAGTTGCCGGTTCGCTTGTTACCGGTATGAAATTGCCGGTACTGAAAGCTTTAAGATATGCTGTTTTTCAGGTGGTATCGATCTGTACCACCACCGGTTTTTCCAGTGAGGATTTTGCCCTTTGGCCTTCTTTCGCTCAAGCTGTTTTGTTTATCCTAATGTTTATCGGCGCTTGCGCCGGTTCAACCGCCGGGGCCCTTAAAGTGGCTCGGGTTATGTTATTATTTAAATATATGAAAAAACAAATCATGCGAGTTGCCAGACCCCGGTTGATGATCCAAGCCAAACTGGGGGAGATGCATATCCAGGATTCGGTAGTCCATGAAATTTTAGCGTACTTCTTTATCTATATTTTGCTGTTTGTTTTTGGGGGGGTAGTACTAACCACCACCGGTTTGGATCTAGTCACTTCGTTCAGCGCTTCCGCCGCTACCTTGGGCAATATCGGCCCGGGTCTGGCTGGAGTTGGTCCTTTGAGTAACTATGGTTTTTTAAGCCCAGTGGCCAAATGGACCTTGAGCTTTTTGATGTTAACCGGAAGATTGGAGATTTTTACAATGTTAGTTATGTTTTCGCCCAGTTTTTGGAGAAGGTAAAAGTTTTTCCTTTAGGCTTAGTGTTATCTTTGATTTATATTTGCTTGGAGGTACTTTTTACAAAGAAAGATTGGTTTTTGGGCTGCTAAAAAACCGAGCTCCATATTATTACGGATCGATTCGGGTTTGAATTCCAGAACGTTACCCCCGGTAAGAGAATGGTCGGGGGTAATGATCCTTAGCGGCACACAACGCCTTCCGAAGAGATAATGATGGTTATTATTGATTGCATTGGCAAGTTGGAGATCATTAGCGCTGATTTCATTACTCATTATTTCTAAAGCGCGGAGAATAACCCCCAAAGCGCCCTGGTGTTTAGAAGTGGACAAGACCGGAGCTAGGTTTTGATTGATTGGAAAGGTAAGGATGATTACAATTTCATCCGGCCGTTCCCGGAAGACTGAACCTAATGGAGTCATATCCCGGAGTCCGCCGTCGTACCAATGTTTGCCGTTGATTTTTACTGGGGGAAAAAACATAGGAATACTAGCGCTGGCTAAAATATAGGATAAAAAATCTTTCCGCAACTCCGGGGAACGGTTGTCGGCATAAAGGAGTTCTCCGGTCTCTTCGGCGACGGTAGCAACTTTTAGGACTCGGGCTGTTTTTTTAAAGAGGCGTTCCGGGTCGATATTCTCCTCGATCAGTTTTTTTAGCCCGTCGGGGTTGTATAGCGAGTTTTTAAAAAGAAGACTGAATATTCCAAAGAGGTTCTTATGATAAATCGAGTTTGACCCCTTGATTCCCAACCAAAGTTTTTTTAAGACTTGCACTTGCCGGCAAAGTTGATGATAGCTTTGGGATTGGCTGAGAATCCCGACATTTAAAGCGCCGACACTAGTCCCTAAGTAGATATCAAAGTCGAGTCCCTTCTCCCGAACTAAATAATCGATGGCGCCGACTTCAAAAGCGCCTTTGGAACCGCCGCCGGCTAGAACCAATGCTCGTCTCAAAACTCCCCGACCTCCTTAAGCTACTCTAATCTAGTTTATTTAGTTAAGCCGGGTTTTGTTATGTTCCCAACCAATAAAAGCTGTTAGCTTTGCAAATTATTTGATGATGGGAAAGTTGAGTTAATTACTTGGATAATTAAAGGAAAAGTAGCTAGGGAGCAGAACTTAAGATTGAAATAGGGAATGAGCGAGGTGTATTAGATGAGTGTAGCCGATAAAGTCTTTATTACTATGTGTAAAGACATCTTAAAAAACGGGATTTCTTCTCAAGGAGAAAAGGTTCGGGCCAAATGGGAGGATGGAACACCGGCGCATACTATAAAGAAGTTCGGCATTGTCAACCGCTACAATCTTTCCGAAGAGTTTCCCATTCTTACCCTAAGACCGACCAACTTGAAAGCGGCAATCGATGAGATATTTTGGATTTGGCAAAAGAAATCCAATAACATTAAGGATCTTAACAGTCATATTTGGGACAGTTGGGCGGATCAAGACGGTTCTATTGGGAAAGCTTACGGTTATCAATTACGAATTAAACATAAATATCCCGAAGGGGAGTTTGACCAGGTTGACAGGGCATTATATGACTTGAAACATAACCCTTATAGCCGTCGGATTATTGTAAACTTGTATAATCACAATGATTTGCATGAGATGAACTTGTACCCTTGCGCTTATAGTATGACTTTTAACGTTGCCGGGAAGAAGCTCAACGCAATCTTGAATCAGCGTTCCCAGGATATTTTGGTGGCGAATAATTGGAATATATGTCAATATGCGATTTTAGTCCAGATCTTCGCCCAAGTAAGCGGTTTGGAAGCAGGAGAACTAGTCCATGTAATCGCTGACGCTCATATTTATGATCGACATCTGCCGTTAATCGAAGATTTGATCCAAAGGACATCGTATCCAGCGCCTAAATTATTGATTAACCAGGATGTGAAAGATTTTTACGATTTTAAAGTTGATGATTTTAAACTGGAAGGTTATCAAAGCGGCCCGCAGATTAAAAAAATTCCGGTTGCGATTTAAAAGGAGCCAATATGAAAGCTATTGTCGCTGTAGATTTGAATTGGGGCATTGGTTATCGGGGCAAGTTGCTGGAGAGAATCCCGGAAGATCAGCGGTTTTTCAAAAGGACCACAATCGGTAAAGTAGTAGTGATGGGCAGGGAAACCTTTGAATCATTGCCCAATAAAGAACCTTTGAAGGACCGAGTTAATATTGTATTAAGTAAGAATGAGAGTTTTAGCAACGATCAAGTCATAATCTGCCGGTCCCTAGCCGAACTATTCGCCGAATTGAAAAAGTATCCTTCCGACGATCTGTTTGTAATCGGAGGAGAATCGGTATATACTCAGCTTTTACCCTATTGTTCCGAAGCCTTAGTCACAAAAATTGAAAATAAATATACCGCCGATAAATACTTCATTAACCTGGATCAGGCCCAAACTTGGGAATTAACATCGATGAGCGAGATGAAGAGTAGCAATGGTCTTAAATATCGATTTTTAAAATATAATAATTCAAATTGCCTACCTTAACCACGAATAGACGCGGATTAACGCTAATAAATCTTTTATAAACAAAAGGTAATATTCGCGTCATTAGTGTTCATTAGCGGTTTCAGCTAATTACTTATTTTGCCCAATAAAACTAGAGGGGGCAAATTTCTTGCTCTAAAGGAACCTGTCGGCGCATATCATCTAAGAGAGGCGCGAAGATGGAGGGAGCAAGATGCGCGGCAGTGAGCTTGAAGGGAAAGAAGTAATCGAAATCAATACCGGAGAGCGGTTGGGTGTGATTCGAAAAAGCGAGCTGTTAGTGAATACAACTTCCGGCATGGTGGAGGCGTTAGTTCTTATTAAATATGGTTGGGGCGGTAAAGAGAAAGAGTCACATACCATTCCCTGGCGGCAGATTCACAAGATTAGCGACGAATTAATCATTTTTGAAAAGAAAGCCATCGATTGAGGAGGAGACTTTTCGGTCTAGGAGTTTTTAAAATTGCTCCTTGACAGAACCTGTTTTTTATAGGAAAATGATATGGATGTTAGAGGGAAATGTTGATTAATTGCACATTTAACTACTGATAATGAATTGATTATTTATTATGGGGTAGAGTAGAGGCGCGAATCATAATAGTATGCCCGTGGAGGTTGGCCAGGCTGGTGAAACGGGAGGAAAGGATGCTTCGCCGAAGTTGGAAAAGGCCATTTTCCGGCTGGTACTGTGATTAAGAGTCTCAGTACTGTCACCCATCGGGTGAAGAGCTATCTTACCACAACCGTTATGAATCTTATTAGATTCCCCGGGTTGGTAAGCGCCAACCCTTTTTTTATTAATTTAAATAAGTTACGCGTTACGCGTACCGGATATAAAGATAGGAGTGGATTAATTGGAACGCATCAAGGTTTTGGTATCGGGCGCTTGCGGCCGGATGGGTAGGGAAGTAATTAAAGCGGTGGTAAAAGACGAGGGGCTGCAACTGGTTGCCGCGGTAGATAAAATAAATGTAGGCAAAGATATCGGTATTATTGCCGGTTTGGAAACGTTAGGAGTTACGATTGGTGACGATTTAAACGAAAGGATAGTTAAGGACAAGCCCCAGGTGATGGTGGACTTTACAACACCGGCACTGGTAATGGAGAACCTCCGAACCGGATTGAAAGCCGGAGTACACGTAGTCGTCGGCACAACCGGGATTTCACCCGCTGATCTTCGAGAAATAGAAGAACTTTGTGACAATTACCAAACCAATGCGTTGGTAGCGCCTAATTTTGCCATCGGCGCTTTACTAATGATGCGCTGCGCGGCTATTTCCGCCCAGTATTTTTCTCAAGTGGAGATCATCGAGTTGCATCATGATCAAAAATTGGACGCACCATCCGGGACTTCGATTAAAACTGCGGAGATGATTTTGGCTAATCGGGTTGGACCTAGTCATCCTGAGATCGGGGAAGAAAAAATTAAAGGCGCCCGTGGTGGTGAGATAGACGGCATTCGGCTACATAGCGTCCGGCTCCCCGGATTAATAGCCCACCAGGAAGTGATTTTTGGAAGCGAGGGTCAGACTTTAACTATTAGACATGATTCCTTAAGCCGAGAATCATTCATGCCGGGTGTGATTTTGGGAATTAAAAAAGTAATCGAAAATCAAGGTTTAACTTATGGTTTGGATCATTTTTTATTTAAGGATTAGATAAATTGAGATGCTTCACCTCCGATTCCAACTTGGAATATACTACATTATCCCACGTTTTTCCCTTGGAAGGAGGAGAAGATATTGAAGCGAGCTTATCCTGATCATGTCTTGGTAATCGGAGGAGATGCCCGTCAGATTGAAGTTGCGCACACATTAAGCGCTCTTTATAAAAAGGTCAATATTTTCGGTCATCCGTCTGAAAAATTGCCGGATTCGGTGGATTCAGTTACGGATTTATCTAAAGCATTGGTTGATCCTAAAGTAGTCGTTCTGCCGATCAGCGGGATGAATGATGCCGGGATGGTCCGTGGTTATCAAGCCGATCAATTGATTGATTTTGGAAGCCACTTTCCTGGATTAAAAGAAAATACTTTAATCGTCACCGGTCAGTTTACTGAAAAATGGCTAAAACGATCGGAAGAAATGGGAATTAGGGTTATACAGTACGCCGAGGACGATCGAATTGCGATCCCGAACTCGATTCCTACTGCCGAAGGCGCAGTCCAGATTGGCATGGAAGAGCTGCCGATTACGATCAATGGCAGCACTGTCATAGTTTGCGGTTTCGGTAGGGTTGGAATGGCTACTGCCTTGGCTTTCAAGTCTTTAGGCGCTCGGGTAATCATTACCGTCCGGCGTCAAGCATTACTGGACCGCGCCATTGAACTCGGTCTCGAGGCGGTTTTTCAAAAGGATTTACCGGAGGTTTTAAACTCGGCCGATATAATCGTGAATACGGTCCCAGCCCTGGTGTTGACTGAGCCGGAATTGGCTAAAGCGTCTCCGGAGGCCTTGATTATTGATTTGGCATCGCCACCGGGAGGGACTGATTTTGAGGCTGCCAAAAGGCTTAAGCTAAAAGCGATCTTGGCGCCGGGGCTTCCTGGAAAAGTTGCTCCAAAAACCGCCGCTAAAATATTGGCCTCAGTCATCCCCCAACTAATCACTGATTTTTGGAACGGGGGTGGCGGTAAATGAGGTTTGCCAATCTTAAGATCGGTTTTGCCCTCACCGGTTCTCATTGTACTATTGACCAAGTACTCCCTTTGATGCGGCTTTTAAAAGATGAAGGAGCGCAAGTAATACCGATTCTTTCTCAAACTGTAGTTAGTAATGATACTAGGTATGGTAAAGCCGAAGAGTTACGCCAAAAAATAGTTGTGATTACTGGAGAAAACCCTTTGGTTTCATCGGCAGATGTTGAGCCGATCGGACCGAAGAAGCTTCTGGATATAATGGTAGTTGCCCCTTGCACCGGAAATACCTTGGCTAAGTTGAGTTTGGGGGTAACCGACAGCAGTGTTTTACTGGCTTGTAAATCGGAACTACGTAATAATCGTCCGGTGGTCATTGCAATTTCCACTAATGATGGACTGAGCGCTAATGCTAGAAATCTAGGGTTGTTACTTAACCGGAGAAACATTTTCTTTGTTCCTTTCGGTCAAGACGCCCCTCAGACAAAACAAGCTTCTTTGATTGCGAAGATGAACTTGTTACCGGAGACAATTTTAGAAGCGCTCCAAAACCGTCAAATTCAACCGTTGTTAGTTACGGTTTAGCTCTTGCCAACCAGTTATTGGTTATTGGCTAGGCAAAAAGCCAATAACCAATAGCTAACGGCTAAATTTAGATATTGGACAACTGGATACTTAATAAAGTGGGGTCATAATCAATGCATGTCATCGTTCAGAAATTCGGAGGAACCTCGGTTGCGAAACCGGAAGGAAGAGAACAAGTAGTTAAAAAAGTGAGGGAGGCCCTGAACCAAGGCTTGGGAGTGGTGGTGGTTGTTTCGGCGATGGGACGGGCCGGCGACCCATATGCTACCGATACCCTAATCGGATTGGCCCGAGGGGTGTTAAAACATGTCAAGCCCAGAGAGTTGGATCTACTCATGTCTTGCGGCGAAAATATCGCAACTGTGGTTACAGTCCAAACTCTCAAAGCCAATGGAATCGATGCTCAGGCATTTACCGGTGGGCAGGCCGGCATCATCACTAATCATAACTTTAATAACGCCAGGATTGTAGAGATTAAACCGGATAATCTGCGACGGTGTTTGGAAGAAGGCAAAGTAGCCGTAGTGGCCGGATTTCAAGGGATAACCAATGAAGGCGAAGTCACCACCTTAGGACGGGGAGGTAGCGATACTACTGGGGCGGCCTTAGGTGTGGCCCTTAAGGCTGATGTTATTGAAATCTATACTGACGTGGATGGAGTAATGACTGCTGATCCTCGTCTTGTCCCTCGAGCCAAGCCTTTGGCGGAGATGACTTATAACGAAGTTTGTGAAATGGCCCATTTGGGAGCGAAAGTCGTCCATCCACGGGCAGTGGAGATTGCCATGGAAGGCCGGGTTCCGCTTCGGATCAGATCGACTTTTTCCGATAATTTAGGAACTTTAATCTGTGACGTCAATAACATCGGTCAGGTTGAGATCCGCGGCGATAAAGTCGTTACCGGGCTGGCTTATATTTCGGATATGGCGCTGATTGTTATCCAATCTGATGAAGATTTGAATATAAACGGGCAAGTGTTGGAAGTCTTTCAGCTAATGGCCAAGTCAGGCTTTAGTGTTGATATGATTCAAGTTTCTCCATATCAAATTAGCTTTATTTTAACGGAGGATTTGGCGGATCGGGCTAAGGATGTTTTAGCCGAGCTAAGTCCTCAAATTTCAGCTGAAAAAGGATTTGCGAAGGTGGCAATCGTTGGTTCGGGTATGCGGGGAGTTCCGGGAGTAATGGCCCGGATGGTTAGAGGCTTACAACAAGCCGGCATTTCGATTTACCATTCCACCGATTCTCATACCAACATCGCTTGCCTGGTGAAACGGGAGGAAATGTGCAATGCTTTACAGGCTTTGCACGAGGAATTTGAGTTGGCATAGAAGGGGAGGATTATGGTGGTTAAATTCGGTAAAGTATTGACGGCGATGGTAACGCCTTTTAATCAGGATTTAGAAGTCGATTTCCAACGGACCCAGGAGCTAGTAGTCCGCTTAATCGAATCCGGTTCCGACGGGGTAATTGTCTCCGGTACCACTGGAGAATCGCCAACCCTGTCCAAGAAGGAAAAACTGAATCTTTTCCGGGCGGTGGTGGAAGCGATCGGAGGCAAAGGTACGGTAATTGCGGGGACTGGCTCTTATAACACCGCCGAAAGTATCGAGCTGACTAAGGAGGCTGAAAAGACGGGTGTAGATGGTCTTTTACTAGTGGCTCCTTATTACAATAAGCCTTCTCAGGAAGGTCTATACCGTCATTTTAAGGAGATAGCCGGGGCTACTTCTTTACCGGCGATAATCTATAATATCCCCAGCCGGACCGGTGTGAATATCAGTGTCGATACTATGGTAAGGCTGGCGGAGATCGAAAATATTGTCGGGGTCAAGGAATCATCCGGTAATTTGGCGCAGGTGAGCGAGGTTTTTGAAAAAACCCCTTCCGATTTTCTGATTTATAGCGGCGATGACGCTTTGACTTTACCCGTAATGAGCGTGGGCGGGGTTGGGGTGATCAGCGTGGCCGGGCATATTGCCGGTCGGAAAATTAATGAAATGGTTTCCGCTTATGAACGGGGTGAATTAGGAAAAGCAGCTGAAATCAACGCCAGTTTGGGGCCGCTTTTCAGGGCTTTATTTATCAATACCAACCCGATTATGGTGAAAACCGCTTGTAATTTGTTAGGTTTAAAAGTTGGCGGTTTACGATTGCCTTTGGTTGAGGCTTCCGAAAAAGAAACCGAAGTCATGCGGGAAGTAGTGAAGGATTTGGGGCTGTTGTAGAAGGGCAGGAGACAGGGGATATAAGACAGAAGACAGAAGACAGGTTTCACCGGGCTCGGTGGTGCTTCGAAGTCGAATAGCGAAGGGTAGCCGATCCCGGATGGGATTTAGAAGGTTTTTATACCCAGCCGTGTGGTTTTAACCCGCGGCGGAGATATAGTCAAGTTTGTGATGGGAGGCGGTCAAATGAGGCTATTTAATTGTAAGGTTAAGTTTGGCAGGCCCGACGCTATTTATTTACTGATGTTGTTGGTGCTAATTATGGCATTTGCTCAGGTGGGGGCTGCTGCTTCGCAACCAACGGAGTTAGTTATCTTACATACCAATGATACTCATGGACATCCGTTGAAATTTTTTGAGAATCCCGCTCCTGATGTTGGCGGTTTACCGGCCCGGGCTACTTTAGTCCAACAAATCCGTAGCCAATATCAAAATGTGTTGTTGCTTGACGCCGGCGATTTTAATACCGGCCGTCCGGAGTCGAATTTTTTCAAAGCTGAACCGGATCTATTAGGTTATAATTATCTTGGTTACGATGCGGTGACTTTGGGTAATCATGAATTCGACAATTCTCCCGAAGTGTTGGCCAATCAAAAGAAAGCGGCGGAGTTTCCATTTTTGGCGGCCAATGTTAAAGCTAAATCCGGAAAGAAGATTGCTAAACCCTATATTATTAAGAAATTCAAAGGTTTCAAAGTGGCCATTTTTGGGTTGACTACCAAAACTTCCGAATATGTTGCAAACCCGGCCAATATTCAGGATCTGATCTTTGAAGATGAAGTAAAAACTGCTCAAACCCTAGTGCCGAAGCTCCGCAAAAAGGCGGATCTGGTCATCGCCTTAGTCCATCTGGGGATCGACTCTACCGCTGAAACCGGTTCGCGACGGTTGGCTAAGATGGTACCTGGAATCGATCTGATTGTGGACGGTCATTCTCATACCTATTTAACCGAACCCCTTTATATCAATGATACTCCGATTGTCCAAGCTAAATGCTGGGGAATGTACCTTGGCCAAGGGGTAATGACAATTGAGAATAAAAAGGTTACCGGTTTTAAATGGGAGTTAATCCCGGTAAATCTGAAAGAAAAAGTCAAGCAACCGGATGGCAGCTCTGAATTGAGGTTTAGGGGCGTTGAGATCAAAGAAGACCAAAGATTGTTAGACCTTTTAAACCCTTACGCGGCAAAGGTCGATGGGATACTCTCCGAAGTGATCGGCACTGCCGAAACTCTCTTCTCCCAAAGTAAGGTGAGAAAAGAAGAAACAGCCTTGGGAAATCTGGTAGCTGACTCCATGTTATGGCAAACCAAGAATTTGAATACCGACTTTGCGATCCAAAACGGGGGAGGCATCCGGGCTGATTTACCGGGGGGCGCTATTACTAAAAAAACCATTTACGAGATCCTGCCCTTTGATAATTCAGTGGTGGTAGTGAGCATCAAAGGTTCCGACCTGCTTGCTTTGTTCGACTTTCTCGCCACTACTCCCGGTAAAGGCTCTTTCCCCCAGGTTTCGGAGGGAGTCAGTTTTGCGATAGACACCACAACCGGTAAATGCCAGGATATCCTGATTAACGGTGAACCTATTGATCCGGAGAGAGTATATAAGGTAGCGACCAATTCATTTCTGGCCATTGGCGGGGATGGTTACCGGGCATTTGAGAATGCTATCGAACGTTATGATACTTCGATATTTCAGCGGGATGCATGTATTGAATATCTAATTGACCTTGGCGGGAATGTTAAACCGGAGCTGAAAAATAGAATTCGGTTGATCCAAAGTGAACCGGTGGCTATATTCAGCCGGTGGTTCATGGGGAAGGCCGCCTAGGTAGTATATTGCCGTTAAGTATGGTATAATAAGGTTTGTTTTAATACAAGATTTGGTGTCTAACCTAGATTGTATCTGTTTTTAATAATAGTTGATCTGAGCTGCCTATTTAGGATGTTCATTACAAACAGAACCATTCTCATTTAATAAGCAAGACTATAAACAATTGGAGTGATGATATGTCAGGCGATTACAAGAATGCATCCTTGTCTCAGGAAGGGCAAAGACGGATCGAATGGGCTGACGCCAGTATGCCGGTTTTGGCGTCGATTCGAAGCAGATGGGAGAAAGAGAAACCCCTTAAAGGTGTAAGGATTGGAGCTTGTTTGCACGTTACCACTGAAACCGCGAACCTGATGCGGACTTTAAAAGCGGGCGGGGCGGAAGTTGCTCTCTGCGCCTCCAATCCTCTTTCGACTCAGGATTCGGTTGCCGCCGCTTTAAATTTGGTTTATGGAATCGATACTTACGCGATTCGGGGTGAAGATGACGAAGTTTATTACCGTCATATCAATCAGGTCCTTGATACTAAACCTCAGATTACTATGGATGACGGCGCGGATGTTGTCAATACCTTGCATACTAAGCGTACTGAGTTAATCTCCGGTGTGATCGGAGGGACTGAGGAGACCACTACCGGAGTAATTCGATTGAAGGCCATGGAGAAGCAGGGTGTTTTAAAATATCCGATTATTGCGGTTAATGACGCTTTAACCAAGCATATGTTTGACAACCGTTATGGTACCGGCCAATCGACCATTGACGGTATCCAGCGGGCCACCAATTTCCTGATCGCCGGGACCACCTTTGTAGTAGCCGGATACGGTTGGTGCGGCAGAGGACTTGCTATGAGGGCCAGGGGCATGGGCGCCAATGTGGTGGTAACGGAGATCGATCCTTTAAAAGGGTTGGAAGCGGTAATGGACGGGTTCCGGGTGATGGATATGGATGAGGCCGCTAAGATCGGCGATATCTTTGTGACTGTCACCGGAAATACCAGTGTCATTGATGAACGGCATTTTAAGGTGATGAAGGATGGGGCTATTGTTTGTAACTCCGGCCATTTTGATGTGGAGATCAAGATCCCGGCCTTGGCAAGTATGTCCAAAGAGAAACGTCAGGCCAGGGATAATGTGGAGGAGTACATTTTGGAAGATGGCCGCAGAATCAGATTGTTGGCTGAGGGTCGTTTGGTCAATTTGGCTTCGGCTGAAGGCCATCCGGCAGTGGTGATGGATATGAGCTTTGCCAACCAAGCCTTGGCTGCGGAATATATGTATAAGAACGCCAAGAAATTGGAGCAGAAAGTTTATCCGGTTCCGGAAACCATCGATCAGGAGATTGCCAGGCTGAAACTGACCAGTATGAATGTGAAGCTGGAGAAGTTAACCCCGGAACAAGTGAAGTATTTGGCCAGCTATGATATGGGAACCTGAGTTTAAAGGGTGAAGGGAAAAGTGAAAAGGGTAAAATAAAATCTTTTATTAGCTTATTTTTAAAGGCCTCTTGCTTATTGAAGGGGTCTTTGTTTTTTGGGGATGTGATGGTGAATCTATGACAAATTTTAAAAGAGCAAGAAATATTAAAAACTGCCTTATTTGATCCATTATAATATGTATGGGAGGTGGTTATGGAGCTTTT
>JAAYEK010000104.1 GCA_012728785.1 Bacillota bacterium | reverse complement strand
TTTTAGAAGGTGAAGTTGATGGATGATAATAAAGTAGCTATTTTGCTGGAAGATTTACGGGCGCAGTTCCGGACTTTCGGCGAGGGGTTGGAAGGACTTCATGGTGAAGTAAAGGAAATAAAAAAAGAATTAGTCAATTTTAGAAATGAAACAGATCAACGTTTTCTTGAAAACCGCCAAGAACACCAACTACTCATACAAATGGTCAAGGAACTCGATACCGAAGTTGTTAAGATGAAACGAGTTAAATAAATCCGCCCAAACCCGATCCTCTCAATCCTCAATATAAATTGTAAATGGTGAAGAGAAAAGTGTAAAATCCGTGGTTAAGTACTGATTTCAAACTTTACCCTTCAAACTTCAATCTTCTGACACTACTTACACAATACTCTTCAGCCGACTCACCCGGCCTCCGGCCAACCTCTCTGCTTTGAAGTTGATTCTGCCGGATACAATAGCGGCTATGATAGTTGCAACTCTGAAGGAGACAAAACCAATGGCTTTTTCCGAATTAGATATTAAAAGAATCCAAAAACTTACCGACTCATTTCTTGAGAAGCGGAGGCCTCCGGCCCATTTACGGAAAGAGTTGGATGTGGGTTACCACATTGATGGAAATAGTATCATAATCTTTGAAATCAGGCCTTTATGGAATAACCCCGAAAAGACAATCGAAGAACCTGTTGCCAAAGCGACTTATATTAAGAAAAATGACATCTGGAAAATCTACTGGCAAAGAGCCGATCTGAAATGGCATGGTTACGATCCAGATCCCAAAGTAAAAACGCTTGATGAATTTTTTAGAATTGTTGATGAAGATGAATTTTGTTGTTTTTGGGGTTAAAAAGATTTACCATTACTTAAACAAAAACTTTTAAAAATTCTTGAGGATTTAACCAAAACAAATAAATAAGCCGCCCAAACCAGACTCACCCGGCCTCCGGCCACCCTCTCTGCTTTGATGTTAATTCCGAAAGTAATTTCAGCAAAGAGGGTAAGGAAACCAACTAGCACTAAACTTTCGAGCCCCTCTTTCCTGAAAAGCCAATTATTAAAGGCTTCTGTGGAGAGAGGGGCTAAGTTATTGCAACTATTAGCGCTGATTTGCGCGGGGTGAGTCGCGTTTAGGCGATTCTCAATCCTCATCATCCCTTCCTTCCGTATCAAATCTTGCATAGACCATTTTCGGATAGAACATAAATGTCTTACTGTGCAAAAAGTACCCGTCCAAACCCCGCCGCACCGACATCTTTAGCCATTCCGTTCCCGTATCGACTTCGACCCGATCACCGGATGCTAGTTGGCGATATGAATCTGGAAACTGCCAATTGCTATATTCACAAGGAAATTATCCAGACTATCTTAACAAAGCGAAAGGCTGCTTAGCTTTCTAAGTTTCTGATGGCAAATTGCAAACTTTACTGGACATAATCGAAAATGCCGAATATGGATTTAGATGATAAACAGGCTTTTGATGAGATTTTGCCATGGTCGAAAACTTTACCGAAGGTTTGCAAGGCTAAAAATTAAAAAAAAATAAACCCCCACCCGGTTTTGTCAAGGTGGGGATTGTTTTACGCTTACTATTATGGAAGGCGCAGGACGACAGGGAGGTCGGACCCGTGGCATGGGAATAGGATGTTCCACGCCATCGGCAGCTTGAACCATCCCTGAAGCCGCGTTTAGGAGGGACGCGTCTATATAAATAGCGAAGCATTCCTTCGGAGTGTCATGGATGTGTGTCCCAGGATGGGACGAAAAAGCGAGAGGACATGGATGTCCGGTAGCGGCAGGAGCTATTGCAGGGGTCCGGGGAAACAATTTTCCCCGGCGGGTGGGTATGTCCTAGGGGATGACCGGCCATCCCCTGGACAAATTTAGACTATTTTTTATGCTTTAATCATTAATGGATTAGATTACTATTGCCTAACCCCGACTTCGTCCACCCCCTCTGCTTGGAAACCGTTTTTTACAAATAATTTCAGCAAAGAGGGTTAAAAGAATCCAGAAACCGTCAGCCTTATAACCCCAAACAACTACTAAGTATTTTTTACGATGACGATTCTCCCTGAAACCCCTTAACGGCGTTGCCTAACAAAACTTATGTTGGCGACTCGCCTCCAGGATGGGCATCGGAGGATCAGACGACTCTCGCGCCGGCGTTTTTTTACGCTCTCTTTAGCGCGAGTGTCGCTGGCAGAAGTGGTCCTCCCAGAGAACGACGCGTTTTTAGCATGGCTCTCCGGGGGCATTCAAAGGCTTGCTTTTCAAAAACTCCGGTCAGAGGCGGCCTGTCGGCTCCGGCAAATGTCCCCGGTTTCTTGATTGGCTGCGTCGGAAGCTGACGGCTGCCGGACGAGAAAAAAATAGGGTTCCACGGTTAACGCCGACGTTTTTCCGGGCTGTAATCTCTACCCGGATTCACTTTTCTTTCGTTAACCTTATAAACCTTTCTCTCAAACTTGTATACTGTGTGGTAATGGTTCTAATAATCGAATTTTTTCTTTCTATTACTGCTTGTTGATATACGGCTATTGAAAAGAATAAAAAAGTTAAGAACAATAAAATAGAAATCAGAAAAGGTTGCTTGGCTTTAACTGATTTATTATCCATAATGACACTCCTTGTATAATTTTGAAGATTACATTATTTATCGGAAAAAAGTACAAGTATTAAAAATATGATGTTTAGTCCAATTTGAACAACTACATGCTTTATTCCAGAAATAGAACTAAATTTAATTCTGAAAAAAAGAGCAATATTCATCACCACTAATAATAGAACCAGAATAAATAAGTCTCTAATTCTTAACATCACTAATCACTAATCCTTTTTTTGTAAAACTTTTTTTGTTATATTTATGTCCTATTACCCAAGTAAATCCCAATATTATAAAAACAAGTGAATAAAATGGATAACTTACAGTCAAACCCACCAACAAACACACTAAAAATCCAATAAGCATTAATACTTTCCCTGCAACATTACCTTGTTCCCTCTTACCCATTATATGTGCCATCTCATATGCCCATGGTTTGGCAACAAACCATATAACATGTGTAAAGTTTTGAGACTTTTTCATGTAATGTACTACTGGTTTTGCCAAAACATGATAACCAACCAATATAATTGAGTATTTTTGGGCCAACATTTCGCCAAATGCTTCATCAGCTTCATAAATATTTTTCTCCATTAATCTTTGACGAAACAGTTCAACACATATGATTTTTTGGCCTGTAGAGCCGCCATTATCACCAGTATCACCGGATTTTTCTGGATTTCCAGAAGCTCCCGTATCAGAAGGAGTCGTTTGACCAGTATTCCTAGAATCACTGCTTTTTATTGTGTCTATAATAGCGTTAGTATCAAATTCCGCGCCATAATTTGACCTAAATTGGTTTTCTGTTTCTTTCCCCTCTTTCACACGAGCAGCATCAATAAGCATAATTTCTTTAGTAAGCTGGTCTTTTGTTTGCTTGCTCACATAGACTTCCGATACATTACCAAGAATATTTGTTTCATATGTTATCTCACCATCTTTTACCATCTGAGCGATTCTTGCTTCAGCATAAGCGTACTTCTCAACTACACCTTCTTCGGTGGAGGATTCTAAATAAGTACCTATAACCTTCCCAACTATTTGATCAGTAATGTGACTTTTATCTGTATATGTCTCACCTAAAGATATCACATTTAATAACATGCCGATTACTTGAGAAAGTTCACCGATAGTATGTAATAACCCGTTGCTTAAATTTTCGAAACCTTCTGTAAAAGCGGTAACTGTTGAAAGTACATCAGCTAAAGCATCTTGCTTATCTTTATTTGAAATAAATCGTTGACCAGTCGTAATCTCACTTAACTTCACTGGCAAGAAACCCCAACGATAACACTTACTTAATGCTTTAACATAATGCTCTTGTCTCGAAGTACTCATGTACATATATATATCATCGCAAACTTTAGTCACATATGGTTTATGACCAGTTGAATCAATATATATAATTGGGTTGTTGTTTCCATATATATAAAGGTTCAATGTCCTGGGATCATTCGGGTCGATCGGAATGGTATCCTCCGAGATAAATCGCCCGGTTTCAGAATCCATCCATCTGGCGTTAAAATAATGCAACCCCGTATCCGGGTCGTACTCTTTCCCGGTAAACCTATGCAACTCCTCAAAGTCGGTATCAGCACTCT
>JAAYEK010000103.1 GCA_012728785.1 Bacillota bacterium | reverse complement strand
CTCCTTCCCGGTAAAGCTATGCAACTCCTCAAAGTCCGTAGCGGTATCCTTCCCAAACTGCTTCCCAAACGCCAGATAATCCGCGCTCCAAACCTTATTGCCGTCAACATCGGTAACCGCCCGGACCGACCCCAGATGATCCGTTACATACCAATACTTCTTCGCCTCCGGGTCGCCGATCGCTCCATCCACCCTGGCCAAATGCTTACCCAAGGCATAGACGAAGGATTTAATCTTACCGGTTGTTATGTTCCTTTCAAAGATCGGTTCCGTACCCTGGAAGACATAGTGAGTAGTCTCGCCTCTAGCCTTCTTTACCACCCGGAACCCTTCCGGGTCGTAAGCATATTTTGCAACTTCTATATTACCATTCTTTGTCACTTCAATCAACCGGTTCAAAAGGTCGTACTTGTATTCCCAATACTCCACACCCTCACCGGAGGTTTCGGTAAAGGTAACCGTATCGCCGGATATTGTAAAGGTGTTTCCTTTCTTCACCATATTCCCGGCCTTATCATAAACAAAAGCATACTTCCCGTCGGTCTTTAGCCTATCGGTCTTGAAGTATACTCAAACCATTTTTTCTAAAGGATTGTTATAGCTAATTTTTGTGGTAAAATAAATATTGTTTCAAGCTTTAACCAAAGAAAAGTGTAAAGATATATTGGTGTTGACAAAGGAGTTATTCCAATGGATAAAGCTGCAGTTACCGATAGATTAAATAAATATGTTGATTTGGTTCGTGATTGTTTCCCTGTTCAAAAAGTTATTCTTTTTGGTTCTTATGCGAAAGGAACGGCTGGGGAATGTAGCGATATTGATGTAGCGGTATACTTGATAAGATCGACGACATTTTGGAGTCGAAGTATAAATTGTTTGAACTTCGCAGGGATATTGATGAAATGATTGAACCGCTAATTTTCGAAGCTAATAGCAGTGATCCCAGCGGTTTTCTTGCAGAGAATCAAATAACCGGAGAGGTTATTTATAGCGTTTAGTCCACAGACCGCCTTAATAAACGGTTTTTTATAAACGCCTAATGTAGGATACATTCAGTAAGTCGTAGAAATCAATAAACAAATGGTAGGAATCGCCGAACAACCCGTAGGAACCATTGAGTAATTGATAGGAATGGCTGAGTAACTGGTAGGAGTCGTTGAACAACCGGTAGGAATGGTTGGCCTTCTTGTAAGAATGACTGAGTAAATGGTAGGAACCGTTAAGCAACAAGTAGGGATCAACCATCTTTCTCAACGAGTTTGTCATCTTGAATGATTTATAAACCTTTCCCCAATCTATAAACAACAATGTAACGACCACCACCATTTTTACAACATAACAATTTCCCATAGCCTTTTCGCCATTCTTCTCGATTATCCTTTTTTAAAATGTAAAAAGAATTAAAACCCCCTCTGTGTCTCTGTGGGTAAAGTTCTTTATAACTTTTCCCGCTCGGAAATAGCTTTTACCAACTTTTCATAGATTTCAAACTGCAGATAATGATAAACCCTGGTTATGATAAAACGAGGATACCGGGAATGAGCCAATAAGAATTCCAGTAATTGCTTTTGATCGGATAGATTAGGATAAACCATTCCTTGCTTTGGCTTAGCCATCCTTAACCAACCGAAATTGGAATAATCGTCAGCTGTAACTAACTTATTATTAATGGTATAACCTATGGCAAACTTGACCTCAAGTTCGCAATCCTCTTCCGGCAACAGCTTAGTGATCAACCGAAAATACCCGTAATAATCCCGGTATGGTTTGACCGGATTCATACCGAATTGACGCTCTATCTTCTTCGAATCCGAACCGGCCGCTGTCTCTATTGAGCCGGCATTAAGTTGGTCCGTTTTGGAAGCAATCAGGCGATATCCCTCCAGAACCGGTTCAGTGTAACTATACCAATCCTCCGGACTAATCAGCCAATCAATTATTTTAAAGTACAAAGAATCATTCATCAGAACACCTATCTTCTGTCTTCTATCTTCTGTCTTCTCCACTTAAAAAACACTTAGCATAGTGGCCCTCACCTATCTCTACCAATGGCGGTTCTTGAATACGGCAAGTGTCATTGACCAAAGGACAACTGGAAGCAAAGCAACAACCTTGAAAACCAGATGCAACATTGCCGACTTCTCCCTTAAGAATCATTCTTTGGCGGGGCTGATCGGGATTAGGAACGGGAATCGCCGCCAGTAATGCTTTGGTATAAGGATGAATCGGATTTTCAAATAGTTGGTTACTCGGGGCTAGTTCCACGATTTGTCCCAGGTACATAACGGCAATCCGATGGGAAATATGTTTGACCACCGCTAGATCATGAGCGATAAAAAGATAAGCCATTCCCAATTGACTGCGCAGTTCGATTAACAAGTTGATGATTTGAGCTTGAATCGATACATCCAGGGCGGAAACCACTTCATCGCAGACCAGTAAAGACGGGTTTAAAATGATCGAACGAGCAATCGCCAACCTTTGGCGCTGTCCTCCGGAAAACTCATGGGGATATCGATAAAGAATCTCCGCGGAAAGACCAACCCGCTCCAAGACTTCCACTACCCGTTCTTTCTTTTGGGATGAAGTTTTTACCAGACCATGTTCAACCAAGCCCTCCCCCACCAAATCCAAGACCACCCAGCGAGGGTTCAGCGAGGAATAGGGATCTTGAAAGATGATCTGGAATT
Organism: Bacillota bacterium; assembly: GCA_012728785.1. Taxonomy (GTDB): domain Bacteria; phylum Bacillota; class UBA4882; order UBA8346; family UBA8346; genus JAAYHS01. The sequence continues at coordinate 19,728 of JAAYEK010000103.1, read as the reverse complement.
CGGGACGAAGTTTGCGAAGCTCCCTCCGGGATAATCCGGTTAACTCCGTGTCTTGAAACAGAACCGAGCCGCCGGAAGGTTCGGTCAGCCGTAGAATACTCCGACCCACTGTAGTTTTACCGCAACCGGACTCACCGACCAAACCCAAGGTCTCACCGGGTTGAATCGAAAAGCTGACCCGATCCACAGCTTTAATATGGTTTTGGACTCGGCCTAATAATCCGGAGCGAATCGGGAAATATTTTTGGAGGTTGGTCACTTTAAGAAGATTGGTCAATGGGTTCACCCTTTTAGTATAGAATACAGAAAACAGAAGACAGTAGACAGAATAGTTCTTGCTAATGCTTCGAAGCCAAAAATCGTTACGGGTCTAAGCTGTCCTCGATCCACTGATTTCTATCTTCTAAGTTACTCTTTACAATCATTATTAATTGCATTGATATATGAATTTAAAAGTTTTCCTACTTCATCGAGTTGATTAGTTATTTTAAAACACTCTCCGTACCCTAAATCGTTTCCCAAAATTAAATAATACCGACACTCTTCCAAAGAACCTTGGGCTATATTCATAAATCTCATTTTATCAAGTTTAGATTTTTTCTTGAACCCTTCCAACTTCTGTCTTCTACCTTCTATCAGTTCCAGCAGCTCACCCGATGCCCAGGAGCCACTTCCTTTTCAAAAGGATATTCTCTCCGGCATTGTTCCATGACCTTGTGACAACGGGATGCAAAATAACAACCGGTCGGCAAATGCAAGGGATCCGGAATCATACCGGGGATTGTAAACAACGGTTCCGATTGGTCGAGCTTGGGGAGGGAAGCCAATAATCCTTGGGTATAAGGATGGAGCGGGTTTTTAAATAATTCCGGCGTAGTAGCCGACTCCACAATTTTTCCGGCATACATCACCGCTACCTTTTGAGCATTTCCCGCCACAATTCCAAGATTGTGAGTGATCAATAATACCGCCATTTTGCTTTCGGACTGTAACTCGAATAATAAATCCAATATTTGGGCCTGTATCGTTACATCCAAAGCAGTGGTCGGTTCATCGGCTATTAATAATTGCGGCCCGCAGATCAGGGCCATAGCGATCATCGCCCGTTGCCGCATTCCCCCGGAAAGTTCATGGGGGTACGCCTCGTAACTACGCTTAGGGTCGGAGATCCCGACCCGGTGAAGTGATTCAATTACCCGCTCCTTAATTTCAATCGGATTCAAATCAGTATGAATTTGCAATACTTCACCAATTTGAAGGCCAATTTTTTGGACCGGATTGAAACTAGTCATCGGTTCCTGAAAAACCATGCTGATTTCTTTGCCCCGGATTTTAATCAAATCTTGATAAGATTCTTTTAATAAATCTTTTCCTTTCCACCGAATGCTCCCACCGGCAATTTTTCCCGGCGGGGTCGCCACCAATCGTAAAACCGATAAAGCCGTAACTGATTTACCACAACCGGACTCACCGACCAAACCAAAGATTTCCCCGGGATTAAGACCTAATGATACACCGTTAACCGCTTTGATCGAACCGGATTCGGTTTCAAAATTCACCGCTAAATCTTTAATTTCTAAAACCGCTTCTTTCATCGCTACTCCATCTTCTGATATTCTTTGGGATCAAACGCATCCCGGATTCCTTCACCCACAAAAGCGATTAGCAATAATACTCCGAATAAAGCTAAGACCGGAAATACCGACAGCCAATATGAAAAAATATTACCTAGTCCTTGACGCATCAACTCACCCCAACTCGGAGTAGGCGCAGGCAGACCGAATCCTAAAAAATCAAGGGCCGACAATGAAGTAATCGCCCCAATCAGGCTAAAAGGTAGAAAGGTAATGATCGGGGTCAAAGCGTTAGGCAACATATGCCGGAACATAATCTTCCAATCACTGACCCCCAAGGCCCGGGCAGCCTCGACAAACTGGACTTCCCGGAGTTTTAAAAATTCCGATCTAATAAAATAGGAGATTCCGATCCAGTCAAAGATGACAAATATTAATAATAATACTAAAAATCCCGTCCCTAATGAACTGCTAATAATAATTACAATATATAGAAACGGAAGGGTGGAAAAAATCTCAATCACCCGTTGCATGGTCAAATCAAACCAGCCATGGAAATATCCCTGAAGAGCTCCAATGATTATGCCAACAGCCAGACTACAAAAAGTAATTAATAACGCGAAACTAAAGCTTATTCGAAATCCATATAACAAACGAGTTAGAATATCGCGCCCCCGGTCATCGGTTCCCAACAGATTTTTCAGCGTAGGCGAAGTCGGCGGATATCCTTCAATATTTAATAAAGATTCATTAGGCCCGTAAGGGATAAGTGGAAATACCATGAAATTACCTCTGGTTTGAGTAAAGGCCGAAGTTTCATTTAACTCTTTATAATTCGGTTTTTCGGTAGCCTCTAACCCAAAATTGGCGCCGTCATAAAACCGGAAAATCGGAAAAAACATTTTCCCTTCGTACCTCACCAAAAGCGGTTTATCATTGGCGATTAGATTTGAAAAAAGCGAAATAATATATAACCCCACTAAAATCCAGAAGGAAAAATAAGCTCTTTTCATTCGTTTAAACTTTTTAATCCGCTTTAGGGTGACCGGGGAAAACTGCATTTGATATCCTCCGTATTTTTGAAATGCCTCTAGTAATCAGGAGCCAGGAGTCGGAAATCCTGGCTCCTGTCTCCTGATTACTGTTTTTTCACCTAAACTTAATCCTGGGATCAACTACAGCCAGGCAAAAATCAGAAATAATTCTTCCCACCAACATTAACAAGCTGGAGATGACAATCAAGCCAAGAGCCACCGGATAATCCCGGTTAACAATTGACTGATATCCCAACAGACCCATCCCGTCAATGGTAAAAACCGTCTCAATCAGTAGCGCCCCGGAAAGTATAACGCTGATAATCATTCCGATATTGGTGACAATGGGAATCAAGGCATTACGCAATGCATGCCGGAAAACGGCTTGGTGATAACTTAACCCTTTGGCCACGGCTGTACGAACATAATCTTGATTTAGCTGCTCCATTAAAGAATTCTTCATCAGTAAAGTCAGCGTGGCGAAACCACCGATCGTGTAACAGATGAGCGGCAATAACATATGGTGGAGACAATCAAAAATTTTATCAAAGAGCGATAATTGTTCAAAATGGTCCGATACAACTCCACTGATGGGAAAAAGGTTCAAAAAAGTCCCGCCCCCAAAAAGAACAATCAGTAATACTCCCAACGCAAACGCCGGAATAGAATACCCAAGGAAAATCAAGACACTGCTCCATTGATCATATCGCTCGCCATGATTCAAGGCTTTTTTGATACCTAGCGGAATACAAACCAAATAGGTGAGCAGCAATCCGGTTAACCCGAAGGTAAGGGAGATGGGAATCCGGCTGGTAATGACTTGGAGCACGGGCTTTTCATAGGTATATGAAGTTCCCAGGTCAAAACGGATTAATTTACCAAGCCAAATAAAGTATCTGGTCAAAACCGGCTTGTCAAAGCCATAATATTTTTTAATGTTTTCAATCTCTTGTTCAGTAATGGCCGATTGAATCCCAGGATCGTTTCCAAGACCGCCCCCAGCTTCGCCTTGAGCAGCCATCTTGATCTTCTGAATCGCTTGTTCCACCGGACCGCCGGGCACCATTTGCATAATCGAAAAACAGACAATGGTAATCCCCAACAAAGTCGGGAAAATCAGCAGTAACCTTTTGAGAAAATAGGCGCGCATCAAAGACCACCTTTTTAGTAAAATCTATTTTTGGACCATTTCATCATAACGAATTTCTTCCGGTTCAGCCGGGAGCGGTTTCTTTTGCTCAACCGCTTCCTGATATTTTTTAGCTTTTACCGGATCGATCCACCAGTATTTAATAGCTCCGAGAGTATATTTTTGACTAACTGTTTTTGGTTTACCAAAGATGTTTTTATAAAACAACCAGCTAAAATCTTTCTCCCACAAAAGAACATAGGGGAATTCCCGAGCGACGATCTGATCCATCTGCTTCAATATTTGAATCCGGCTTTGAGGGTCGAAGTTTGCCGGAAGAGACTCGATATAATTGTCGATTTGCTCGTTGTTAAATCCGGGAAGATTACTCCCTCCCAATTCAGCGCGGTGTTTGGAATGCCATAACTGTTCGGGATCGGGGAATAACGTCCCGGTCCAGCCGATCCGAACCATATCGAAGTTATAATGGTCCATCTCCTTAATCAAAGTTGCCCAGGACAACCGTTTTAAATTTACCTTAACCCCGGCTTCTTTACAATTTTCCTTGAAGATAGTCAAATCTTTTTCATAATCTTCGATAGCATAGATGATGGTAAGCTCCAGAGGTTTACCGTTCCGACCAATCAAATAACCGCTACTATCCAAACGGTCATACCCGGCCTCTTTTAACAAATCCCTGGCTTGGTTGAGATCATATCCAAGGGCCGGGGGACGTTTTTCGTTCGGCCCATATAAGGACGGCCAATATGAACTCAAGGGTTGATACATGTCAAAGTATATTTTATTGATGATCGTCTCCCGGTCCAACAAAAGCGAAAGCGCTTTTCTGACCCGGATGTCCTGAAATAACGGTTTACGCATATTCATCGCCAATCCCCAGAATCCCCGCGGAGCGTAATTGTAAATCTTTTGTTTGACGATCCAGTTTTTCTGAAAATGCTCGGTATCGGTTTCGGTTACCCAACGTTTCGGCATTATTTCATCATAAATATCAAATTCGCCCTTTTTAAAGGCTTCGAAGGCCATATTACGATCCATAACTTTATATCTGATCTTCCCGAAATTATATGTCTGATAGCGGTGGGGCAACTGGTCGGCCCAATAATTTTGCTTACGGGTTAAAACGTAATATCTGCCTTCCTTCACCTCGGTAAGTTCATACGGGCCACTGCCGCCGGGAAGACTCATGTTAAAATCCTTATTAAAATCTTTCCCTTCCATCAAGTGTTTGGGCAAAACATTAAACCCGGCGACCATCTCAAAATTTTTGAAATGAACGGTCTTTACCGTCATTTTCACGGTATGGTCATCGATGATCTCCGGAGGATTTAACCGGTTATAAAATAAACGCAGCACCGAGGTTAAATTCTTCGGATCCATAATAGTATCATAGGTAAATTTAACGTCCGCAGCGGTGATCGGTTCTCCGTCGGACCACTTGGCCTCGGGGTTTAACTTAAAGATAAATTCCTTCTTATCCGGCGATATCGTCCAAGACTCGGCGATTAACGGTTGATATTCCAAAGTGTTATAATCCATGTCCAAAAGGGTCTCATATACCAGATTAAAAACGGCCGACGCATCGGCGGAATTATTGACAAAGGAATTAAAGGACTTTGGAAATTCCGATGTATGTAAAGTTAACTGACCTTCGGGGTCAATAACCGGCTTACTATTAAAAGCGGCTTTACGATAAATACCAATGCTGATAATAATGATAAGCGTAACCATAACCAATACTTTTATTCTAGACATATTAATCCGCACTAGCAACCACTCCCAATTGTCATTAATAACTTCTTTCGTCTATTTCGACATAATTGAAGAAAAACCTGTTTACTTAAGTAATCCAGAAATAAGAAGATTGATGTATTGAAAACAACGTCACTTTTTTGTTAATAAAAAAAACCCGTCCGAGCTTTTACCGGACAGGCTTCCTTTGAATAAAATCAAATCATAAATTAATTGATAACCCCTATCAATCAAAAGAGCCTCAACCTCAATCCTTTATCTTTAACAAAGTCGAACTGATCGATCTCCCGCAAAGCCTCTTCCATTGCCTCTTCAGAGGCTTTATGTGTTAAGAGGACAATCGGCACATAGTTATCTTTCTCATGGGTCTCCAGCTGGACCATGGAGGATATGGAGATCCCCCTCTCGCCGAGAATACCGGAAATTTTAGAAAGAACCCCCGGTTTGTCATAGGTGAAGAACCTCAGATAAAAACGGTTTTTAATCGCATTAATCGGCGCCAGTTCCATTCGTCGTTCCGGATCGATCGAAAGATAGGAACTTGGTTCGCCTTCTTTTAATAACAAACCCTTGGACAAATCCACTATATCACTGACAATGGCGCTGCCGGTCGGCCGTTCGCCAGCGCCGGGACCATAAAACATCGTGTTTCCCACAAAATCGCCTTTTACGAAAATTGCGTTCAACTCATTATTAACCGCTGCCAACAGGTGGGTATTGGGTATCAAGGTCGGATGGACCCTCAAATCCAAACCATTCTCCAAAGCCCGGAATATAGCCAACAACTTAATGGTAAAACCGAAGCTTTTGGCAAAATTAATATCCAATTTGGTAATGGGGGTAATCCCCTCCACATATAAACTATCAAAATCCAATGTGCTTGAAGTTGCCAAAGAGCCCAAGATCGTCAACTTATGGGCTGCGTCGCCGCCTCCCACGTCCAAAGTGGGGTCAGCTTCGGCAAAGCCCTTAACCTGAGCTTCTTTTAAAGCTTCTTCAAACTCGAGACCGTCCTGGTGCATTCGGGTAAGGATATAATTGGAAGTCCCGTTTAAAATTCCATAAATACTTTCGATTTTATTAGCGACCAACCCTTCCCGCAGCCCCTTAATAATCGGTATCCCTCCGCCGACACTGGCTTCAAAGAGAAGACCCACTCCGTTTTCCTTAGCGATTTTAAATAATTCCCGTCCGCGAGTGGCAATTAGAGCTTTATTGGCGGTCACCACATGTTTGCGGTTGCATAAAGCCTCGCTAATGAAACTAAAGGCAGGTTCATATCCACCGATGGTCTCGACCACAATATCGATTTCCGGATCAGCAATCAACTGTTTGGCATCGGTCAAACATTGGATTCCATCCAGATTCAAATCCCGTTTCACATTCCAGTTGATTTCGGCGATGGCCTTGAGCTTAAAATTCAAATCCGAACGTGTCTTCAAAAGCCCGCTTTGGGTCAATAATATTTTAGCGACTCCGGTCCCTACCGTGCCCAGTCCCAAAATACCGACATTCACTTCATGATCATTCATTGCATTCACCAACCTTGTATTAGTATTTAGAATGTAGGAGATAGAAGACAGAAGGTAGAAGATAGAAGATCGGAAGTCTGTCTCCTGCCTTACCTTTTTACTATAATAATAAAAAAAGCCTTCAATCCTTATTGAAAGGACGAAAGACTTGTGCTTCCGCGGTTCCACCTTTCTTGGCTGACGACCCGGCTTTCAACGGATAACGGCCGTTTTCCGGGCTACCCTACTAAAAAGTTTCGGGCAACCGCTCAAGGGTGGTATTATACCGTTGGTTACCAGGAAAGCTTGCAGCCGACGACTTTCCCTCTCTGAGAAACCGGATCCGGATAACATATCCCCATCATTGCTTTATTCATAATAATATACCACTAGCATTAGGAAAAGTCAATATCCAATAGTTCTTGAAGGGATCAAACGAATCAATCGTTTTAAGCGATTACCGGTATCTGATCACTGCTTACTAATTCAAAGGTACTCACAAGTGACTTCCACCTTATGTTTGAACATAAACTCTTTCTTGCCATGTTCCGGGACTTCAACCAAGGCCTTGATAATCATCTCCATATGTCCCCCAAAGCCAAGCAAAGTATCAGGTACGACAATACTTTCACCTTTACAACTGATCTCAACCTCCGGATCGGTTTGCAACTGAGGAATGCCCTTTTTAATAATCTCGGAAACGAAGCTTGAAAGATTTGACGAGCTCAAATCATAATCAATCTCCAATCGGACACAGGGGACGGAATCGACCAATGTTTCTTCCTTAAATTCTATTGCAACCGAAACATCGCTTATTGCTCCATTAGGTAAAGGAAGCTTCGCAGTGCTGTCCCAGATATCGCCTATTTGAAAGCTTTTTTTGTTCAAATCTTCAACCGAAGCTTTCCAATTATCTCTTAACCGCTGCTCCACCTGTTCTTTGGCAAAAAAGTCCTTAAAATGTCGATAATATTTGGCAGGGGCTTTTTTTAACCGCTTATCAAAGTTTTCCACTCCCTCAAATCTAATTATCGCCCCATTGGAATCCAAAATTTGAACAAATTCCACTCCCTCTAAAACGGAGAGGGCTTCACCCCGGGCCGGATCTTCAACGTCCTTAACTTGATATTGTAAGATTAAATGTTTAGATCGATATCCGGTGGCGCTTTTGTTAATCTCAGTCCGGATCTTAACCTCTTCTTCATTTAATTGTTGACCCATCATTTCGACCTGGACAGAATCAACAGTTTTGTTTGTTTCAATAAAAGCTATTCCATCAGGAGGATTAAAGCCGAAAACAAATTCTTTCGCAGGCTGATCGAGAGGTATTTCATTATCAGCAGGGTCCTTTTGAAAATCAACAAAATCACTTTTACTGGCGATTCGTTCCTGAATGGTCACTACTTTATTCCCGTTCAACACCGAATAATAAAAGAACGCCGACCCCTTAAATCTAATCTGATTGTTTCCGGCGTTAATAATCGCGTCAAAAAGCCTTCCCTCTTCATTGTCCAGCACTACCAGCCATTTATTTCCCCGGCGGGCGCTATAAACTACATTTCTGCCATCCGGACTAAAAGTCAAACTATTCAAACCAATATCGTCATAATAACGCCCGGCCAATCCATCCACAACAACGGTCCAGATTCCGTCTTTAGTCTTAGCGGTATAAGCCAACTTTGATCCCCGATTACTAAAGGTAAGCGTTCCTTTGCCGATCGTCGCATAAGGAGTTTGTTCTTGGCTATCCAATACCACTACCCAATCAGTTCCATCATAAGCCGCATAGGCCAGATTCCGACTGTTAGGACTAATGACCGGCGGTTCATCCATAATCATTTGGTAAGGTTTTCCCTCTACTCCATCCCATACTACAAACTGGTCCTCTTGACGTTGAGCGGCATAGGCAATTTTGGAGCTATCCGGAGAAAAAGCCGGCTGTCGGCTGATGATTCGATCATAAGCGTTGCCTACCTGGTGATCAATGACGATAAACTCTTGTCCCTGATCTTGGGCTATATATCCAATTTGCCGACTGTCAGGGCTAAAAATCAAGCTCCCGGGTTTAACCAGCGGAAAGACCGGGCCTTCTTCATCATCGACCAATACCGAATACCTGTTTTCAACTTGGACTACTGCCGCTAACCGCATACTATCCCTACTAAACGCCACATCCCAAATTCCATGATAAGCCTTACTCTCTTGACCATTCACGACCAAAAACCACTGGGTACCGACCCGGGCCGGATAAGTTAGGATTTGACCATCAGGGCTAAACTTGATCAGACCCGCGCCGATCTCATCATAAGCTTTTTCTTTACCGGTTTCGGTTACTACTAAAGATTTATCTCCGCGTTTACCCACAAAGGCATAGTGGATGCCATTGGAACTAAACAAAAAGCTACTTTCCTCAATCCGATCATAGCCTTCGCCCTCAATCCCGTCATAGACCAAGAAAAAACGCTGACCTCGTTTGGCGATGTAAGCTAAATGGTTATTATTTGGAGCGAAACATAAATCAGAGATCTTTTCATAGCTACGATGCCTTCTGCCGTCCAAGATTACTTGAAAATTGTTTTTATCATTGACAATGCAGGCATAACTCAAACCATTCGGGCTGATCTTAAAGGAACCGGGGACAATGGATTCTTCCAAGGTTACAATGGATTCTTCTAAAAAAACCCGGTATGAATACTCCTCTCTGGCAAAAACGCAAGGTTGAATAATTACGAATAATAAAAACCATAACACCCATCGACGATAGGCCATGAGAACGACCTCCAGATTTTGATTTCCAAATACAGTTCAAATTCACTTAATTAACAAAAAAATTACCACTAATAATAAAGCTATATTAAAACACCAAATAAATTTGATGGATTTAGCTTTTTTCAAGTCTACTTTGGTTATTTCTTCGAGTTCGCTGGTAAAACCATTTATCTTCTTGGAAAAGTTATTGATTTTCCTTTCAAAAGCAGCGGTTTGATTAGCTTGAGCGTCAATCCGGTCGGATAGTTGTAAAAACTGTTCACCCAAATCATGAAGCTGATGATGGAGGTTTTTTTGGTCAGCGGCGATCTCTTTTCGAAAATTCACCAAATCCCGGTCAACCGCGATTGACAATTCCCGCAATCCGTTAACTAAACGAGCTACATCAAGTTTGGTGGCTGACCGTTCTTCCAACTCCGTTTGCGCCTGAGCGATAATCTCCTTCATCCTTCGGTTCATCCTCTCTTTCAACCTAATCAGAGTTTCTACTTTGGCCGCTCTGGCTTTGAGCTTTGATAACTCAATCATATATTCAGCCATTAACAATCTTTCCGAAGCCAGAAAAGTCTCATAAGTCGAAAACGGGGCGAACAACTCTTGAGTAAGCTCTTTTTTGTATTCCTTTAGTTTTTTTCGGATGTTATAAGCATCATAACCGCCTTTGACGGTCCGAAAAATCGCTCCAAAAAACATTTCTTTCCTTCTCTTTCAGCTAACGGTTTTAGAAATGAGCTTAGATGTTAATTATCCTTATTGCGTTTATCCAAAATTGAACAGTAGTCTCCTTGCTCCTTCATAAGTTCAATAAGAGGGATAATTGTTTCAGGAGGGGCTTCTTCCTTTAATAATTCCCGCAAACGCAGCTTAGCGTCAATTTGTGTGGATAGCTCCGTCAACTCTTGTTGTAAATCATCATTCAACCATTCCACCATTGTTCCTACAGTCTTCCCGACCAACATCGAAAGTCCAAGATTGGCTATTCCATCAACTAAACCGACAATATCTATGGCATCCACGGAAAAACCGGTAGCAGCCGCCAACTTTTGCGGCAAATCAAAAGATTCCGCCAGATCACCGGTGAGTTCCGAGAGACTGAAACCAGCCATTTTAAAGCCGACTTCCGCAATAAAAGTAATGGTGCAAACCCGATCGATGACTGAAAAGGAAGCTCTGATAAAACGGTCCGTATTTAGCCAAATCCCTTGCTCTAAACGGCCTTCCTTTTTAAGTTTATTAAAATATTGCAATCCATTGGCTGAAACCAAAATGGGTTTGTCGCTAGATAAACCAAAAGCTACACCCAAAACTAGACAAGCCGAGTAGATCTTAGGGTTTTTCTGAAAATAAGCTATTACCTCATCTTCGCTACCTAATTCGGCTAGATCGACCACATTCTCGGAAAGCCATTCCATGGCCAAACTAGGAGGCATCCCGGTAACCTTTTGCAAGGCTTTGGCAAAAGGTAACGGTAAACTTTGAGGAGCTAAAAAATCTTTGGTCATCTCCTCAAACCAATGATTAACCCCGGACACGTCATCAATTTCATACGCCTCCAACAGGGTTTGTAGTTGATTGCCGGAATTAGTGAACCCCGAAAAATCGCTGATCGATAATTCGGTCCCAGCTTCCAAAGGCTTATAATCTTGATACTTGGTTCCCATGCGTTTAATAAATATTCCTACAGCAGACATAGCTACTCCCAGGATAAAATATATAAAAAAATCCAACTAATACAATTCTCGATAAAATAATATTTTTCCTGCCATTACCACTCAAATAAATCTAAATAATCACCGACAAATGATGAACCGAGACTACTTGATAATTCGGAGCCGAGAACGTCTATTTTTTGGATAGCTCTTCTCGCGTCTCCAATTCCGGTAACGAAGGCCCCGCCCTAAACGGCCGGTATCCCCAAATAAATATACTAAAGCAATACCGCTAATCGCAGCCAGGGCCATATAAACATTGGTTTTGTTTCCAACATGGATGTAATTAAAGAAAGTAATCCCGGCGTGAAGCCATGCCAACCAAATTGCTTTAATCGGAAAGATCCCCCAAAACATTACTTCCCTTTCCGGATATACTTTAGCCCAGGCCCAAGTAATACCGACTAAAGGTAGCCAAAGACCAACAATCGGATAATAGGGTATCTTAGTAAAAATCGCTGCTAAGGCCATTGCTCCCCCGGTTATTAAGGTAACCAGCACCCAGAAAGATATATAAATCCTAGTGCCCCAGGTCCGTTCCAAACTGCCCCCAACAAACCAAAACCAAAGTCCGGCAAAGATTAATGACAAGAAGTCGAGATTTACCAAGGGATATGTCAAAAAAGTCCAAAAGAACCCTGGTAAATTCATCGGGATCAAAGCAAGAAGGCTGGTGAGGTTAATGATATTATTCAAAAAAAAGATCAGGATAAAACTCAAACCGGATAAAATCAAAACCAACTTGGTAAAAGGAATGGCCCCTTCATAAATGAATCGATAAAACCTTGACAAATAATAATTCACCGGTACTCCTCCCATGTTTTAGTTCATAATAACCAAATTATTAAAAAACATTATTCTTCAGTAGCTAATTTTTCCCTTCATTAAAGATATAAAAAAAAGCCAAATAATGGCCTTGATAATTATACTTCTCAATCATAAGAATCCTCGATTTAGTAGTCGTTTCGCTTAACCCGACACCGATTTTTCATGCCGCTTATAGATAAGCATCAATATTATTACCCAAATGTTCCGGGTTTACCGGCACCGCAGCGAGATCTTCAATTAAATTTTGAGCAGCCTGAACCTGAGAATTCATGGCCATTTCGAGTAGACCGGTTTGGACTGCGCTATGGACTTGATTCATTTGTAAAGCGGTATAAATATTAGCGACATTCATCACGTCCATTTATTTCATCTCCTTGTCTAAAAAAATGAAACCGCTTATTATTGTAATCGGAATTTTCGATCAAAAACTTTAGGAAACACTCGTTGACGAATCGATATTAATCTCCTTCCCCAAACGTTCCTCGATTAGTTGCGTCGCATGATGCACCTGTTCTTTGATGGCTTCACCGATAGAGTGGGATGCGACTGAATCCATTTTTACCACTTCATCAGTAGCAATTTCAACATTAATAAATAAATTTAGTTTAGCTACAGTATCAATTGAAGCATCGGGGAAAAAGCCGCCAATCTGGTCTTTAGTCATAATTTTACAGGTTAAGGTCACTTTTAAACTACCTTCCCGAAAGCATACCGTAACCCCAAGGTCATCAATTTCCAGCATACTATGAACGCTAATATAATTTCCGGTCCAGGAAAAAGCAAGTTGGGAAAATTCCTGAAAAGAACTGATTGGATAAAGATAAAATCCTTGCACTCCGATACAGAGAACTTCTTTAGGAATTATTTGCTCCGAAATTACTTTGATGTTTGTTTCCAAAGCCTTGATAAACTGATGATAATCACGACAAGCATTCATCCCAAAAAAAATCTTCCGGGGCGCTATCTTAATCTCAATTCCATAAGCCGAATCAGGGTTCTCTCTCAATAACAATTCGTCCTGTTCATCCTGACTCACTACAAATTTTTTTCCTAATTCTTCTGCTAAGTCCTTTAAACTATCGACTGAATCCATGATTGACGACCGGACTTCGGCATACATTTTTAAGTTCGAATGTCGTTCATATTTGGGCATGTAAGGTCTTTCCTCCTGAAGTATTTCATCCGATCAAACAGGAACAAACATGCCGGTATCATCAAACATCTTTTACCATACAATTACTTGCAAATTAAACTATCTCTTTGCTTAAGGTCCACAACCGTACTAATTACTACCAATTGTTCACTTGTTAATTACTGCCACTCAACCGTCGCCGGTGGTTTACTGGTTATATCGTAAAAGATTAAATCAATTTCCGGAAAACTGCTTTCAATTTCAGAAACCAATTCGGAGATAACATCTTTGGATATATCTTTTCCAATACTTGCCGGGCGACCGGTCATAAAATCGCTGGTGATAATGGTGCGAATCGCCACTGAATAACGGCGGTTGATTCCCACCGGCAATAAAACCGCAAATACTTGACTAATCGGTTTCCGGTTCAATTTTTCTACGACTAGATGGTCGACTCCCCTGAGCAGTTCCACATTCTCCCGGTCTAAATACATTTGATGGGTTTTAATTTCTCCCGATAATTCCCGCCGGTTTAAGCAGTAAGCCACTCGATTAATAAAATCCACCCGGTTCGGTAAATTAGTCCCAATCCGGTAAATCTCGTTCCAGTCTAAGTCCATGCCTTTACCGGAGACCAACGCCAAATAACGGTAGCTACGGCAGTCGCCTTGGACTCCTACTGATTTAAGGGGAAGGGGTTGACCTTGATATCCAGAAGTGAGCGCCCCAAAGACTTCTTGAAAACGCTTCTCTTGATCGGATTGAATCTTTTCCGTACCGTCGTTACAAATAACCCTAATCGCCAATCCCGGTCCGGGAAAAGGCTGCCGTGAGGCTATACTTTCGTCGATTCCCAGGGCCCTCGCCACCTGCCGGACCTCATCCTTATGCCAATCCCAGTTGGTTTCAACCACTAGTCCTTTTTCCCGGGCGCGGCGAACGATATCCACATCGTTATGATGGGTTTTGATCTTATGGGCATAACCGGAGACATCCGGGTTGCCGCTCTCGATCAAGTCGGGGCGAAGGGTTCCTTGAGCCCAAAAAGTTTTATCAAAATCAAGATTGAGACTAGCGGCGGTCCGCTTAACTACCTTAATGAAGACCTCGCCGATAATATTCCTTTTTTCCTCAGGATCAATTACTTTAGTCAAAGGCCCAATCCTTTTGCCATTAACTTCTATTATACTATTAAAAAAGTCAGCGGCGGCATTTTCACGAATTAAATGTATTAAGCCCATCCGGCGTAGATTGTCGCAGACCAGATCGCTTTCGTTTTTACGCATAAAGCCATGATCAATATGAATCGCATAGACATTCTCGGGATTTAAGGCTTTAACCAGTAAAGCGGCGCTGACTGCCGAATCAACTCCACCGCTTACCAAAACTAAAATCTTTTCATCTTTCACTTTCTCTTTAATCTTATTGATAGCAGTCTCAATTCTATCTTCCAGTAGGTAATCTCCATGGAAGCCACAGACTTTAAACAAAAAATTAGCCAATATTTGTTTGCCGTTAATCGTCAAATCCACTTCCGGGTGAAATTGAACTCCATAAACCTTTAGGTCGGGATTATATATTGCGGCAATAATTTGTTCCGAACGCGCCCCAATTAAAAAACCGGGGGCCGGTTCTTTCACGGAGTCGCCATGACTCATCAATACTTGTTGTTTCCGATCCATCCCGTCAAAGAGGGGGCAATCCGGTTGCAATTCAATTTCGGTCTCACCATATTCGGTCTTTAAACCAGGCGCAACTATCCCGTCAAAATGCTTGTTGATTAATTGCATTCCGTAACAAATTCCCAACATCGGCAGTTTTAAATCAAATATTTCCGGATCATATTCTAGCGAATGTTCCGCCCAAACGCTTCCCGGTCCGCCTGAAAATATAATCCCTTGGTACTCCCGCAACTCAGCTGCGGAGACACTAATCGGAAAAATATCCGATTTCACGGACATTTCCCGCACTTTCCGATCAATTACTTTGGTATATTGGCCACCACAGTCGAGAATAGCCACCTTTTCTAAGTCCATTAAATTCCACACTCCATAAATGATTAGTATTTATTTGCTTGTTTCGCCGCTGGCTTTTAGCTTTTAGCTATTAGCTTTTACCTTTAGCCTTTAGTTCTTGGGCATATTATTGAGACAAAATAACAAGTGACCAGTAGCCAGCAGCCATAAGCCAATAGCTAAAACAGTCAAAACAGGCCGACGATTCTACCGTCCGGGAGTAAATCAATTTCTTCGGCAGCTGGTTTTATTGGTAAACCGGGCATGGTTAAAATATCTCCGGCAATAGCCACAATAAAGCCGGCCCCAGCCATGATCCGGATTTCCCGCACCTTCAACCGCCAGCCGGAAGGAGCGCCTTTTAAGTTAGGATCATCGGAAAAAGACATCTGAGTCTTGGCAATGCAAACCGGAAGATCGGAATAACCCTCCCGTTCCAAGGAAGCGATGGCCTTTTCCGCTTCAGTCGAATATTCAACTGAAGCCGCCCCATAGATTTTAGTGGCGATGATTTCAACTTTTTGTTTGACTGGAATGTCATAGGAATAAAGCGGCGTAAAGTCATTGGTTTCCTGCTCTAATACTTCCAAGACAGCAGTTGCTAATTGGACTCCGCCCGCTCCCCCTTTGGCCACCACCTCGGAAATTTCCGCTCTAACTCCCTGCTCCTTACAATACTCTAAGACTATCTTTAGTTCAGCATCGGTATCGGAAGGAAAACGATTGACCGCAACTACCACCGGTAGTTGATAGACTCGGCGCAGGTTGGCCAAATGCCGTTCCAAATTTGAAAGTCCCAGTTTCAAGGCGGAAGTGTTTTCGAGATTTAAATCTGTCTTATTAACACCACCATGGAATTTTAAAGCTCTAACCGTAACCACTAAAACAGCGAGATCCGGACCTATCCCGGCAGCCGGACCGACAATATCGAAAAACTTCTCCGCGCCCAGATCAGCGCCAAATCCGCCTTCGGTGATAGTATAGTCCGCTAGTTTTAAAGCCATCTTGGTGGCGATTATCGAATTATTGCCATGGGCAATATTAGCGAAAGGCCCCCCATGGACTAATACCGGATCTCCTTCAATGGTCTGGACCAAATTGGGCTTAATAGCGTCTTTTAAAAGGACAGTCATTGCCCCGACAACTTTTAGATCAGCGGCGAATATGGGTTGGTTTTGATAACTATAACCTACGATAATCTTGCTCAATCTAGTCTTTAAATCTTCCAAATCCGTAGCTAGACATAAAATCGCCATAATTTCGGAGGCGACGGAGATATCGAAACCTGTTTCCCGGACTACACCGTCGCTTTTTTTACCCAAACCAACGATGACGTTTCTCAGCTGACGGTCGGAAATATCCATTACCCGGCGCCAACGAATCCTTTTGGGATCGATTTGAAGTTCATTACCATGCATTAGGTGGTTATCGATTACCGCCGCCAATAAATTATGGGCGGCAGTCACCGCGTGAATGTCTCCGGTGAAATGCAAGTTAATTTCGTCCATTGGCAAAATCTGAGAATAACCACCGCCGGTAGCGCCGCCCTTGACACCAAATACCGGTCCCAAAGAAGGTTCTCGTAAACAAAGACAAACTTTACGGTTGAGTTTACCGAAAGCCTGAGTCAATCCGATAGCAGTGGTTGTTTTTCCCTCTCCCGCCGGAGTTGGAGTAATTGCAGTAACATATATCAGCTTACCGTTAGGTTTATTTTTTAGTGAGGAATGGAGGCCTAAATCAAGCTTAGCTTTGTATTTTCCGTATAGTTCCAAATAATCGTCGGAAATCTGGAGCTTCTCCGCTATCTCCCCAATTGATTTTAACTTACAAGCAGACGCAATTTCAATGTCGGAAAGCATATTAATGTAACATCCTCCTACCCTCTAGCTGATTATCTCTATTATAACAGATTTAGCGCTTGAAAAACAGATCGGTCTTTAGACAATTAACCAATCTGTAGTGAACTCCATACCCATTTTTCATAAGATATTGGTAGTGATTAAAATATTTAAACTTGAATTCGACTAACATAAGGTATAAGACAAAATTTATCCCTTTTTTCTTTCCAAAAGGGATAAAAATATACTTCAGTAATAAACTAAATGAACCGATTTAATAGATGAGGGTAAAAAAATCGGTTAAAAAAATATATCTCTATTTTGTTGTAGGATTTTTATTATTAAGCGTCGAATACTTTAAAGTAATAACATACGATACGAAAGGTGTGTTTGATTTGGCCAACATAAAACCGGAAGACATTAAAGAAACCATTGAGGTCCCAGCTGCGGATTCCGGGAAATATGAGAGTTTAGGATGGGTTGTTATAGATACATTCAAGATGGACAATAATGATTTTATGGTTTTAGCTTGGGCTAAGCCTGAAGCTCCGGTTAAACCTTGATTTTCTTAGGAAATTTTTAGATCGCAACCACCTCAACCTGGAATCCGTTTCCAAGGTTGTTTTTTTATTAATATTAATCCACGTTAATTCAACTGATTTATCATTAAAGGAGGCCCTTAATGAACTACATTCTGGCGATTCTCTTGGTTGGCTTAGTGGTTCTTGCCCATGAATTCGGCCATTTTTTAGCAGCTAAACTGGTGGCAGTGCCGGTTAAATGTTTTTCCATTGGATTCGGCCCAAAAGTTTGGGGTTTTTATAAAGGAATAACCGAATATAGGCTATCATTATTTCCTATCGGTGGTTATTTGCTTCCGGAAGTACAAGATGAGACCCAATTCTTTAAATTACCGGTGAACAAAAGAATTATCCTAGCTGCTGGTGGACCGATCGCTAGTGTCCTTCTTACCATTATCTGTTTTTCCCTTTTAAACATTCTTAGTAAAGGGTTCAGTTTTAATGGGTTGCTAATTGAACCGTTGTTATTAACCGGCAGATTATCTTCAGCAATGTTTAATGCATTACTACAGGCATTCAGTCACCCCAACCGGCTCTCGAGCGCCATTGGTCTTGTTGCTCAAGGCGGTGACTTTATTAGCTCAAAATCTTTAAATTGGCTGTTATTTACCGCATCAGTAAGCCTTAACCTAGGTATTATTAATCTCGTCCCATTACCGGTACTGGATGGAGGCAAAATTCTGCTTTACTCCTTGGAAAAAATCCATCCGAAGCTGGTTCGATTACATTATCCGTTAGCATTAGCAGGGTGGGTATTAATCATTGGACTAACAATTTATATTACGGTGATTGATATTTCCAGGTTATGTTTGAGCTAATCCATCATCACAAGAAAGGGGCCGTTGCCAAAGAAGCTTTTTTCCGTCATCTTAAAACAATTAACTATTCTCAGCTTCTTTTACCGCAGCGATGATCTCCTCCACCCGTTCCAACTGATTAGGGATGAGATTTGCCGGGACATGTTCTTTACCTACAGCCTTACTCACCATGTATCGGGCGCAAACGGTATTATCCCCCTTACATATTTTTCGTTTAATCATTTCTGCGGTAACAGGCATGTTGGCCATTCGATCGTTAAAAAACGAGCATCCTGCTAAGTTTTGGCATTCAGGCATGTCCTCATCTCCAATTTTTCAATGTCTTACGTTTATTAATTTTATTCTATTCCTAAAACAACAAAACGTCAAGCAAAATTTGGAAACTAGTATTTACTTTTACATTATCTATAATATTCTCGGTCAATGACCAAGTAAAGTAAAAATAGGAATTCATTAAACTTTTCTGAAATAAAGTTATCTCGCCTAACAGATTATAATAATAAGCTAGGATTTGTTATATGAATCCAAAAATAAAACTGCGTTTAGGCCTTAAACAATAAAAACACCTTGAAAACCCTTGTGATCCTATGGTAAAATATGGCTAAGTATTGTAAATCTGAAAGAAGGTTGATTCATGTTGGATAAGTCTTCTAAAAAAGAACCACCATTCTCTAAAGCTAACCTCATTGATTTTAAACTATTTAAAGAAAAAAAAGATACAGCCGAAATCGCACGCTTTGTCGCGCAGCAAATTTGCGAAGACTGTATCGATGAATATCACAAACTTAAATCACGTTTAAACAGATAAAAAATTACTTATTTTCAGCTCTAGCCATTTGAATCACATTTTCCAATTGTTTAAGATAATCCTGAAAAGCCTCGCTCCCTTTTTCAGTAATCCGGCAGGTAGTATGAGGCCTTTTGCCTTTATAACCTTTGATAATCTCGATATACCCCGCATCCTCCAAAACCCGCAGATGCGCCCCGAGATTACCGTCGGTTAGGCCTAGTTTG